>NZ_RXIU01000021.1:0-21245 GCF_004217665.1 Candidatus Magnetaquicoccus inordinatus | reverse complement strand
CTCGAAACCCCTCCCAGCCCGCCACCTGCTGACAATCGGGAGAGCGATGCACAGACTGATACGACCTCTCTGCCACGACACCCCCAGCAGCAACACCCGCCAGGCGGATTTGCATCTCCCTATAAAGCAACCAATGGCGATGGAACGCCATAGCTGCAAATACCACTAATTGCAGACAGATTGCGGCAGCAATACAGAAAAACAGTTGCAGAGCACTCATCGCCTCATCTGCCTCCATAACCTCTAAACAGGTGGATCCTTTTCCTCTGCTACATTACGGTAGAGAAACGGATTATGCGCATGATCAGGCTTGTTCATCTCCGCAGATTGCTCATCATCCTCCAACTCTTCTAAAAAATGGCTCACTGCATGACGAAGATGCGATACCAAATCATCTTTCAATGTCAAACCCATGCTGCGCAAGCTGGTTTCTATCTCTTCCAAATGTAACTGACGCAGATCATAGGTAACCAACACCTGTTCTGCATCCTGCTCACACTCCACCGAGGCCACACCTTGCACCTCTAACAGTCTGCTCTTTACCGAATGGATATCCATACCCTCTGCCAAACGATCCAAATATAATGAGTGGGAAACCAGATAGGGTTTGCGAGAGGAATGCTGAATACATGACATGGTACACCTCCTGAAAAGGGACAAGCTGCCGAAAGATCTTTTCTGAACGGAATATTTTGTTGGAGTCTCCACATGCACGCCTCCAGGAAGAGATACCGCGTGGCGGGAGCAATCCGTTGCTTCAATAAAATACCTGTCATCGCGGCACCGGCTCTCCTGAGCATGTTTTCCTGTTGCTGCTGGGACATACAAACGGGAGGCTGCCATCTTCCATAGAGCACTCCGCTGCCTGTATCACGACTGGTAGAGCATATTCTAAAGGCAAAAGATGAAATGAAACTGAATTTGCCGACGTTTTAGCCCTTTTTTGCAACAGAATGGTTATGCTGCTGTTCGTCAGCAATACCAAACAGTTGCCCATATTTCCACAACAGGATTGGTTTGCAAGGAGGGAAAATCAAACCGGATCAATATGCAATGCCACATGTTTGACATCAGGAATGCTTAACAACATCGCCTGGATATCTTCATCCAGGTCATGGCTCTCCTGCAATGCAAGCTCCCGGTTTACATTGACATGTACCGCAATATGGATCTCTGATCCCACATAGTGAATGCGCAATTCATGAAAATTGCGAATGCGTTTTTGCTTTTTCAGTAGATTAAATTTGGCGTGGATGATGCGCACAATCGCGGGATCGGGAACCGCACCTAACAATTTTTCGACATTTTCTTTGCCAAGGGCAAAACCGGTATAGGCAATCCAGGCCGCAATGAAGAGAGCTGCCACCCCATCGAGCCATGGCAAACCAACATCAACCCCTGCAACACCGACCATGGCCATGATGCTGATCAGCACATCCATTTTGGCATCCATGGCCGCCGCAATCAGAGCAGGGCTGCGTTGTTTGCGTCCCATGCGGCCTGCCACAACCCAGATAGCACTCTTGCTGAGAATCACCAAGGCCAGCACAAGCAGTGGTGCAATCCCTGCCAACGGCTCACCACCAGAAAAAAGTCTCGCCACAGCCTCACGAAACACCTGTGCAGCCAAAACACAGGTGAGAACCGCAACAGTAAAGGCAGCCAAAGGTTCGGTACGACTATGGCCAAAATGATGCCCGGCATCCGCCTGCTTGGCACTCTCCCGCACCGCAAACAAAATGATGATTGAGGTCACCACATCGGTCAAAGAGTTGCCTGCATCGGACAGCACCGCCAGCGAGTTGTAAGCCACTCCCACCGTCACTTTGGCAATAAAGAGCACAGCATTGATTACGATTAATATTCCAGCAGCGCGCATACTGGCTGAAAAGGCTGGCTTGCGCCGAAAAACGGAAAATGTCTGTGTCATGGTACTGCCTCCTTGCAGTAACTGCTCCCTGTTTGCCCACTTGCTCAACAAAAATTGATTCATGCCATGCTTGACGGATGGATGGGATGGAAGAGTCTGGGTAACTATCCACCACCCAAAACAATTGCGGGTCCAGGGAGGGCACCTCCCTGGTGGAGTCCAGAGGCAAAGCCTCTGGGGTTTTGTTTTTTGCTTTTGACGCGCTTTTTGCGTCGGTGCAGCGCGCCTAATGGAAGCAAGCTGTGCGGATTGGCGCGCATTTTTGCGCCAATCCGCACAGCATCCCCATGGGGGGAGAGCTGGCGAGTCATCGCAAATCGGGTAGACTTGGCAAGTCAGTACGAACCTGAATAGTTACGACTCTGGATCATTGCCAAAAGAGCTTACCTCAATCCTGCGCCTGCGTGAAAGATTAGCAGAGAGAATGCGGGAACCATAGCGATAAATGATGTGCGCGAAAAATGTAAGCACATGATATGCGCAAATAATGGGATCAAATGATGTGGAGTGGAAAACCATCTGTAACCATTCAGATCCGTGTCAGCTTGCTGACTCCTAAAACCCATGAAGAGCCTGTGCCTGTTGGCGCAAAAAAAACGCGCCAACAGGCACAGCTTGCATCCATTTGGCGCTTAAGCCGACGCAAAAAGCGCGTCGGCTAGTTGTGCAATGCGCGCCAAAAACAATAGCAAAATCCCAGAGGCTCCGCCTCTGGACACCGCCAGGGGGATGATCCCCCTGGACCCGCAATAGCAAAATCCCCAAGGCTCCGCCAGGGGGATGATCCCCTGGACCCGCAATTGTTTTTTTTCAAGATTTTTCTAATGACAAACGCTGGCAGGATGCAAAAAAAATCGTCTACTTGAAGGACTGTACCAACGAACCAACTACCAATGCCCAGCCATCTACCAACACAAACAAAATCAACTTGACCGGCATCGAAATCACCAACGGCGGCAACATCATCATACCCATCGACATGACAACACTGGCCACAACCATGTCAATGATTAAAAAAGGAAGATAAATCATGAAACCAATCTGAAAGGCTGTCTTCAACTCGGAAATCATGAACGAGGGAATCAATAAACGTAACGGTACCTCATCTGGACTCTGTACCTTCTGTACCCCCGACAAACGTAAAAAAAGCGCCAAATCTTTTTCTCGTGTCTGCCGTACCATAAAGTTGCGAATCGGTACCAAAGCCTTGTCCAACGCCTGCTCTTCCGAGATCCGCTTGTCCAGATAAGGACGTAACGCCTCCTCATGCACCCGATCAAAAACCGGACCCATAATAAAAAAAGTCACAAACAACGATAAGGCAATCAATACCTGATTGGGAGGCTGTCCCTGCAAACCCATCGCCTGCCGGACAAATGACATGACCACAACAACCCGCGTAAAAGAGGTCACCATGATCAAGATGCTGGGCGCCAATGACAACAAAGTCATTAAGGCCAGAATCTGTAAACCTACACCTACCTGCTCCGGATCCGCTTTGCCACTGACACCGCCAGTCGAAAAGGTCACCCCAGGTAAACTCACTTCCGCCGCCAATGCCCACTGCGGCAACAACCAACCCATCAGGGTCAGCACAAGGCCACCCCAAAACAACCAGCGCTGCCGCAAATCTCTGCTCACCGCCGCAAACCCTGATCCATCAAAGAGGGCTCATTGGCATGACGCACAACCCGCCCATGCCGCATACCCTTGGCAGAAACTATCTCCACCGCCGGCTCCTCCTCTTCCTCCTCTGCCGGCTCGTCCAGCAGATCCTCTTCACTCAACTCGCCAATCAAGGTCACCCGCTCACGAGTCACACCAATCAACCAATAGCGCGAACCCACCCGCAGCAAACGTACCCCAACCCCAGGAGCCAAATTGCGCCCATCCTCAATGAAAATGGGACCGCCACCCCGCCATTGCGGACGTAAACGTCTGCCCAGACGCACCACCAACAACGCCAAGGCAACCAATACTACCAACGCACCAATAACCTTCCAAAAGGCCTCGCCCAGCCAATCATTCACCGAAACCAGCTTGGCAGCCTCAGCAAACATGCCCTTGCTCTCCGGTATGGGTTTGCTCTCCACAACTGGTCTGTTTTCCGCTACTGTCGGCTTGCCCTCCACCATCGCCGCTGGTGGCGGTGCAGCGTTGCCTGTCGTGGCGCTTTCCCCAACCACTATACCCAGTGCCAACAATACGCAGCAGATGAGGCGATAGACATCCACCCCAAAGCAACGCATTAGCGCAAATTCTCCAACCGCTCGGCCAACGAGACAATATCTGTGATGCGGATACCCAGCTTATCCTTGATCATCACCACCTCGCCATAGGCCAACAAACGATCATTGACATGGATCTCCAACGGCTCATCAGCCTCTTTTTCCAATTCAATCAATGATCCTTTGTTCAATTTCAGCAGATCCCGGATCTGCATGCGCACATGTCCCAAACGCACGGAAACATTCAATGGAATATCCATCAGAAGTTCCATGTTCTTGGTATGCGACTCTTCTCCGTAGCCTGAATCGGACAATTTCAAATCTCCAATATCAAATCCAAGAAACCCGCAACAGGTTGCCTATCGGCCAGTCCACCCGGGCTGCCCTGCTCTCCGGTTGTGCCACTTCACCTATCAACCACAGCCTTGCATAAAAGGCTATACAACGACCAGCCTATTGATTCTCTTCATGAACACGGGTCACTCGCATCACCCGCCGTCCATCTACAACCCCAGCCATACCATAATACTTGACCAACCCTTCCACCTCAATCGGCATCTCTGCCGCAATATCATGACTCAAGGTGACCACATCACCAACCTTCAAGTGTAGCATCTCCTGCACTTTCATGGTCTCCCGCGAGACCACCGGTGAGACACGCAACGACACCTGATCCAACTGCTGCAACATGGTATCCATCCAGGCTGAAGCTCCCTCTACCTGCTCGCGCTGGAAACCAACCTTGAGCTGCTGCTTGAACAGCTCCAATACCACCGAAGGATAACAAATGGTCAATGTCCCTTCCGTATCCCCAACCTCGACGCCAAAGGTGATCAAAAATACCGTCTCATCCAAAGGCACCACCGCAGCAAACTGGGGCTGATTCTCCCAACGAGTCATCACCAGACGGAAAGAGGCATCCATCTTTTTCCAGGCCAGTTCAATCTGCTCCCGCGTCACCTCCATCACCCGGTCGATCACCTTCATCTCAAACGGGGAAAAGTTGCGCAAAGGACGCTCCGATGAGCCGGCTCCACCAAAAAAACTCTCCAAAATATGAAACATCACATCGCCACTGATCGAAATCAAACTCATCGATTGCGATGGCTCTACCCGCAGAATGTTGATAAAAATCGGCGGATCCAGAGAGTGCAAAAAACGACCAAAAATCTGATTGGTGGTGGCCTTGGGCTGGACATGCACCTCGCGGCCTACCTTTTGACTTAATTTGAACGAGAGTTGCGACGCCAAATGCTCGTTGATCATGTCGAGCCCAGGCATTGCCCCCACACGAATCGCCGTCCGCTGGCCAAAAAAGAAAGGGGTCACCTTTTTATCTTCTTTGACCTTCTCCGGCTTGCCAGGAGGTTCCAAATCCAGCGTGCCCTCCTCCAACCCCTGCATCAGGGCATTGATCTCTTCCTCGGACAGGATCTGCGTCATGTGCGTATCTTGGAATCGGAAAAATACTACTGGATGACAAATTCGGTAAAGTAGACCCGCGCTACTGTACCGTTAACCAACAACGCATTGATCCGGGATAACAACTCCTCCCGCAAACGGAATTTTCCCTCCAGAGATTGCAACTCCTGGAACGTTTTGGAGGTTAACAATGCTAATATCACATCCTGCAACTGCGCCGCCCGCCGATCCAACTCCGGCTTCAAATCGGAGGCACTCATCTCCAATTGAATGGTCGCCTTCAAATAACGGCTACCCTTGGGCTCGTTGAGGTTGACCACAAATGGTTCCAATTTATACATATCCCCCACCATGGCATTGGTATCCTTGGCCACATCGCCGGCCTTGGGTTCCGGTTGAATGGCTTTGGCCTCCTCCACCTGCTTGGCAGCAGAGCTGCTGCCCGCCATATATCCCCCTCCCGCACCCAACAACAGCGCAACAATCGGGATGATAATTTTCAACAATCCACCCAAACCGCCCCCGCCTGACTCTTTTGCTTCCTTATCTGCCTCTTCCGCCATGGTCTGATCCCTTCACTCTCGGTTTCAAATGCGTTTCCTGTAGCCACGCTGCCTACGCCTCACGCCTATCTCCTCTCTGCCCACTCCGAAAGATACCCTTCAGCACAGAAACGGCACAGGAACGGCGACCCTCACGGCGGTCAGGATAGCCTGCAACGCACAGGAATGCAACAGCCAAAATCTACATCCTATTTTTTACTTTGGCAAATCTTTCCATGATTACATCCAACATACAGACAAAACCGGCGGGACTTCTGCCCCGCCGGTCTTCTCTTTCAGCTTGCGAACAGCTACTCCGATCAATATACACTGTCCGCAGCGACAAAACCACTATAAAACCTCACTAACGTTTCAAGGATAGCAACTCCTCCAGCATGCCATCCACCACCGAGACAATGCGCGAGTTGGCCTGGAAACCACGTTGCGTGGCAATCATGCGCACAAACTCGCCAGACATGTCCACATTGGATTGCTCCAGCGAATAGGAAACAATGCTCCCCAAACGATCCCCTTCAGGAACATTGGTGTGGGCGGCGCCAGATGCGGTCGTGGCTGCAAACAGATTGCTCCCTTTCTGTGCCAAAGCTGTCTCATCATCAAAATCGGCCAAGGTGATTTGACACAAGGCTTTGCTGCGGCTGTTGGTATAGTTGCCGGTAATAACCCCATCCCCACTGATGGAGATTTTGTCCAGATTGCCACGCGGAAAACCGTTCTGATCCAATTTGGTGGTGGCAAAACCACCAAACACACTGGTCGAACCACTGCTGCTGCTGGTCGTCACATCGGTATTCCAGGCCGTCAAGGTCGAATCAAAAGATAAATCGGTATCCTCTTTCAACGCATAATCGTTGCTCGAATCACCCCCTGCACCCACTGCCTGACCAAAATCTACCAAAATATCCTGTTGACTGGTCCCACCCAAGAAATGGACCGCCATCGGCGATGAACCTTCCCGCAACAGGCGACCATGATCATCAAATTCCAACAAACCAGGCGTGTAGGGGGTAGTCGGAGCCGTACCACTGGCCGGAACCGAACCAAAACTCAACACCTGCATCCCAGTTGCTCCAGAGGTCACCTCACTGGCCTGTACCGCCGCCTGCCACTGCCACTGGCTGTCCCCTATCTTGCGAAACTGAATCTCCAGATTGTGACCAGCTCCCAAGGAGTCATAAACCCGAACCGATGTGGAAAAATTATAGGTCGCCGAATCTTCTGGATCAAAATTGGCAGCCGGATCAAAAACGGTCGCCGAAGTATCCAGGTTGACCCCAACATTCACCCGCGTCGTCGCCAAACCAGCATCCCGCTCATAAGGCTTCAGATTGATATCAATCGGTGCCATGCTGGAACCAATCTCCTTGCCTTGCAAAACCATTCCGCCAGGAGTGACCAGATAGCCCTGCTCGTTTTGACGGAAATTGCCTGCCCGCGTGTAAAAGGTATCCACAGGCGTCCCCGTCGAATCGGTCTTGCCTGAGGCTTTCAAATCCTTCACTGTAAAAAATCCACGTCCATCAATCGACAAGTCGGTGACGTTGACCGTTGGCGCAAACGATCCTTGCACCATATTTTGTTGCACAGCCGCCAACCCCATTCCGGTACCCACCTGATTGGCATTACCCGCACCACTGTTGCCCACCGTCTGAATCAATACATCCTCAAAAGATGCCTGGCTCGACTTGAATGCCGTGGTGTTGGAGTTGGCCAGGTTGTTGCCGATGACCGTGATCGACTCACTGAAGTTGGTTAATGCGCTGGCACCCGCATACATCGCTTGTGTAATGGACATGCTGTTCTCCCAAAATGCGTTGGACATGCCGAAGCTTGCGCTTCGGCATCGATGCAATTTTTCTCTATTCTATCGATCAACGGGTCACCCCGGTGTGCTGCTCAATGCGTCATGCAATGGTTCTTTATTCCATCCACCAACGGGTCACCCCGGTGTGTTGCTCAATTCGATCCGGGTGACATCTGTCAACGCCATCTGCCGATCACCTAACTGTAACAGGATTCCGGCAGAACCACTGTTGACCACTCCTGTCACCTGCTGTGCTTGCAAAGTGCCCAATGCCATCTGACTGCCATCACTGCCTACCTGGCTGACCGCAAACTGATAGGTACCATTGGCTGCCGCAATGCCATCAATCGCTACGCTCCGCTCGCCTGCCTGCAGATTTTCTACATCCACACTCTTAATCAACTGTCCAAATTGATTGTAAATGCGCACGTTGGCATTTCCCGCTGTCGGCATCTGGAAACGCACCACCGCTGAACCATCCTTTACCGCCGTCTGGTTGCCAGAACCAATCACCCATTTGCCCATATAGGATACCGCCTGGTTCATTCCACCACTGCCCTGGGCATCCAACAGCTTCTGCAAGAGCTCGTTACTCTTGTTCTGCGAATCCAGGCTGCTGAACTGCGCCAACTGGGTCGTAAATTGCGTGTTATCCGTTGGACTTAGCGGATCCTGGTACTGCAGTTGCGTGGTCAGCAACTTCAAAAAATCCAAGCGCAACTGCTCTGCACTCTTGTTCGAGTTGTTACCCGATGTGCTGCTGGTGCTGCTGGTTGTCGGAATCGTTCCAAATATTGGAGTCGTTCCCATGCCACTCTCCTCTTAAACCACTCAATTTTTTGTCTCTGCGCATGCGCCGACCGGAATGGGTTGCATACTGCCAACCCTCTCACCCGCCATCGAACCCATCCATCTTCATCACAATCAAACGATAATACTGAGCCCCTCGCTCACCGATACCGGCGGACGCCGAATCAGCTCA
This sequence comes from Candidatus Magnetaquicoccus inordinatus, assembly GCF_004217665.1. Classification (GTDB taxonomy): domain Bacteria; phylum Pseudomonadota; class Magnetococcia; order Magnetococcales; family Magnetaquicoccaceae; genus Magnetaquicoccus; species Magnetaquicoccus inordinatus. The sequence continues at coordinate 12,316 of NZ_RXIU01000021.1, read as the reverse complement.
AGCGGATCCACCCGCACAGAGGGCTCCTCACTCAACCGTCCCAAACCGCGCGCCAGCAAATTTTCCCGCTGCGCCTGCTGATCGGCAAAACTCCACTGCGCTGCCGCATATTGCTCTTGTTGTTCCTGGTCACCAACCTGCACGATCACATCACCAAAACCCATCTCTTGCCGTGCCAGCGCTTCACGCAACTGTCCCATCTGCCGATGCAAAAGCTCCTTGGTTGCCTCCGATTGGGTGGTGATCATTAAATGCACCTGATTCTGTCCATCCACACGCACACGCAAATCTATGCTACCCAAATCCTCTGGATCCAAAGTCACCCGCAACTGATCGGTCATGCCTCCCCGCGTCAGCAGCCGCATCTTGCCCACACGATCCACCAACTCATCGGCAAACTGCGGCGATTGCGCCGACAGAGAGCCACCACCGCTCACCGCCCGACTGTTCCCGGAAACGCGCAAGGATCCCTCTGTAGCAACTCCCCCATCGGTCACCGCTTGCAGTTTGCCCAACACCTCTGCAACCTCTTCGGTTCCTGACTTGGCCAGCACACGCCCCTGCATCATCTTCTCAACCATCTGGGCCATGGTGGCCGTAGGCAGCAAAGCTGCCACTACTTTGTTGCCAGCCTCTGCCATCACCTGAGGAATCTGCTGCTCACTCTCACCATTTTGCCCGGCAATACCCAACAGAGACAACTGCATCAACAACTCTTCGGGAGTCATCGTCCCCTGCCCGGCTCCCGCCCTGGCCGCTGAGTCTCCTGTCGCAACAGCGCCATGCGCCATCCCCAGGCGTTGCAAACGGGCCAACACCTGCCCGGAAAGATCCTGAGCCGACAACGCCGCCGAACCGGTCGCCTCTCCTGTTTTGCCACGCTCACCTTGCCGCCTGGGTGCAGATTCTACCTCTTTGTCAGATACCGCAGACTCTGTTGCTGCCGCTACCTCTTCCTCCTGCCCCGCCGAGACATTCTCAGACACCGACTCTTCATCTGCAGGCATCGACTCTTTTGCCGATAGCGCAGAGTGTTCTGTGGTCACTTTGCCACTCTCTTTATCGGCGCCGGCACGCTCCTCCGCTCCTCGCACTTCGCTGGCCGACTCTTTTGCCGCCAACTGCGCTTTTTTCTCCACTGGAGGGCGACCGCGCTCACTCTTGCCAGCAGCAGTTGCCGCTGCCCCTTTGGGACTACTGCCTTTGACCTCCCCACTCTTGCTGCCCAAAAACTTCCCTAACGTCACATCAAACGACGCCGCATCCCCACCTGAAGGCGCGTTCGATAATTTGCTCAACACCGCCAGCCAATCAATCGCCGAAGGCGACGATGGCGCAGTGACACTGGAAGGAGTCATCGGCACATTCCTCATGCGTGAACAAAGCCATACCAAAATATCGGTTCACAACAGAGAAAGCAACAGGCATGCCACAATATAAACTATTGAATTTTAATTGATTTTACGATGCAACGGCAGGGAATACCACAAGACAAGGAAAGAAACTCCGGGCAGGAGCGGCAGTTTCTGCCTCCTGCCCGTTTTTACCACCTCTCCTCAATCGGCAACAATTTCAGCAACCAACTCCTGGATGATCTCTGCCACCGGCTGCACTGCTTTGACCATACCCACACTTTGTCCGGCCATTACCGAACCATATTCCACATCCCCATCAATGGCGGCCCGACGCAGTGCTCCTACCCAAAAATGTTCCAACTCCAACAAAGCATCCTTGCGTGTTTTACTGCCTGCTTTTACCTCCTCGATCAACTGAAGCTGCTTTTGATTAAATACAGATGTACCTTTATTGACCAAGGCTCGTACCGGAATGACCGGTAAAATGGGATCAAACTGCGCCGTCACCATGGCATCCCGTGATTGCGCACGCACAAACGCCTGCTTGAAATTATCATGGGCAATACATTCGCTGGCACAGACAAAGCGCGTGCCCAACTGACAACCCGCCGCCCCCATGGCTACCAGACTTGCCACCATCCGCCCACTCCCTATGCCACCGGCAACAAATACCGGCACCGCATCGACCTGGTACAAAATTTCCTGCACCAAAACATTGGTCGAAACCGGCCCCACATGCCCCCCTGCCTCATGTCCCTCGATGATCAAGGCATCGGCACCACGGCGAATCAACCGTTGCCCCAAGGCCAGCGAGGGTGCAAAGACAATCACCTTGACTCCGGCAGCCTTCAAGGTGCTCATTGTCTCCTGCTCCGGCAGCCCACCGGCCAGAATGCAATGGCCCACCCCCTCTTCCACCACCATCTGCACCAAAGCCGCCAAATCGGGGTGCATGGTGATCAAGTTGACCCCAAAGGGCTCTGCCGTGCGTTCGCGCGTGGCACGAATCTCACTGCGCAACAACTCCACCGGCATGCCGCCTCCCGCCAACACCCCAAACCCCCCTGCATTGGATATCGCAGAGACCAAATGACGCTCCGACAACCAGGACATCGCCCCGCCCAATATGGCATGACGTACCCCCAAAAAGGCACATCCTCTGCGCCACGACTCCCCTTTTGCCTGCTGCTCCATCCCTTTACTCCTCTCCACTCAGAGCGATTGCCGCCTGTCTGTTATGATATTTTTCTGATGATGTGGTCGCACAAAAGCAAAGACCGGGCAGAGCCCGGTCAAATACTTGTGCAACAACAGTGAACACTCACTCACCCCTCTTACGCGGCTTCGGCCTCTTCATCAATGTCCAACAAAGCATCTGCCAACACATCCGCGCCTACTCCCATATCCCGTGGACGACTGCGCCGCGACTCTGGGACCAAACATACCTTCAAACGATCCTCCAAACGATTGAGCGCCCACTTTGGATCGATATTTACCAGCGAACAGATCCAATTGAATGACCCTGGCTCCATCGAAGTGGAATGAAACCATTTTTTCAGCGTGCGATAATCATAGCGAAAGACCGGATCCTCCATAATAGCCGGATCCTGGCGATACCGCTCCAAAGCAACCAGATCGCGTACCGCACGATCCATCACTGCCATCCACAGGTGCGTGTCATTGTTATCGCAGACCGCATCGCTGATCACTTCCGAAACCATTGATTTCTTCATAGAACGCGCAACCTTTCACGTAGTTAAGGTGTTCCGGCCTCCGGCCTGGGCAGGATGCACTCCCTGGATCCCTTGCAAGCGGCCTGTGACACACCGCGATGAGTCGATGTCCACCTTCCTTGGCTGCTTCACCCAAACCTGCCATGCGGGCAGCAGAGCACATCGCTGTCGCTGCCACCCGGAATTTTCTTCCCCTCCCCAACGAATGCAACAACTTATATAAAGCAATATTAACTTAAGTGCGGACGACACAGCCCTTGACACAACTAAAAAACGATGGAAACAACAAACCTGCCGCATCATGAGGCGCCACGCCTGTCCGAATCCTCTCGATTTACCGCCTCTCCAGTAACTGCAGGGAGAATGTAGCAAATTGTATCAGGAAATGGTACAAAAAAATGCGGCAGCACAGCAAAAAATCCACAACCCGGTCAATTGCCAGCTAACCACACAGTATCACACTATTTTAACTATGATACAGTCAACATGCCTACACGCTGCGAATCGTCGTTGACTTCTTGATATTAATGGCTATCCTTGTGCAATATTGTTTCGATTCATCTCGATTGATGATTTTATAAGGAGTGACTGAACATGTCCGGCACCATTTCCATTGCGCGTACCGATCAGGAAACCACCATCAGCATCAAAGGCCGCTTCAACTTTGAAATGCATTCCCAGTTCCGGGCCGCTTACCAAGAAGAGACCGTCGATAAAAGCCGCAGCCGCCGCTTTATCATCGACTTGACCGGTACCGAATATATCGACTCTTCCGCTCTGGGCATGCTGCTCCTGCTCCGCGAAGAGGCTGGCACCAACGATGCCGATATCGAAATTGCCAACGCCCGTCCAGAAATCCGGAAAATTCTGGAAACAGCCAACTTTCAGCGCCTGTTCAAAATCACCTGATCCTTGAACACGTAAGGTGCGCCTCGGCTCATGAAAATCCTGATCGTTGACGATGACCGGATCAACAGCACTATCCTCCATCGCCTCCTGAGTCGAGAAGGTCATCAGGTCTTCTCCGCTGAAGATGGCCTGGCAGGCGTGGAAATGTTTGATAGCGAACGACCGGAACTGGTCTTGATGGATATCCGTATGCCACGCATGAACGGCTACGAAGCGGCTCGTGAAATCAAGCGTATCAGTTCCGATCGCTTCGTGCCTATCATCTTCCTCACCGCCGTTACCGACGAAGAGGGATTGGTGCAGTGCATCGAATCCGGTGGCGATGATTTTCTCACCAAACCATTCAATCGTACCCTCCTGCAAGCCAAAATTGAAGCCATGGAGCGGATCCGCCGCCTCCATACCGAGCTCCATAGCCAAAAAGAGGAGCTGGAACGCCATCAGGAGCGTGTACAGCAAGAGCTCGACATCAGCCAGCATCTCTTCTCCAACATTGTCCGCGCCGGCAACCTGTTTGATGCCCCTTGCCTGCGTCATATCTCCAGACCCATGTCCCAATTCAATGGTGATCTCCTGGTTGCCAGTTATAATCCGGCTGGGGGTCTGCATATCATGCTGGGCGATTTTACCGGACATGGTCTCTCCGCCGCCGTCGGGGCCATGCCCCTCTCCGAACTCTTCTACGGCATGACCGCACAAGGCTACTCCATCGGTGATATCGCCGATGAAATGAATGCCAAACTGCTCTCCATCATGCCCACACGCATGTTTTGCGCCGCATGTCTGCTTGAAGTCGATATGCGGCAACAAAGCCTGATGGTCTGGAATGGTGGCTTGCCCGACATTCTCCTGGTCGATGGCCAGGGTCGCATGCAGCAACGCATCGCCTCCTACCATCTGCCGCTCGGTATCCGTCCCTTTAACCCGGATGACCGCAAAGTCAGTATCTTTGAGTTACGCCCGGATACCCGCATCTTTCTCTACTCCGACGGCCTGACCGAAGCCACCCGTCACGACAACCTTATGTATGGCAGTGAACGGCTGGAACGCCATTTTGACGGCAACAGACAGCCAGAACATCTCTTCGACGACATCATCAGCGATTTGGACAGCTTCCGCGCCGGTGCCCAGCAATCTGACGACATCACCCTGCTGGAGATCAACTGTGCCCGCGCCAACGAAGAGCCGGTCAGCGACTCGCTCGCTCACGCCAGAAAAAAATTTATCCCCCCCACCAACTGGAGTCTCTCCTTTTTTTTCAGCCCCCAGTTGCTGCAGACCGTCGATCCCTTGCCTGCCATCATCAATTCGGTCATGAATCTGCAAGCACCAGCCGGACATCGCGAGCGTATCTATACCACTCTCGCCGAACTCTTTTCCAACGCCCTCGATCATGGACTCCTGGGTCTCGATACCAAAACCAAACAGACCCCAGAAGGATTCATGCGCTATTATAGTCAACGGGAAGAGCGTCTGGCCGCCCTGGAGCACGGTTTTATTCGACTGGAGTTGACACATATTCCACAATATGATGAAAAACAGCAAAAAACGGGTGGTGAAATGCATATTCGCGTTGAAGATGGAGGACCAGGTTTTGATCACCAACATGTCCACTCCACCCTGGATGGCAATATGGGACATGGCGGACGCGGTATCGCCTTGGTACGCTCCCTTTGTACAAAATTGGCTTATAACGAGGCCGGCAACTGTGCGGATGTTGTTTATCGCTGGACAATATAATAATATGCCTGTTTGATATGCGGCAATTTACGCAATCAACGATTCTCTGCTCCATCTTGAACGTATAGGCGAGTCACCCAGAATGGAAACACCCGAACCGATCAGCAATAAAGCCAGGGAATTTTTTACCAACTATTGCCTCACCCTGTCCGAAGAGCTCAATACGCTGACCACCAGCTCGGTGAACTGTACGCTCAGCGATTGCTCGCTGCTGCGCGGCACTGAGGAACTTGCCCCTCTCTTTGCCGCTGAACGCAGTGTCGCCCGCGGCGAAGAGGACTCCAGTGGCTTGGGTGACCTCCATCTGATCTTCGATACCAACCTCTCCATCGCCCTCGCCGGTTTGATGATGATGACCAACGAAGAGGTCATCCGCACTAAAGTGGCCAGCCGTGACTATGATGAAGAGACCCATGAAGGCTTCCGTGAAGTAGCTTCGCAAATCTTCGCTGCCTTGAACCGCTTGCTGGAAACCACAGTCCCCGATGGCGGGCATCTCTTTTTGGCTACCGTCCGCAAAACCGAAGCCGAAACCATGCCCCCCTCCGTAAATGGCGATACTACCTATCTGGTTGCCAGCCTGGAGATCAGCGTCGCCGATTTTGGCAGCTTCATGGCCCACTGGCTGATCTCGCGGCGTTTCGCAGCCGCCATGATCGGTATCCCTATCCCCGGTTCCCCTAAAGAAATGGCTCTGGCTGCTGGTGTAAGTGAGGATGCAATGCTTGAGGAAGAAGAGGCTGAATTGCCCCATACCGCGCCCGGTGAACTGCTGGCCCCACAGGTGGTCGGCAGCGTGCGCCTGGTGATGACCGAAACCCCCTTCACCCTTAAAGATGAAGAAAAGGTCATGCGCGGTATCACTGCCATCACCCAGGATGGCTATCGTTATATCGGTATCGAACAAAAAGGGGCGTTGGTACGTGTGCTCAGCCAAAGCGACATCTATCAGATAATGGGGGCCTCCTATGGCACCGGACCTACCTCACCGCGCGATAAGGCTCTCTACAACCTGCCCATCGGTAAATTTCATACCCAGCAGCAGTTGGTAAAAATCTCGGTCAACGGCACCATCAATGAGGCCGCCGATCTCATGCAACGCCACAAACTGCACGCCCTACCGGTGGTCAGCGGCCGGGGAACGTTGCGTGGTTTTGTACCGATCCATGCCATTCTTGATTATTTCCGCCGTATGGGTAAAAAATAGGCGCGTTTTTTTTCACCACACAAAACAATTGCGGGTCCAGGGAGGGCACCTCCCTGGTGGAGTCCAGAGGCGAAGCCTCTGGGATTTTGCTTTGTTTTTAATCTTTTGCTTTTAATCTTTTGCCTTTGGCGCGCTTTTCACAGTAAGCCGACGCGCCTTTTGCGTCGGCGCAGCGCGCCTAATGGACGCAAACTGTACCCATAGGCGCGCTTTTTTGCGCCTATGGGTACAGCCTCCCCATGGGGGTAGAGTCGGCGAGCCAACATGAGCCTGATACCAATTTGCCATCCATCAGACAAAAATCCAGCAATATTTTTCAGCAGTATTGATGCGGCTTGTGCAGAAAATGTTACCTGACATCCCACGGGACAAGCGCCATTTGTGCATATTTCCTCACGGTCGCCATAAGCAAATCTGTGCTTGTTGGATCACTTCCTCACGGTCGCCATAAACAAAACTGTGCGAGTCGGGCGTCCGCCCTCCCAAAGAGTGCTCCTTCGGAGCACAGATGAGTGCGGCGTGCGCGAATGCTACGCATTCGCTTCTGGTGAAACGCCGCACAGAAGCAGGACTCCGTCCTGCACCTGCCAGGAGGGGATAATCCCCTCCTGGACCTCCGTAATAGTTTTATTCTGCCTTTTTTTTCTTTTCAAGAGCGATTCTCTTGCACATAGGGATTTTCACTGCTGCTGGCGCGAAACCAAATCCGTATCGGTACACCTGCAAAACGAAAATGGTCGCGCAACTGATTCTCCAAATAGCGCCGATAGGTCTCGTGTACCGCAATATCCCGATTGGTAAACAACACAATGGTCGGCGGATTGATCGACACCTGAGTGGCATAACGGATCTTGACGATGCGCCCCCCCTGGCGCGGTGGCGGATGTTGCGCCGTTACCTCCAACAACCAACGGTTCAATGCCCCCGTTGAAATACGCAAGCGATTGGATTGCCACACCTGATGGGCCGCCGGCAACAAACCACCTACACCCATTCCCGACTTGGCTGAGACAAAATGGATCGGTGCATGGCCTAATTGCGGCAAGGCAAGCTGCAACTGCTCCTGTACCTGTTTTTTAACACCGCCACCACGCCGCTCGCGGGTGCCACTCCAACCCCAACGCCCCTCCTCCAGTTGGCCAATCGCATCCCATTTATTGATCGCCAAAATCAAGCCACACCCTGCTTCCGTGGCCAAATTGGCAACCCGTCGATCCTGATCGGTGATGCCCCGCAAAGCATCCAACAACAAAATCGCCACCTGAGCGCGCTCCATGGCCCGCAACGCCGCCAAAACCGAATATTTCTCTATACGCAAGGAGATTCGACTCTTTTTGCGGATGCCAGCAGTATCCACCAAAATAAAGCGACGCCCCTCGGCATCCTCCAGCGGCAGATCTATGGCATCGCGGGTGGTGCCCGGTTGATCGGATACCACCAAACGTGCCTCACCAACAATGCGGTTGATCAAGGTACTCTTGCCGGCATTGGGACAACCCACCACAGCCACCCGAATCTCTCCCTCATCCTCGGAGTTGCGCTGCTGCTCCAGATCGGCACTCCGTGGCAAAACCACCCCCTGCCGCTGCAATTCGGTAAACAGATCCTCCGCCAAACCATCCATACCCATGCCATGCAGCGCCGAAATACCCAGCACTGGATGCAGACCCAAACGATGAAACTCCCCCATCATCTCCTGGGCGCTGCGCCCTTCCGCTTTATTGACCGCACAGATCACCGGTTTTCCCGAACGACGCAACAGTTCGGCAACCACCCAGTCATCGGTCAACGGTCCCGATTGGGCATCGGTAACAAAAACAATGGCATCCGCCTCTTCGATGGCCACCATGGTCTGCTCACGCATCCCCACTGCTACTGCTACAGCAGGATCCGCTTCAAAACCGCCCGTATCCACAACACGAAATGTGCGCCCCTCCAATAAGGCTGTACCATATTGCCGATCACGAGTCAGCCCCGGTGTATCATCCACCAAAGCCGCACGGGTGCGCGTCAAACGATTGAATAGTGAGGATTTGCCAACATTGGGGCGACCTACCAAAGCCACAAGCGGCAAGGAAGAGTGTTGCTTGGGTTCAGAAATCATACCGCATCAGATTCCCATCATTGCTCCAGAGAAAGAGACGATCTTCCAGCAATACCGGATCAGCCAAAATGGCCTCTCCTAAACGATCCATGCCAATAACCCGCCCCGAATTGCTATCCAAAGCAAACAGCCGCCCTTTATCATCGGCAACTATCACCTTGTTGCCCGCTGCCACTGTTGCCGACAATAGCCCGTCACTGACCCGCGTGCGCCATAACTCCAAACCCTCTCCCGCACTCAAAGCCAGTACATAACCATCCATGTCGCTGAAAAAAAGTTGCCGTTTACCAAACCAGGGACGGCGTACTGCCGACATTTTATGCTCCCAAATCCGTGCGCCATTACGTGGCAACAGGGCCACGGCACGCCCCTGATGGTTGACTGCAAACAATTTTTTGCCCCCAGCCATCGCCCCTTCCTCTCTGCCTAACACCACGCTGGCCTTGATTCCTTGCAGCAGATCCAATTCACTGCGTCCACCGCTGACAGAGAGATTATCATTCCAGAGCGGCGCCCCGCTCTCCAAAAGCAACGCAAACAGATCTCCAGACGAATAACCAACAAACACCACCGGACCTTCAATCACCGGAGTGGCCGCACCCTGCACCACCAAAGGCTCCGGTGGCGTCGAATGTTTCCAAATTCGTTTGCCGTCTACAACATTCAAAGCGTGGGTATGATTGCTCAAAGTCTGAAAAATAACCCGACCTCCTCCTGCCGCCGGAGCCGAGGTTACCGGAGAAAAACCATCGGCACGCCACAAAATCTCACCCGTCTCCCGTGACAAAGCCACCATCTCACCGCTGCGCGTCCCGGCAAAAACCCGCCGCTCATCTACAGCCACCCCACCGCTGACCTGCTCGGCAACGCTCACCTCCCACAATACCCGGCCACTCTCCCGACTCAAACGCACCACCCGACCCTGAAAAGTGCCAACAAATATATCCTCCTCCGTCACCACTATCTGTGCCGGATGCTGGTGAAACTTACCTGCCGAACGGGCCACTGATGTTTTCCAAATCCGCGTTAAACCAGCAGACTCCTTCACCTGTGGCTCCACATAGGCCGGCACACCCGCAACACCCTTGTTACTCTTTTCCGGCCCCTCTTTGAAGGGATTCAAACTGCTGAGCGACGAACAACCTGTCCCCAGCAGCAACAAAATCATTCCACCGATTGTTTGCCAGCGTTTCATTTGCTCTCCTCCCCTCCCATCCGCTCCAAACGGCTCTCCAAGCGGGCCCGCAAGCTACCCTCTGTACTGAGTCCACGCGCTTCCCGATAATGGGCCACTGCTGCCTGCTTGTCACCACGTTGTGCCGCCAGCAAACCACGCAACTCCAAAGCATGGGCACGATAGGGTGATTGACCATCCATCCGCTGCACATAGCCCTCTGCCTTGCCACTTTCGCCCGCCGTCAGATAGGCCGCATTCAACAACGCCAAATCGCGCAATAGATTGAGATCGGCACCCTTGGCCACCTCTTCCAACTGCTGCAGGGCCTCTTCTCTCTTTCCTGTCGCTGCTAACGACTTGGCCTGTAGAACACGACCAAATTGACTATAGGCATGCCCGGAATGGTTCTGTAACAGTGCTTGCAACTGCTTTTCTGCCCCGGCATGATCCCCCTTGGTATAGAGATCCTGCACCACCAGAAAATATTCCGAGGCCGCCTGACTCTGCCGCAAACGATAATCCTGCCAGCCCACATAGGCAAATAGCGATGCAAAAAAGACCACAAAACCTGTAATGACCACGTTACGGTTGGCAAGCCACCACTTCTGCAGCCGATCCGCTTCCAGTTGCTCATCCACCTGCTCAAAAATATCCTGCATCACCGCTCCTTTTCTGCCCGCTTCACGACAACGCCCGCAGTGACTCTACCACCTGCCCCCAGTGTATCAGACGTTGCCCACCATCCCGCAAATCCTTAAATAATACCGACTGCTCGGCCAGCTCCTGCTCACCCAAAATCAATACCTGTGCCGCCAAAGCCCGATCCGCACGTCGCAATTGCGCCTTCAGCGAACCACCCAACCAATCCATTTGTACCGCAACCCCGGCACTGCGCCACTGCTCTGCCAAAAAGAGGGCCTGTCTGCCTGCTTCCGCCCCCACCGCCAACAGATAACAACCACTGCGGCTGCCATTGCGCAACCCCTTACCCTCCAACAACAGGGCCAAACGCTCCATACCCATGGCAAAACCGATGGCTGGCACCGCTTGTCCGCCCATCTCCGCCACCAGCCCATCATAGCGCCCACCTGCCGCAACCGCATTTTGTGCCCCCAAGGCAGTTGTGGTCACCTCAAACGCTGTCCGGGTATAATAATCCAAACCACGCACCAGCAATGGATTAACCATGTAGGGCAGCTCCATCCCATTTAACAGCTCCTGCAAGCCGCAAAAATGGTCGGCACAGGGGGGACATAAACTCTCCTGCATCGCTGGCGCCTGGCGGGCTACACCACGACACCCCTCCCCTTTGCAATCCAAAATACGCAACGGATTGCGCTGCAAGCGCTGGATGCAGTTACCACACAACTGCGCCTGGCGCTCCTGTAAAAAAGCAAACAAACGCTCGCGATAGGGGCCGCGACAACTGGCGCATCCCAGAGAGTTGATCTCCAAGGTCAGCGCATCATCAATCTGCAAGCGCCGTAGCAAGCGCACAATCATGGCCATCATCTCGGCATCTGCCAACGGCCCCTCAGCACCAAACAGCTCACAACCCATCTGATGAAACTGCCGAAAACGTCCCTTTTGTGGCCGCTCATAACGAAACATCGGCCCCATATAATAGACCGCCCAGGGCAGTGCACGCTGCAGATTATTTTCGATAAACGAACGCACTACCGAGGCTGTCCCCTCCGGTCGCAAACTCAGCGAATCCCCTCCCCGATCATTGAAGGTATACATCTCCTTCTCGACAATATCGCTGGTTGCCCCCACCGCACGCGCAAACAGCTCCGTCTTTTCAAAAAGAGGGGTGCGAATCTCCCGATAACCATAGGCAGCAAAAATCTGCCGGGCACTCTCCTCCAACAACTGCCAGGTCGGACTCTCTTCCGGTAAAATATCCCTGACCCCGCGTACCGTTGTAATCGTCATCCTCAAACCACTCCATCTGCAAACCACTCCACACTGCACCATTCTACCACTTCAGCCCACAGCAGCCTATCTTGAACCTCAGGGCAATCGCATTTGCCAATTTCTTCACTGTTGCCACAAGCGAAACTGTGCATGTCGGGCGTCCGCCCTCCCAAA
>NZ_RXIU01000209.1 GCF_004217665.1 Candidatus Magnetaquicoccus inordinatus | reverse complement strand
CGAAAAACTCCTCCCATGGAACATTGATAAAGCCATTTTGTCAATGAGCTGAGATACGCGGAGAATTCACCGCTTACACTGGAAACGCTGATATCCGATCGACTGTGTTATTGCACCTCAGTCATCTTCCCAACGGTGGCTATTGATGTCAAGCACCCCAAGCATCTTCCGCAAAAAAATTGAAGCATCCCGACAGAACTCTGAAAACGGTCCGTCCATACAGGCAAGACCGACGCGCAGTCGGTTAAAACCAAACAAACACAGGTCGATTGGACGACCCTCAAATATCTCGCAAAGGGAAAACGATGAACAAGATTTCAATGGGTGTGGCAGTACTGGTCTCTTCTTTGGCTCTGTCTGGCATGGCGTTGGCCGGTAGCGAAACCGCCGCGACAGCCAACGGTCGTCCGCTGGTCTCCCATGCAACCACCGATACCAAGGCCGCTCCGGCAACCAACAAGGATGCATCAGGCCGGTTGATGGCAGCAGCCACGGATGGCAAAGAGCAGAAAGCTGCTCCAGACGCCAAGACCACAGAGCAGAAGGCCGGACACGATGCAAAGCAGCAAAAACCTGAAGCCGCCACTGCCAAGGTTGATGCCAAACCCGCCACCAACGCACCGGTGGCCGCTCAAGACAGCAATACCAAAAAGTAGATTCGTCGGTTTCCGGCGAAATGCTATGGCATGGGGGGGCGGCAACGCCCCCCACAATCATTTCAACGGTACCACTCGTCGTCTGTTTTGTATCTGAAAGGAGACACCCTCATGAAAAAATTGGCTATTGCCTTGATTATGGCCAGCTCTTTGGTGGTACCGGCTCTCGCTCGTGCAGATGGTGGTGTTGCCATATACCCAACAACCCGATACGTCATCACAGAGCCAGAAAATGTCCATTACCTGTACGATCGTCGATGGAATCGCCACAGGCACCATCACCGGCATCACTGCCGGGATTGCCACGGTCCCAGGCATAATCACTGGCGCAATTGGGACAGATAGTTCTGCCTGACCCACTACTCCACAAAGCCCAGCCGATATTCTGGTTCAACAAAAGGCAGTGGTGGTTGCCACCAACCAGCATTGTCTGCCTGGCAGGCATTGGAAACGGTCAACCCAATAAGACGAACACCACGTGGTGGAATCTTCACATTTGAAAATAACTGCTTGGCAATCGACATCATCCGATCTGCATCTTGGATTGGCTGAATGACTGTTCGGCTACGGGTGATTTGCTGGAAATCTGCAAACTTGATCTTCAGAGTAAGCGTTTTGCCTACAAATCCAGCCTTTCCCATTCGGCGCACCACTTCATGGGCGATGGCGTCCAACCGTGCCATAATCGTTGCTCTGTCACGGACATCCCAATCGAACGTATCCTCTGTACCAACAGAATGCCGCTCTCTGTCCGGATTGACCGGTCGATCATCATTGTTGCGAACAATCTGAAAATACAGGCACCCTGCCTTACCAAATTTGGACTCCAGTTCTTCCAATGACATCTGCAGAAGGTCTGCGCCGGTCTTGATACCCATCTGGTGCATCTTTTCGGCTGTCACCCGGCCAACCCCAAAGAACTTCTCGATGGGTAGTGCCGCAACAAAATCTGCCGCCTGCTCCGGTGCAATCAAGGTAAAGCCGTTGGGCTTGTTCATTCCCGATGCCACCTTGGCGAGAAACTTGTTGAAAGAGACGCCTGCCGATGCCGTCAAGCCTGTGCGCTTCTGGATCGTTGCGCGAATCTCCTGTGCCACCCAGGTTGCCGAAGGAATTCCTTTCTTGTTGCTGGTTACGTCCAAAAACGCCTCATCCAGGGACAAAGGCTCAACCAGGTCGGTGTGTTCAAAGAAAACCTCCCGGATCTGCATCGATACCGCCTTGTAGGCCTCCATGCGGGGCGGCACAACGATCAAGTTGGGACATTGAACCAGTGCCTTCTGCATGGCCATGGCCGAGCGGATCCCAAATCGCCGTGCCTCATAACTGGCGGCAGCGACTACTCCCCTGGCACTGCGGCCTCCAACCACCAATGGCAACCCACGGTACTGCGGATTGTCCCTCTGTTCCACCGATGCGTAGAAAGCGTCCATGTCAATATGGACGATTTTCCTGGTAGCGTTCATCAGAATCATCCCTGGCCATATCAATCACTCTGCACACACGCACCAACTCAGTGTCCTGTCACGTTCTCAAATCTACAGTAGGTGCCTCTGCCAAGCCACCACACCCAGTGTCAACACAGCTATCCACCCAAACAGGCCAATCGGAAACTGTCTCACCAATCTCCAATCGGCAGACGACGGCAAGGCATTCTCTATAACGATCACCATCAAAAATAGATAAATAACGTAATTCCAAGGTGTTGGTTGGAGATACAGGAAGAATTTGCGATGAATCAACCATGCCAGCGGTAGCAATGACAGCGGTGCTATCCCGACCGGCAAGGCGTTAAAAGCGTTGATACGGGCACAAACAACTTGGCCGAAAAGGAACCCGTCTGCCGTGCGCTTTGGCCAAACCGAAAAACGTTTAGGCCGTCCTCCCAATACGAGTGCAACCAGGTAATGGGCAAGCTCATGAAACACCACACCCACGAAATTGACCAACGCCGCCGACCATAAACTGCGGCAGTGCAGGTGTTTAATCCGGCCGATCAATACCACCAACACCACACTGATGAAAAAATCTGCGTTGCCTCCCAACACCCCAGATCCACGTCCAAATTCACTGATTACCATTAAATTCCCGATAGATTATCCGATATACAGCGTTGCCGCCTGGAGAAAGGCATCTTCAGGTTTTACAAACCCGTCGAATGACATGAAAAATGTGTCTTCATATTTTTCAGAACTGTATGCGTACAACGCCGCTCCCCACGATTCCTCGTTAAAATAACGCAACCTGCAAAGGTGCGTCGGATAGTCCTCATTTTCGGCATACGCATCGATATAACAAAATTGCATTTTAAATCTGATGGCTATCCGTTTGTAGCGTCCTGAAAAATTTGATTCAGCGCAATCAAGTATCCTTTTACTGACTCTCCTCTTGACATCTTCAGGAATCTTACTGCCTCCAGAAAACGGTGTTCTTACCCATGCCATGGCTTTACTCCCAAATCAATGACCACAAGCTGAAAGCTGGTGGAACGCATTCATAGCTCAGGAGGTGATGTGATCCACCGGCTACTCTTTCCGTTCCACCGCCTCCCGTAGCACTTTCCCAGCCTTGAACTGTGGTGATTTTTTGGCGGGAAGCTGCACTGCCTCACCCGTGCGTGGGTTCCTGCCTGTCCTGGCTTTCCGCTCCACCACCGAAAAGGTGCCAAAGCCAATCAACGTCACATCGTTGCCGGACGCCAATGATCCTTGAATGGCACCAACCAACGCACCCATAGCCTTGCCTGCCTGATCCTGGGTGATACCGGCCTCTTTGGCCATGAGTGCGACGAGTTCCGATTTGTTCATTCTGCTTCCTCTCCTGCCTGTTCCTGATCAACATATTTGGCCGTCATCGGCCTACCCGATTTCCAACTCCTCCAACTGGCCACCTGCATCCAGATGCGATATCACCCAACCCGGCTTTCGGCCTTTCCCTGTCCACGTCCGGCTGGCATCCACAGGATCCCGGTACTTCGGCAATCTTGAGGTTCCCTTGTCCCTCCTGGTACGCCTGCCAGTCTGGCCCGCAAGAAACGCCTCAACAGACTCAAAGCCTGCTGATTGTGCCATCGCCAGCATCTGGCTATGGATCACCTTCTTCGCCTCTTTCTGTTTCTGGGCGATCCGCGATTCCACATCGGCCTTCAACGACACCAGTTCCTCCAGGCTCAAATTGCCGATGGCAACCTGCGCCGCCTGTGTGGCGTCCTGTTGCGTCTCTTCTTTCTTCTTGGCCATTTTCTTGTCCCTCTCCTGTTGTCGCGACACACGCCACCACGTGCGCCAGGGTGGAAACCCTGACCGACCGTTCACCCTCCAACTACTTCCCTGCCAAATACTCCTTGTACTTCGCCACCACGCCACACATATTGACGTCCGCAGAGCCACCTTGCCTGTCCTGTGGAGAGCTCAAAGTTGCACTGACAACTCGATCAGATTGAGGTCAGGATCACGCAAATAAATTGAGTTAATCTTCCCCAAAGCTCCTGTACGTAACACTGGACCTTCGCAAGTGGGCCAGTTGCACTGCCGCAAATGTTCCACCAGTTCTTGCATCGGCAGTTGCACTATAAAGCACAAGTCTAAAGAACCTGGAACCGGCAAATGGGCCTTCGGCTCAAACTCTGCACCTTGTACGTGCAGGTTGATCTTCTGCCTCCCGAAAGAGAACGCCGTTCTTTCAACCGGAGGGATGCCCCCGACAAACCGTTCCAATCGCATACCCAACACACGGGTATAGAAATCAATGCAGGCCGATTCACGCGCGGTAGTCAGTACTAGGTGATCCAGATGAGCAATCAAGGATGTTTCTGAGCTGTCCATTTGCTTCGAGCCTCTATTGCCTTGGCGTTGAGACGGCGAGGCATATTTGGCCAAGTCAGCGCGATGGTTACCGTGCACCGGGATGAGTTTGACCTTTCATTTTCTAATCTGAGAACAGGCGTCCGACTGATGCCAACTCTGTCCGCCAATTCTTTCTGGGTAAGCTTGGCGGACTTCCGTGCCGTCACAATTCTTTCGCTGAAATTCATTGCTGATCTCCTTCGCTGTCCACTCGCCGACGCATTTCCAGGCCGGGTTTAAAAAACATCACGCGCTTTGCCCCTACCGACACCTGCTCACCAGTCTTGGGATTCCGGCCAGCACGCGCTCGACGCTCCTTCAATCCAAAGCTGCCAAACCCACGCACCTCGACCCGATGGCCAATCTCCAACGAATGGGCGATGGACTCGAACATGGTATCGACGACCGTTTCAGCGTCCTTGCGAGTCAGCTTGCACTGATGGGCAACCAGGATGATCAACTCCGATTTGGTCATGCGCTTCCTCCAGATGGCGTTGGGACTCAAACAACAATGCAATCCGGCGCAAACCTTATCAGATTCAAGATGTTGCCACAATGGACACATAGAGTCATGGACAAAAAAAACCTTGACTCGTACCCGTGTTTAACTCCCGCCAGTCAATAGACGCAACCAAGATGGGTATCGAAAGAGTACGAAAGCTGTTGACTTGATAATGTGATTGAATTTGCAAGACAAAATGAAGTACGAAAATCTCGTACTTCGAAGGACGAAGTCAACAGGTCGGGGAGAATCCGGGCAAGTGGAGAAGAAAAGTGGCGAGTTCAACTCCCGTCAGTCCGAAAGTAGACAAAAAAATTTACCGAACCGGTATCGGTTAACTGTTGGAAATATTGCGTTTTTTTGGCATAAAAAAAGCCGCCTCGCTGGACGGCTCACAACATTACGGAGAAATTTCAAAACTAAATGGTGGAGCATGTTTTCGCTAGTCGAACTTTTTCTCCAGTCATGCTGCAGCGCAGCAGAGAGAATGAGTTCGATGTCATCTTGGTCAGCCAAGTGATGAGCGATTTCAATTCAACTTGATATTCAATGACTTCCAAGATGGCGTCGAAATTTCGGAGGCTTCTCGCGACACACCTTCGGACTCGCTTCCTACTCCCGCTTCGTTGGCAAGATGCAATTACGGAATTCTCCATTGCCAGATTTGCATATAAAAGAGAGAATGCGGATTCTCCGCCACCTTTACGACGGGTCCGACAGCACGTTCTCCAAGGTCGGTGCGTCCAGGATTCGGAGACTCCAATTTTCTAAGGTGGCCAGATCAGCATCGGCTATTTTCTGGCTGGCCCATGGAGGCAGGTCGCCGAAACGGCGTTGGAGTTGGCGGGTCAGAAATTTTCTGCTGCTTGATTCGTCTGCGCCGACTTCTAGGCCCCAAGCACACATATCCTCCAGAACCGCTCCTAGCCGCCCACCCGATCAGCTGACCACTACGGTCTATACGATCTGAACCGCTTGGAAAGGAGCCACCGACAGGAGTAGAGCATGGCCTACCGACTACGACAAGCCAAGTTACCCGTCTAACAGTAGAGGCAAATGCTGCGCGTTTCGATATTGCTCATTCCTGTATTGTATTTCGCTACGCCAATAATGATAATCATCCGTCCGACGCTCATCATACTCAAAACAGCTTACTGTTATCTTTGTTTTTGATAAAATTGATTTAACATCATCACCCCTCCAAACAACTTTTTCTTTTTTAGATGAATAATCACGAAGCGCAATCGATCCTGTTCCATCCTTCAAAGTAAGAAGTAAAAATGAACTCGGACAAATTTCTGGGAACATTGTGCCCTTCGGGCAAAAAACTGCAACAGCAAAAGCAAGACCGTGGGGCTCTGCCCCATAAGCGTTAACCTAACATCCCCAGAGTTGCCATCTGACGCTTTCGTTTCCTTGGTGAATCAGCA
Source organism: Candidatus Magnetaquicoccus inordinatus (assembly GCF_004217665.1). Lineage (GTDB taxonomy): Bacteria > Pseudomonadota > Magnetococcia > Magnetococcales > Magnetaquicoccaceae > Magnetaquicoccus > Magnetaquicoccus inordinatus. The sequence goes on along the minus strand of NZ_RXIU01000209.1, from coordinate 7 downwards.
AGCCATT
>NZ_RXIU01000208.1 GCF_004217665.1 Candidatus Magnetaquicoccus inordinatus | reverse complement strand
CACCAGCCGTACTGGCAACAAGCTGCTTTTCTCGCCCGATCCAGGCTTTGACTACAACCCTGGCAAGGCGTGGGCACAGTTCGACACCAACAACACAGGCAAAACCAAAAGACCACCTATAGAGGTCGCCCCCGATCAAAAAACCTGGAAAGATCTTGGATTGCAAGACATCCGCAATATCCCGAACGAGCAAAGACCGCCACCCCCGGAACTACTGCCAAAAGCGCATGATCTGGAGAGCGCCTTGGCTCAATTACGCACAGCCTTGGGCGTTTCAGAAGCCAATCCGCTACGTACAATCGAAACCCCGGTGGATCCGGTTATGGTGCGCAACGAATGGTTGTCACATCTTGTGGAAAAACGTCCACATGCTCGTGAAGAATATGCAAACTTCATTCTGCCTACGCTGACCAACCCTCACGAAGTCTGGCTTACTCGGTATATCGACGGCAGTTACCGCAAACACTATATCGGGATTTATCAACATCAGCAGGATTTATTGATCATCGTGCAGGAAAACACAGACGGCAGCCTGTTGTGGAACATCATCCGCACCAAGGATGCAAAAATCAATGGCAAAAGGAAGGGGGAGCTATTGTGGCCAAAACAGTCAACAAATACGGCTGGGGGCTAGAGGCGCACGGCGGAACGGGCATCCAATACACCCTCAGCACAGTTATCGCACCCGCCTGCAACCATACTGATCCCCCCAAACCGCAATTCATTATATGAGAACCTTATGACTGACACAATCAAAATCAACGTCGGCGACCAAGCGATCAACTCCTATTTGCAGAGACTCCAGGCCATAACTGAAGACATGGCGCCAGTCATGCGGCGGGTGGCCGGCATCATGAAAGAAGCTGTGGAGACAAATTTTAGCGTGGGTGGCCGCCCATCTTGGCACCCACTGACCAAAGCCTATCTGAAGCAAAAGAAAGAGGCAAAATTTGGCGATAAGATCCTGATTCGCACTGGACAACTGCAAAGATCTATTACTGCAAGCTATGGCGCAGACTTCGCGATGGTAGGAACCAATCTTGAGTACGCCGCCATTCATCAATTTGGCGGCGACATCACCATTCCACCTCATCGCCGAGAGGTGTATTTCCATCTTAATCGCCGGACAGGCGAGGTGGGCAATAAATTTGTTAAAAAAGCGAAATCCAATTTTGCGCAGGAGGTGGACCATCCAGGTGGCCGCATCACCATACCCGCCCGCCCCTACCTGCAACTGGCTGTTTCCGATCTGGAGACAATACGATCAATCGTACAGCAGGCGATCACGAATCCCTCGTAAAAGCGGGGGTTGGGGTGTAGCGAGCACCCCAAACCGCAAGACCATCCTTGCACGACCAACTGGCCAGTTTGGCCGTCCCGCACCACTGCGTTGTGGCGGGAGCAGTATAAAGGTAAAGCAATGGTAAATGAAATAGAGCTTCGGTGTGATCATTGCACTCGACTATTGGCGAAAGGAGCAGGAAAAATCAGAATAAAATGTCCAAAATGCAAGACAATGAATTGTTTCAATCACAACCAGGACTCGCACCAAACAGAGCGCCAGAGAGCGCCAATGCAAGGTGTACAATATGGAAATTCAAGGTGAAAAAATCAGAAGCCCGTTGGCGGGTTGGGTGGGTGGAAAATATCTGCTCTCCCGAACCATCGTTCCACTGATTCCAGAGCACCAGTGTTATGCAGAGCCGTTTGCAGGAGCAGCATGGGTTTTGTTCCAAAAGAAACCCTCAAAATGCGAGGTGATCAATGATATTAATGGAGAGGTGGTCAATCTGTACCGGATTGTCAGGTACCATTGGGAAGCGTTTGTAGATTCGTTGCGCTGGGTGTTATCAAGCCGAGAGGAGTTTGAGAAGCTACTGGCAACACCAGCCGGTTCGTTGACCGATATTCAACGGGCTGTCAGGTTCTATTATCTCCACAAACTGACGTTCGGTGGGCGCATAAAAGGCCGCCGCACGATGGGAACGTCATCCATCCAACCATCCAAGCACGATCCGGCCAGATTGCGTCAGGAGATAGAGATGGCGCATTGTCGGCTCTCGAAGGTCACGATAGAGAATTTGCCGTATGGGGAGTTTATCAAGGTGTACGATCGGGTCGGAACGTTTTTTTATATCGACCCGCCATACTGGGATTGTGAGGGGCATTACGGGAGCGGTATTTTTTTCAGGGAGGATTTTGCCAGATTGGCCGACCAACTGGCTGGCATTCGTGGCCGTTTTCTTCTAAGTCTAAACGATGTGCCAGAGGTCAGGAATATTTTTAGCGCCTTTCATATTTCAGAGGTGACTACACGGTATTCGTGCACCGCTGGCCCGCACCCATTGGCCAAGGAGGTACTGATTCAGAACTATTGATTTACCCGAATCGGATCCCGATCAAATCGGGATCCGATTCCCTGCTTCCGATTCGGTTCCGATTGCGCGACTGCGGCAAAAACCCGAATCGGAACTACATATCGCGGTTCTGTTCCGATTCGGTTCCGATTCTGGGCTGCTTTTGTTCCGATTCGGTTCCGATTCTCATCCCCGCAACCAATCGCTGGCCAAGATCATCATACCAAACTAACTTATTGTGTTGTCTTGTTTTGTTTCGTCATTTACACTCAGATCTTCAGCAGTTTTCGCGCAAAACACTATCAAAACAGGTGTCAATCCGATCAAGATCCGCCATTTTCGCCAAAAATAATTTGCATCTCTATTGATACTGGACAGCCAGCAACCTATTGTACCGACTATGGTTTATAGTTCCGATTCATGCGCTTCTGATTCTCAATCTGGGTATCTCCCCACATCATGTCCTATCCAGAGAAAGCGGGTACCTTGCTGCGTGAACGGTTGCCAGTCAAAGTCTCTCGGTTGCTTCTCAAACTTGAGTGAAAATCATGTGCGGCAGATTATAAGCCGCGTCAATCCGCAGAAGGAAACTGAAATGATGTCACAATTTGCTCAGGAGATTCTGACAGGGGCAAACCAGAGTGGGCTGGGCTGCTCTCGTCCGTCAGGAAGGATCTCAGGATCCTTCCTTTTCAATTAATGGAAACGAGAGAATCTCCATCTTGGCCTATCAGAGGCCGTTTTGGAAAGGAATGAATCCACCCCATCAGTATATCCATTTCACCATCGGCCACCATTTAACTGATATAATGTCCCCGTATTTTCGCATTTCACCATCGGCCACCATTTAACTGATATACTGTCCCCGTATTTTCGCCATGTCGCCGTATTTTCGTATCTGTCCCCGTATTTTCGTATTTTATCACCGTATTTCATTATAAGTCGTACATGACAGATTGATTGCCATGGCGCTACCCCTGCAGCATTGTTAATAAACCATTGCATACGGACAAAAAGTCATTTATAATTACGAACAGGATAGACATTGCTCACCTTAAGGATGGAAAAGAGAGCACCATGGAGCCATGCAGAGGCATATTTTTATATTGCCGAACTGGATTTGAAAAAAAGAGTCTGGCACAAGCTTGCTCAAGACAAGCGAGGCCCAGTTGAACGACGAACCTCCCGAACGCAGCAGAGATCTCCTGTTGCACGCGGCCAAACCGGCACACACCACCCAACCGCAGCAAATGCAGCAGGTGCAGGGTCTGCTTTTGCACCACCATCTGCTGGTCTATGATGGTCATCATGGTCGCCATCTCCCCTGTGCGGAAACCATTTTTATCAACGGCAACGCAGTGCTCTCCAGCCTCTCCCTGCCCGGCATCAACGCTCAATGGCCCTTGGCTCTCTTTCCCTCTGCCTCTGCTGGAAGCAGCAAAATCCATCACTAGGTCTGCAACCATTATGAAAAAACTCGCAACAGCCGCAATAATGGCTATTGATTGCCCTACCTTCGTTTCCAGGGCAAGCGCATTTGATAATCGCAGCATTATGGCAAATCCAGGAGAGATCAACGCTCCTGGAAGCATATAAAAACCAGGAATGACCTGAATATTTCTTACTTTTTTACAACATCTTATCGATCATTTTCCAGGGAGTGATACCAATCAAAATGAACGCTGTCGCACTATTGCCCCGCCTCCTGTCAACTCTGCCCATCTTGATCACCCTGCGCGGCTATAAAATCAGTTGGTTGCGCGGTGACATGCTGGCCGGCTTGACCGCCTGTGTGGTGATGATTCCCTCGGTAATCGCCTACGCTGAACTGGTCCATATGCCACCCGTCAGCGGACTCTATGCCGCTTTGGCCGCTTCAGTGGGCTTTGCCTTGTTTGCCTCCTCCCGCCAGGTCATCGCCGGACCTGATGCCGCCATCGGTCTGCTGGCCGGAACCGCCATCCTCCCCCTGGCAGCGGGTGACCCGACGCGCATTCCCGCCCTTGCCGCCGCATTGGGACTTCTCTCGGGAGTGATCCTCCTCCTGGCAGCACGTCTGCGCGTCGGTGCCATCGCCGATTTTCTCTCCAGGCCAGTGCTGATCGGTTACCTGAATGGCGCCGCACTTATCCTGGTCTCCACCCAACTGGGCAAACTGTTCGCCATCAAGACCTCCGGTGAGGAGTTTTTCCCTCTGCTCTTGCAAATTCTGGAACAACTGCCCAATACCCACCGTCCCACCTTTCTGGTTGGCCTTTCCCTGATTCTGCTCATGGTGCTCATGGCACACTTTACACCCCGCATCCCCGGGGCTCTGGTCGTCTCGGCGTTGGCCATTCTGGGAACCTCTGCCTTCGGCTTTGCTGAAATGGGTATCGCCCTGGTGGGCACAGTCCCCTCTGGAACGCCCATACCTGTCATGCCTCACTTTGAGTGGTCCGATATTCCTGCCCTCTCCCCGGCTGCCATGGCCATCGCCTTTCTCGCCTTCTCCGATGGCATCCTCCTGGCACAAGCCTTTGCAGAAAAAAACAGGTATGAAATCAACCCAAACCGTGAATTGACCGCCCTGGGAATGGCCAATGTAGCCGCTGGCCTGCTGCAAGGCTTTCCAGTCTCAGCCAGCTCCTCCCGTACCGCCATCGTCGATGCCAGCGGCGGCAAAACCCAGGTGGCACAACTGATCGCTGCTGCCGGTCTGCTGCTGTTTCTCTTTTTTCTGACCGGCCTGATCGCTCTGCTGCCCCGAGTCGCTCTGGGTGCCATCTTGATTGTCACCGCCCTGGGCATGCTCGAAATCAAGGCCATGCAGGATCTCTATCGCCAGGATCGCTTTGAGTTTTTCATGGCGGTTATGGTGATTTTTGCCATTCTGCTGGCCGGTGTGGTGCCCGGCATCCTCTTGGGACTACTCATCTCCCTGATTGGTGTTATCGTCGAGATCTCCCGACCCGGTGATGCCGTGTTGCGCCGTCTCGGCCCAGGAAAAAAATTTCATGATTTGGGTAGCAAAGGCGCAAGCGGTGAGAGCCTGCCCGGCCTGATTGTCTATCGACTCTATGCTCCATTGATCTTTGCCAACGCCAGACATGTCATGACCAGACTCAGACAACTGGTCGCCGAAGCACCCTCTCCGGTAAAATGGTTGGTGCTCGATGCACAATCCATCACCGATATGGATATTACCGCCGCACAACGTCTCGCCGAACTCTACAGAGAGTTTCGCGAGGCAGGAATCACCCTTAAGGTTGCCGATGCACCCAGACCCTTTCGTCTGCAACTGGAAAAAGTCGGTCTGAGCGATACCCTCGATGAACACCATTTCTATGTCTCTGTCAAAAAAGCCGTAGAAGATTATGAAGCCATGCTCAATCCCGTGCGCGAAATCCGCCTGGTGATCCTGAACGAAGAGCTTGAGGCCGAAACGGGTCGTGAACATCTGCAACTGACCTTTCGACGCGAAGGCTCCAATTTGACAGCTTCCTGCTCCTGCAAGCAGGAGGAAGAGGAAGAGGCTCCCTTCTGCAACCATCGTCTGGCCATTCTGACCGGAGAGTTGACTGAAATCACCCTGTTGGATGGCTCTGCCCGTGATGTAAAAGAGATTCAAAACATGTTGCGCGGAACCGATGTGGAGATGGCGCTTAACTCCCTGCTCCAGGCCGACAAGGCTATGCAATCGCTCAGTCGCGAACTGTTCCAGGCCAAAGAGGAGCTGGGCAAAGCTCTGCGCGATTGATATTGACAGGCAGAATTTTTTCTGATTGGGAAATGTGATGGAACTGTTTATCTTGTTATCGATGATTCTTCTGAACGGACTATTTTCTCTGTCGGAAATGGCTGTGGTTTCCGCACGCAAGGTCCGCTTGCAACAAATGGCCGAAGCAGGTTCCAAAGGGGCACGCATTGCTCTTGAGCTTGCCGCCGATCCCAGTCGCTTCCTGGCCACCATCCAGGTAGGAATCACCACCATCGGTATCATGAGCGGTGCCTATGGCGAAGCTGTCCTCTTAAGCAGACTCACACCACTCTTGGAGCAGTTACCTGTGATCGGCAGCCATGCCGAAGATGTGGCCATGGCCATCATTGTCC
>NZ_RXIU01000207.1 GCF_004217665.1 Candidatus Magnetaquicoccus inordinatus | reverse complement strand
AATTCATGCACACAATTCTATCATAATCGCATTTTAATGTATAGTTTCAATGTGTTATTCTTTTTGAGGAGACCCTATTTGGTCGCTTGCGAGGATCTTATTGCGCGTCTCAGCATTGCCTATCGTGAGGCTCGCCATATACAGCTCAATATCGCCTATTGGGTAAATGATAAGGAGTTATTGATAAAACTGGATAATGAAAGTGAGTCTGATTCACCCAAACCATTTTCTCCTAAGGAATTGTGGGGTTTGCCTCATGCGCATGAAAAAAATCAGGACCAGGATTTGTGTTACAAGCCATCGGGCGCAGATAATTTTACCTGGACAACAAGGCCAGTAGCAACATCTGTTCAGCAGATCAAATGCAACCTTTGGGAATATTTGATACGCGCGGAACATTGGCGAGATAAGTTTGCCGAGTATAATCAGAAGGAGCCGATAAACTCGAGTGAGCTCCGTCAGTTTTATCTAACCCAAACTATCTTGCGACTGCAAGCAGGAGAGGTAATTGCTACTCTGGGACAAATTCAGGATCGTTTAGGGCAGACTCTGGAAAATATCAGGCCAGGAGAATTAACACCAACAGTGCGGCGGCGCAAGGAGAAGGGTTTAACGGATAAATTTTTGAGCACAATCAGTAGATGGACCTTTCGCGATTTGGCTATCCTGGTCAAGGAGCAGTGGCAGTGTTCACTGCCGTATGGCAAAAATCTGCCTGTGGTTATCCAGTATTGGGAACATGATCTGACTTCTGCTCAGGACCATATTTTTCACGAGCAGCAGTATCATGATTGGCGTGAGGAGATTCGTAAACCTGATGAGTACCATTGGTATTCATCGCAAGATGCAAACCAGAGGATTCTTGTGCCTGCCTGGAGTGAAACTGTAATTCTACAGCTTAGTTATTGGATGTTGGAGCGTCCTGCGCTGCATCCCATCCTTGCTCATGAATTAGGTCATCGCGTCATTCATGATGTTTTGGCTGATCTTGACACGCAAGCACTTACCAAAAGCGAAACCGGTTTATTCGGACGTTTGGCGCGGCGAATTTTTCAAACCATAGATCGGGCTTTGCCAAACTATACGGTACGTGCGTTTTCAAAGGAACTTCTCTGTGATCTTCTTGGAGCGTCACGTTTTGGTTATGCCTATTTATATTCCTGGTTTCTAGAAATTCTTGCCTACCATCAATTTGACAAAGTGTGGCTTATGGACGAGTTGCACAGACTTGACAGTGAGCCACAATCTATCTTCGCCAAGTGTGAATTTGTGCGTAATGATCTGCGTCAAGCAATACCGGAAGATTATCTAAGAGGACGGTTATTATTGGCTTGGTTGGAACAGATGGAATTGAAACAGGATGATCCATTTGCTGATTCACTGCATCAAGCAGTAGAAAAACATCTCCATTGTCAGATGCAGGCCCGATTTGAAGAAGATTTACACTCATTACAATGGAAAAATCTAGGTGACATGTTGGTTCATGCGATTACGCACGGACATCAGGCACCACAGCAAGCTAAGAAACTCTTGATAGCCATGCAAAATGATTCTCCCCCAACAAATGGGGCAGATAGTATTATTTGGAAACAGGCATTTTCTCCTGCTTTTCAGAAACTGATCAGCAAAAGGTTGCAAGAACATTTGCGAGAGAGCGCATCTTCGCAAAACAAATGCCGTTGGATTAATAGTCATACATTACGTAAAGAAGAAATATTTCTATGGGGTGCCGTCGATTTGCCATGGCGTTTGGAATGGTTGCTGATGGACAGTTCCTTTTTGTCTACTTGTGCCATGGAAGATTATCTTGCCCAAACCTATCCTCCCTGCCGATTGTTCACGTCGCATCCAGTAACAACTCTCCCTGAGAAGTGCAAGGGTAATGATATCGTATGTAGTGCAGATGTTATAGAAAATTCAGGTGGTTCAGTACATTCAAAGCATACGGAAAAAGCATATTCTAGAAATACTGTAGACAGCGAAGAACAAGTGAACAGCCATCTTCCATGTCTCTGGTTGGATACGGAATTTTACTTGAATCACTGGCATAATGTTTTTGGAACTAATATTAATGGTGTGTGGTGGAAATCATCTGCAACATTTCAATTTCCTAATGATGTATGTATGCAGGAATTGCATGGTGTAAAAATTAATCCACAAGAGGATGTTTTGTCGTGGGTTTTGGAAAGAACTTCTGAAAAAAAAGAGCAAAACTATTTTATGGATTTATTGGTGTTTGCTGGGAAAGCACCAAAAAAGGAATTTTCAGTTAAAATCAAGGTTCTTGGTATTTATGATCTTGCCATCGTTACTGAATATAACGGGTTATATTGTGCAAACACCACGCAAGCAGAAGGGGCAAGAAAAGAAAATCGTACACATCTGTTAAAAGATCCAACTCTAAACATACATTGTGTACATAATGCGGAAGCAGGGAGCAATAATGAGAAATATTTTTTCCCCTACTTCGATCGCCGACGTCTAATACGGAAAATCAATATACCTAATAATACTACGTCTTATGATTGGGAAGATTCACATGTTATAGTATTGATATCTCTTCATTTTCCAGGGTTGCGGTCAGCGTTTCTCAACTGGATTAATGCGAACATAAAAACAACAAAACATGGTGAAGTTGGCAGTTTGCAGTATATGCTGCGCAATATTTTATTCAGTCTTTATCGAAGTAGTGGTTGGGAAGATTTCGTGCTGTTCTTTAAGTTGCCTGCTGGTAACGCTACTGAGGATATAAACATTAGGACATGTTTTGATATCGTCACCAACTTGGCCGTTCACCCGATGATCAGAAAAACGTACACTATTTTTTCTGATTCTGTGTTGGAAGATTTGTGGCCAGCAGAGAATAATAACAGGCCATCGTACAAATTTGCAGCAAGTTTTCACATTGTGGCAAAGAATCCAGGAATATTTCCAAAACAATTACGCAAAAAGCTGGAAGATCAGAACATGACGATGCCTTCAATAATTCCTTTTTCGACAACGGGGGAAACAGATTTTACAATTTTTATTAACGACATCTGTCGGAACGAGTTGATAAAGATACGCAACATAATTCTTAGCATGCCCATAGTTGTTAGGCTGGTCACCAACCTGCATTCTGTTGGTTCAGAATAAGTTTGAAAGACATGTAGCATAAACGGAAACAAAAATGGAGAAAAAGGCCGATATCACAGCCATTAACTTTCCTTGGTACAAGGAGATCAACCGAGGAAAGGCTCCTGGTCGAAACTGTTGTAAGGAGTGAAAGGAAAAATCGAGAGTTATCCGATCTTCTCGTTGTTTGGCGTGCAAACCAGCCAATTGATATGTCCATACATGGAGATGGTAAGTCAGGCCAAAGCTCGCCCAGCCAAAGGCGGACCAAGTGAGCAGGTGTTTTATGAGAGGATTAAATAAATTTTCTCCATTGTAGTAACCAATGATCAGAAGGATCAGTGGCAGGCACAATAATAGTAAAAACGACATTAATAAAGGAGAGTATAACCAAACAGTTACATTCCACATGCGCACTAGCACCTTAAAATCTGTTAATTCTGGTTTGCTAAGATCAGGAATGCCCAGGCTAGGTGGTGCAAAGAATACACTATAGAGTGCCATGCGGTGAATATTAAGAGTACGGTCCTCGCCATAACGCCATGCAAGGGGAAAAATCCCTTTCTGTGCTGCATGGAGAAGGATACGTTTTTCTTGAAGTAGTATTTTATTTTTCTGCCAACTATCTTCCAAATAACAAAGGCGGAAGCCCCGTTTGAATCGCCAAATGATGAAATAAAAACATAAAGGAGCAAGTAGACTTGATGTGACCAAGAAAAAAAACTGCGAAGAATGTTTTTCATCTGTTATCAGTCCGGGTTCTTTTGGTTGTACGCAACAGCTAGTGTATACAATTTGGCTTTGAGCCAAAGATGGCAAGAGCAAAGTTGATACCGAAGTTACACAACAATCAGGCTGTACTGGTTCATCATTGGTGGTTGGTAACGCTGGGAGTCCAGAATAGAACCCATAGAGAAAAATCATCGAAAAAGCCAGAATTGCTGGCCAAGGCAGGAGGGATCGAATCAGAAAAATATCATTACCGATGATGCGAACATGATCCAAAAATTGTCCCCAGTCGGTTTCGCGAACGGTTGGATATTCATTGATCACCAAATCCAGAAACCACAGAGCAAAGAGAAGAGGTAATATTATTGCAAAAATGGCGGGGGTACGTACTGCTGTATGATCAAAACCCCAACCATGCAGTAAGACAAAAGATACAACACAATACAGGAGGCACGTAAACAAATCCCCAGTGAAGATGAAAAACTGACGAAGTCTATCTTTTTCCTCTTTAATCCATCGCACAAATATATAACCACATACAAAAAATGTATAGAGGATTGAAAAAGCCATAGCGATTATAAAAATAATCAAAATCATTTTATCGAGATATAAATAAGTGGTTACTCTTACTAACTGTAATTCTAAAAAAATTAAAAATGAATATATGATTGTATGTATTGTAAAATTGCAAAAAAACTCTACCGAAATATTTTTTTTAAGATATTGCCAACAATCTATGGTGCGTTGCCATGTAAGCCAAGTGAGTAACAAAAGATCTAAAACCAAGCATATCAACTCCCACCATTCAAAACTCATAAATTGAGTCCATAACGAGCATTGAAAATCTTTACAATATTTTGGTGAAAGTATTTGCAACCCCAAAAAATTACCAGATTTAGCAGCCAGCAAGGGAGATATAACCATAAACATCCCAAGAAACAGCCACAAAAAAAAACCTTTTGTTGGATACAAAAAGAAAGCAACATGCGGGGCTGATGAATTGGCTACTATCCCTCGTTTGAAGGACTTCCAAAAAAGTCGAGGGCCATTGCGAGGACAGCTCATCTCTGCATCGCGTTCAGCGTGTCCTATAGAGAAAAGCGGGAATGCAAGAACGTTGCGAAGCTCGGAATATCGCCAAAGGCGTTGTAAAGATTTATATATCCAGACAAACAACTTGTAAAAAGTGTCACACGCCCAGACAAACAACTTGTAAAGAGTGTCCTCAGCCATCGTCGTAACTATCGCGATAGCGTGTTCCTCTCCGTCTTGCAAGACGATCATCATCAAATGGAGCTGTAAATGTTCGTGAACTGGGATTGACACCTGATGGCCGAATCTCTGGCATCGCCATCGTGCCAAAATTCCGATTAAGCCTCACTTCATATTCCATGTCAGCACGAAGTTCATTGAACATTTCTCGATTTTCTTTAAATATGTCAGAACGAAGACTGCTGACCGTTACATCGATTTCTGCGCGAAGCTCATTGTGCATTTCTAGATTTTTTTTATCTAGTTTAGAAACCTGTTCGCTTATACTGTGAATCTTCTGTTGCAACTCAGAACGAAGATTATCAATATTTGTACTGTTTGCGACTTCGGCTTGAGAAATTCGGTTGCTCAGACTGTGAATTTTCTGTTGCAAGTCAGAACGAAGATTATCAATATTCGTTCTGTTTGCGACTTCAGTTTGAGAAACCCGTTTGCTCAAACTTTCTATAGCTTTTACTAAACGACCAATAGCCACAGGTTTACGGGTCGTGTTGTCTTGCATAACCCGTGCACCACGAACAATCCGTCTTGCACTCATATCAACTCCAAAGCATATCCCAGCCCAACAAACCCATATAACCACAATAACGTTCATTATTGCGATTAACAAATCGACGTTGGGGTTATAATATTTCGTTGGCTAAGTCGCAAATAGAGCATAACCAACAACCAAGTACATATTATCAGAAGTGTGTGCCATGCGCAAAAGGAAAAAGATAAAAGAATGAAGCAATTAAAAACTATTTAGTCGTACTTTCTTTTCTTTATTGCGTCACTGCATGACAAGAAAAAAACATGTAATTATAAGCAGTTATCTTAATTGTCACGGTTGTTAATTAATCCAGCGCAGTCTCCTCTGGATGATTAAACAGCGCAAAGGGCGCGCCTTTGCCCTGCCGGGCGCTGTGCAGGGCACGGCGGGCGTTGCCGAGAAGCTCCTCCTCGTTGTGGCCAGATTCTGGAAAAATGGCAATGCCAATGAAGATTTTGACAGCAAGCGGTATGCCGTTGTCCAAGCTGTAGGGCTGGGTCATCGCCCGATGCAGGCGATATACCAATGCCAATACCTGCTCTTCATCCCCACATTCAGGAACAAAGGTGACAAACTCATTGTGCTGTATGCGAAAAGCCAAATCCTCGCCCCGCATCTGTTTGCATAAACGACTGGCCAACTCTCTTAAAAATTGTTGGTCCTGCTCCTCAGTCAACGGCTGAGCTGAGGCAAGCTCTACCTCCGGGAGCAGTAACAGCACCGCTACCCGCCGCTGTTTGCGCCTGCAAGTGCCCAGCGTCATGCCCAAAAACTCATCCAACATCCGCCGATTGCCCAGCGTGGTGACCGGATCCTTGAGGGCAAATCCCTCCAAAAG
>NZ_RXIU01000206.1 GCF_004217665.1 Candidatus Magnetaquicoccus inordinatus | reverse complement strand
TGTGAAACGCCGCACATTTTCAGCAGGGCTTTGCCCTGCACCCACCAGGAGGAGATAATCTCCTCCTGGACCTCCATAATAATTTTCTGCTTTTCAAATGCGATTGCCATGGGAAACAAGCGATTATCCTTTGACACAGACAATCTGTTTGAGCACATGGAGAATTTCCACCAAATCGGACTGTCTGGCCATCACCTTGTCAATATCTTTATAAGCGGCAGGAATCTCATCCATCACACTGGCACTCTTGCGACAGCTTACCCCTTCCGTCTGCTGCTGCAGATCGGCGGTGGTAAAGCGACGAGCCGCTTCGTTTCGGCTCATTTTTCGCCCTGCCCCATGGGCGCTGGAACAAAAAGTCTCCTGATTGCCCTTGCCGCGCACAATATAGCTCTTGCTGCCCATCGAGCCGGGGACAATGCCCAAATCGGTCTTTCGGGCGCGAATCGCCCCTTTGCGCGTCACCCACAGGGTGCGTTGAAAATGCTCCTCCCGCTCCATGGTATTATGATGACAATCGATCGCTTCACCAACCACCGCCAGGGGGCGAGCCAATACTGTGGACATGGCAGCCAAGGTGGCCTGCATCATAAAACGACGATTGGCCTTGGCATACTCCTGGGCCCAGGCGACGGCCTGCACATAATCCTGAAAATTGTCTGTTCCCTCTTGCAACCAGGCCAGATCGGCATCCGGCAACTGCTGCAAAGCTCTGCCCATATCCCGACGCGCCTGTTCGATAAAATAGGTACCAATCCGGTTGCCGATTCCCCGTGAACCGGAGTGCAAAAGCACCCAGACCTGTTGTCCCTCATCCAGACAAATCTCGATAAAATGGTTGCCTGTTCCCAACGTACCCAAATGGCGTTCGGCATTGACCCGTTTATGCAGCAGTTTGGGATGGCGTTGCAACACCTTGGGCAGGCGCTGTTCAATGCCATTTTTGGCCCAATAGGCACGAATGGGGATGGGGATGCTCTGCCAGGCCCCTTGATCGTTGGCTCCCCCTTGATCGGTACGACCATGGGGGACTGCCTGTTCAATCGCCGCACGCAGATCATCCGCTCGTCCTTGCAGCTCTTCTCCCAGCAACGCCAGCTTGACCGCCTGCATGCCACAACCAATATCCACCCCGACAGCCGCCGGAATTACCGCCTTTTCGGTCGGAATCACCGAACCGATCACTGCCCCCAAACCGGCATGCACATCGGGCATCGCCGCCACCTGCCGGAAGACAAATGGCAAATTGGCCACATTCATCAGTTGCTTCCGTGAGGTGGCATCCAGATCATCAGCATAGACATGTACCGGCACCCGGCCAGTATGGATCACTTCATAAATCGGCATCCCCAGGGCTCCTTATGCACAACAGCCTCAAAAGGAATTTCTTTTCTTGCGGATCGAGGTAAAAACCTGCTCGGCACTGTAGCCGGTCAAACCAATATTTTTGGCAAATTGGCTGTCATCCGCACGCAAAAATGGATTATAGAGCTTTTCCTCCCCCAAAGGAGAGGGCATGGTAGGCAACTCCATGTCGGTTTGTTGAAAAATATGTTTGAGCATATTTTGCAACTGGTTATTATTGGGTTCCAGAGAACAGGCAAACTGCAGATTGACCAGTGTATATTCATGGGCAGCGCACAAACGTGTTGCATCCGGCAACTGACGTATTCTCTGCAAACTTTCCCACATCCGTTCAGGAGCACCTTCAAAGATGCGTCCACAACCGAAGCGAAACAGAGTATCTCCGGCAAACAGAACATCCTGCAGCAAATAGACCACATGACCCGAAGTATGTCCTGGCACCTCCAAGACCATCGCCGATTCGGATCCCAACGAGATCTGTTGCCCATCACTCACGGCGACATCCAAGGGCGGCAAGCGGGCTTGATCCCGTTCCGAGCCGATGACTGTCGCCTGATAGATTTTGCGCAGATCGGCCACACCACCAATATGATCATGATGGTGATGGGTGAGCAGAATATGCGATAAACTGCCCTCCTGCGCCTGTAAAAACTGCCGTACCGGATGAACCTCACCCGGATCCACAGCAGCCCAGCTCCCCTCTCCGGTGGCAAACATCCAAATATAATTGTCCTTCAAAGCAGGGACAGGCTCGACCATGAGAGATTGTTGAGGCATAATTGAGATACTTTCCCTTAAAGTCCAAACGAGTGACCTGACCATGATGCTGGAAGCGGTCCGATTGCAAAAATGGTACAACTCCCCAGAGGGGCAAACGGTTGCCGATCTGATCGGCGAAATCATGCTGCAGTGGCTGAGCGTCAACCATCCTTCTCTGCAACTGTTGGGACTAGGCTATACGCAACCCTATCTGGATCGCCTTGTCCAGGCATTACCGGTGGAACGCTGCCGCCATCCCTTGGCAGCCTCTCCTGCCGAAATGGGAGTTTTGCCATGGCCTTCTGGCAGCGCCAACCGCGTCGCCCAGATACGACCTGATGCACTCCCCTTTGCCGACACCCAGTTTAACCAAGTCATCATGAGCCATTTTTTGGAGAGTTGTGCCTCCTCACAAGCGGCTCTGCGTGAAACCTGGCGGATTCTTACTCCCGGAGGTCGCTTGCTGATTATGGTACCCAACCGTGGCGGCATGTGGGCACGTCGCGACCATACCCCTTTTGGTTGGGGACACCCCTTTTCACCGGGACAATTAGCCGAATTGCTGACCGACTCCCTTTTTATTCCCAGACAATCCCGCTTTGCCCTCTTTATGCCGCCGCTTGGCAAACGCTATTTTCCGCAAGCGGCTCCCGCATGGGAAAAAGCGGGCAATCGCTGGTTTGCCCCATTGGGGGGAGTTATTTTATGCGAAGCGGAAAAGGTCGTCTATGCCTTAACACCACTGGGCAAACAATCGGCGCATAATCTTTTGCAACGCCCGCTCTCGCAAAGCTTTGCCCCCCGTTTTCACAAAGATGGTGCCAAGCGGAGCCAATAATGCAAGATTCTGACCTGATCCAACAATTTCTCGACGATCTGCTTGTTGAAGAGGGTTTAGCTGAAAATACGCTCGAAGCCTATCGTCTGGATCTGCTCGGTTTGGCCGAATTTTTGGCGCAACAGGCAAATAGTGCCCACTCGCTGTTGACCATGACCCCGGAAGATTTGGCCAATTATATGGAACAGCTCTACAGCCGCAAGCTCACTGCCACCACCGTTGCACGCAAAATGTCGGCCATTCGCCATTACTGCCGCCATCTGCTGGTCACCGAACAGCGCCCGGATGATCCCACCAGACTGCTGCAACTTCCAAAAATCCGCCGCCCCCTGCCCAAAACCTTCTCGGAAGAGGAGGTGGAGGATCTGCTTAACGCCCCGGATCAAACAACCGAACTGGGCTTGCGTGATGCGGCAATGTTGGAGTTGCTCTATGCCACCGGGTTGCGGGTTTCAGAACTGGTGGAGCTGACCACCGACAGCCTCGACGAACAATTTGGCCTGATTCGGGTGATCGGCAAAGGCAACAAGGAGCGTTTGATTCCGGTGGGCGAGGTGGCCATGGAGCGGGTTGCCCACTACCAACAAGCTGCCCGACCCATTTTACTTGCCGGACGCACTGCCACGGCTCTCTTTGTTACCGCCCGCGGCGGCGCCATGACCAGGCAAAATTTTTGGTATTTGATCCGTCGGCATGCGGTCATGGCCGGTATTCGCAAGGAGATCTCCCCACATCTGCTGCGCCACTCCTTTGCCGTACATCTGTTGAACCATGATGCCGATCTGCGCGCCATTCAAATGATGTTGGGTCATGCCGACATCTCCACCACGGAAATATATACCCATATCTCCAAAGTGCGCATGAAACAGGTCTATCAACGCACCCATCCACGAGCCTGATTGTGTCCACTCACGCCGAAAATTTCCCAAACACAACCTCCCTCGTACAACGGCTGCTCACCGGCATCAAACTCTCCTGCGCCCTGCTGATCGGCCTGCCCTTTCTGCTGACTCTGCTGCCCTTGTGGTTTCTCTACCGGTGGAGCGAACGCCGTCAAGGTCATGCCGATCCAGAAAATCCCTGGATCCTCTTATGGCACTCCCTGCTGGGGCGACACAATGAGGAGGAGCTTTTGTATATACCCAACGATGCCAATACATCTGCACCCTCCGCGGCACCAGAACCGATGCAGCAGGCAGAGAGTATGCACTCCTCTTCTCCACCCCCTGTGGCGGTACCCTTACTCCCCTCTCCTGGGGCAATCCCCTCCTCTGCGCCCCCTCTGCTCCTGCTGACCGGTGGCAGCAGTCAACTGGGGCGCTGCATCGCCATGGATTGGGCCAGCCTGGGATACCGGATCGTTCTGACCTATCATCGTGCAGCCCAGGAGGCCGAGGAGATTGTTGCAGCCATTCGTGCGCAAAACGGCAGCGCCGAGGCTATACCCCTCGACCAAAGCGATGCACAGCAGATCGAAACCGTTGTCCAACAGGTGGTCCTGCGTTGGGGCATCCCGCAACTGTTGATCAACAATGCCAGTCTCTTTCAAGCCACACCCTTGCAGCAGTTGGATTGGCAAAGCATGGAGCATCTGTTGCGGGTCAATCTGCAGGGTCCGCTCTGGTTGGCCATCTGTGTGGGCCGTCTCATGCAAGCGGAAGCAAAACGCCACGCCCATCCGGCACAGATCATCCAGATATGTGATATCTGGGGTGAAAAACCACTCAGCGAGCACAGCATATACAGCACCAGCAAAGCCGGTTTGATCATGGCAACCCGTTCTCTGGCCCGCGATTTGGCACCGTTGGTGCGGGTCAATGGCATCGCACCCGGCGCCCTGCTGGGCAACACAGACGATCCGGCCTGGCAAAAACTGTTGCGGCACACCCCCCTTGCCCAACATGCCTCAGCGCATGCCCTGTTGCAGGCCATTCGCTACCTGGTGCATGCCCCTTATGTTACCGGAGAAATCCTGCATATCGACGGCGGACGCAGTTTGAATTGACAGGAAGGACGCTCACCTTCTACAGTGAGCGCATGCACAGCTCCTTGCACGTTGGCCTCGGCAATACAACACCATTTACCCTAGCTAGGAATCGTAAACCAGTGCATGCGCAAGAGCCATGGCAGAAAAATCACCAGCGACGCCCGCCAGTGACCCCATTGGCCGATCGGATGCGACCAGCCAGCCTGGATGAGCTGTTGGGACAGAATCATCTGCTGGGCGCAGAGCGTTTTTTAAGTCGGGCCCTGGCCGAACAGCAACTGCCTTCGATGATCCTTTGGGGACCACCGGGATGTGGCAAAACCACTCTGGCCCGGCTATTGGCCAAACAGAGCCAACTCCCCTTCACCCCCCTGTCTGCCGTTTTTTCTGGTGTCAAAGAGGTCCGGGCTGTGGTCGAGGAGGCCCGGCAACGACGACAAAGCCATCAGCACAGCACCATTTTGTTCATGGACGAAATTCACCGCTTTAACAAAGCGCAACAGGATGCCTTTTTGCCCACAGTCGAGGATGGCACCATCATCCTGATTGGTGCCACCACAGAAAATCCCTCTTTCGAGCTCAATGGCGCCCTGCTCTCCCGTTGTCGGGTTGTGGTCTTGAACAGTCTGCAGGAAGAGGATCTGATTCGTCTGCTGCAACGGGCAGTGAGTGACCCAGAGAACGGTTATGGGCAATGGCCAATCACTCTGGATGAGGCGCTGTGGCCGCAAATGGCTGCTGCCGCACAAGGTGATGGACGTTATGCGCTTAATCTTTTGGAGAGCTTGATCACGGTGAGTGGTGTGCTGGATGCACCCCGTCTTTTGACCCTCAAGGATTGGCAACTCTGCCTGCAACAGCGCGCTGTCCTCTATGATAAAAAGGGCGAAGAGCATTATAACCTGATTTCCGCCCTGCATAAATCGTTGCGCGGCTCTGATGTCGATGCCTCCCTGTATTGGCTGGCGCGCATGTTGGGCGGTGGGGAAGATGGTCTCTATATCGCCAGAAGATTGATCCGTTTTGCCTCGGAAGATGTGGGCAATGCTGACCCGCAAGCACTCGCTGTTGCCCTGCAGGCCCGTGATGCCTTTCATTTTCTCGGCTCGCCAGAGGGAGAGCTGGCTTTGGCACAAGCGGTGGTCTATCTGGCTACGGCCCCGAAAAGCAACAGCCTCTATACCGCCTATCAAGCGGCGCAAGAGTGTGCCCGCAACAGCGGTCATCTGCCGCCACCGTTGACCATCCGCAACGCTCCCACTGCTCTGATGAAAGAGTTGGGATATGGCGCCCACTATCGCTATCCCCATGATTATGAGCATGCCTTTGTGGTGGAAAACCATCTTCCAGAACCATTGCAAGGAGAACGTTTTTATCATCCCGTAGAACGAGGATTTGAGCGGGAAATCAGTAAGCGACTCGCCTTTTGGCAACGACTGCGACACAAGGCAACGGCCAAAGAGCGCTCTTGAAAAGCAGGGCAATCGCAGTTGCCAATCTCCTCACTGTTGCCACAAGCGCAACTGTGCAGGTCGGGCGTCCGCCCTCCC
>NZ_RXIU01000205.1 GCF_004217665.1 Candidatus Magnetaquicoccus inordinatus | reverse complement strand
AAAAGATTAAAAGATTAAAAACAAAATCCCAGGGATTCCATCCCTGGACCCGGCCAGGGAGGTGCCCTCCCTGGACCCGCAGTTGTTTTGGGTGGTGAATAGTTATCTCTGTTCTAACGCTTTGCCGAGCTGTTGATCTTTTTCAAGCGAAACAGCAGCTCTAAAGCCTGTTTGGGGGTCAGTTCATCGGGATCGATCTTGGCCAACTCTTGGGCAATAGCTTCGCTTGCGGAGTCGGCAAAAAGAGAGAGTTGCACACGTGGCATCGCTTTGGCGGGGGGAGTGATGCGTTGAATGGGTGGTTGATGTTTTTCCTGCAATTGGGCAAACACCTCTCTGGCTCGTTCAATGACGGGACGTGGCAATCCGGCCAGTTCAGCGACATGGATCCCGTAGGAACGATCAGCGCTGCCACGGACGATGGTGTGCAGAAAGAGGGGCTGGTGCTGGTCATCCTTGACCTCCACCGTAAAATTAAGCACCCCGGGCAGCAGTTGTTCCAATTCGGTCAACTCATGATAGTGGGTGGCAAACAGAGTACGTGCCCGGCATTGCGAATGGATCTGTTCAATCACCGCCCAGGCGATGGCCAAACCATCCAGTGTCGAGGTGCCGCGACCAATTTCATCCAACAACACCAGTGAACGTGCTGTGGCATGATGGAGAATATGTGCAGTCTCCGTCATCTCCACCATAAAGGTCGAGCGGCCTCCCGCCAGATCATCGCTGGCGCCGATGCGGGTAAAAATCCGATCGGTAAGACCAATGGTAGCCGCTTCTGCAGGTACAAAGCAGCCGATATGGGCCAGCAAGACAATCAAGGCGACCTGGCGCATATAGGTGGATTTACCGGCCATATTGGGTCCGGTGATCAACATCATCCGCCGCTCGCCAATATCAAGGGCGGTCTCATTGGCGACAAAAGTACCGCGTAGCAAAGCCGCTTCTACAACGGGATGACGGCCATTGTGGATGTTGATGCTGGTGCCGCTATGGATTTCTGGTCGGCAATAGTGGCGCTGATAAGCAGTTTCAGCGAAGGCAGCCAGCACATCCAAAGTGGCCATGGCCAAGGCGGTACGTTGCAAGGCCGCTGCATGGGTTGTGACGTTGTGGGTCAATTGCGCAAACAACTCCGCTTCCAAAGTTTGTTGTCTCTCTTCGGCATTGAGGATTTGCTCCTCCAACTCCTTCAGCTCACTGGTGATATAACGGGCAGCATTGGTCATGGTTTGCGTTTGTTGATACCTGTAGGGCACTTTGTTGCGTTGTCCATGACTGACTTCAATGCTGTAGCCATAACTGCGATGATGGCGAATTTTCAAGGTGGTGATGCCGGTCTCTTCCCGCTCTTTGGCCTCCAGGCGCAATAAAAATCCTTTGCCATCCTGGGCCAAGGCGCGCGATTGATCCAACTCAGGATGCACACCCGGACGAATCACCTCACCCTCTTTCAACTGTGCGGGCAGCTCATCTTGCAACTGCTCGCGCAACTGCTGCAACAGCTCTTCCTGTCCACCCAGGTCGTTTTGCAGAGTGAGCAGCACAGAGGGCAGGGGGGTGGTCTCAGCAGTTTGTTGCAATTCATCTTGCAAAAAGGGCAAACGGGCCAAGGTGCTGCGCAGGGCCCCCAAATCCTTGGGCGAAGCGCGTCCCATGGCACAGCGGCTCAACAGACGTTCCAAATCATGACTGCCGCGCAGCAACAGACGGATCTGTTCGCGCTGTCGGTCGTGAGCCAACAGCCAGGCAACACCCTCCTGACGGGCAGTGATTGCTGCCACTGTTTGCAGGGGTCGATTCAGCCATTGGGTCAGCAGTCGACTGCCGGGAGCGGTTTGGCTGATATCGAGGAGACCGAGCAGACTGTTGTGGCGACCGCCATCCAGAAGATTGCCGTTTAACTCCAGATTGCGCCGACAGGTCTCATCAAGAATCATAAACTCATCGGCATAGGTACGGCGGAGTCCTGTGATATGCTGAAGTGCCTCTTTTTGTGTTTCACGGCAATAGGAGAGCAAAGCCCCAGAGGCAGATTGGCAGAGCGGTGCCTGCTCAATACCAAATGCGGCCAGAGTGAGAGTTTGAAAATGGTCCTTCAGCAGCAGGGATGCCTGTTCGGGATCAAACTCCCAGGGAGTGCGGCGAGTTGGTGAGCGATAACGGCTGACCAGCTCCTCTGGTGGTTGCCATCCCTCTGGGAGCAACAGTTCTGCGGGATCCAAGGCCGAGATGGTTGCCAGGGCATGATCCCAGCTCACCGCTTCTCCGCACTGAAACTCTCCGGTAGAGAGATCCAGGGCTGCCAGAGCACATACAGAGTGGTGTCGATCGCGTTTGGGTTGCAGAATCTTCTCGCTGGGAGCCAGGGCGACAAGAAAATTGTTGGCGCGAGCTGGCAAAAGATGCTCTTCAGTCAAGGTGCCACGGGTAATGATCCGGCGCACCTCTCGTTGCAATGGACCCTTGTTCATGCCCGGTGACTCCATCTGTTCGCAGATGGCGACCCGAAAACCGGCTTCAATGGCTTTGCGCAGGTACAGCTCCAGAGAGCGCACGGGGACTCCAGCCATGGGAATCGCTTCTCCACCGCTTTGACCGCGTTGCGTCAACACAATATCCAGCACAGGTGCGGCCAACTTGGCATCTTCAAAAAACAGCTCATAAAAATCACCCATGCGATAAAAGAGCAGTTCGTTTGGGTGTTCTGCCTTGATTGCCAAATATTGACTGACCATGGGGGTATGCGCGGGTGTATTCATGCTCTACTCAGGGTTGGACGATCGGTGTTTGGGCTGGGTTCAGGGCTCACGCAATAGTCGAAAACCATAGCCATGATCAGTCTGTTGTGGATTATCTTTATGCCGGGCAGCACAACGCAGATCCATGGGTGTACTATACCAGGCACCTCCGCGTAACACCCGTTCGGATCGATCCATTTGTTCGTTTTCTGTCAGAGAGGCGACCGGGTTGTTTTGTGGGGCGTGTTGATAGAAATCCGCACGATAGAGATCGCTTACCCATTCATAAAGATTGCCGTGCATGTCAAAGAGCGCGAAGCGATTGGCGGGAAAGGAACCGGCCGGCATGGTGCTTCCCACATAATAGCCTTTGCTCTCCTCACCAATACGTTTTTGACCATTAAAATTGGCTTTACCGGCATGAATGGTATTGCCAAACTGGAAAGAGGTTTGCGCGCCGCCACGACAGGCATACTCCCACTCTGCTTCACTGGGAAGACGAAAACGAAAGGAGCTTTGTGCATTGAGTCGGGCAATAAAACGTTGTGCCTGCTGCCAGGAGATGGAATCGACTGGCAGGGCGCTATTGGAGCGAAAACGGGCTGGAAGTGCCTCATCCGCCATTATTTTCTGCCATGCTGCTTGCGTCACCTCATGTTGTCCCAGCCAAAACGGATCCACGCAGACTTTATGTAACGGTTTTTCATCCTGATTGCCTTGGGTGGAGCCCATGGTAAAACAGCCTCCAGGCAACTGCACAAAGCTCAAGCCGCTGAGAGGATCCTGCCAAACTGGTGGTGTACCAGCGCTATCCGCAGTGGTGTGTGCCGTCTGCTCACTGCTCATGGCTGCATCTGCTGGCAGAAGGGGTGCCACCCGTAACGGATGCTCCGTTGCCCAGGAGGCTGCCTCTCCTCTCTTTTCTTCAGCATTTGCCGCACTGTTTGTGGTTGTCTCCAGCTTGAGGCTGACAATGGTATCCTGGGTCAGATCCATCTCCATTTCCACCGGTTGAAAGCCCTCCTTTTCCAACCAAAGATGATAGGCTCCTGGAGCTACCCGACCTACGGTAAAGGGTGTTTGTCCCAAACGCTTGCCATCGAGAATAACGGTTGCTGCGCTGGGCTGACTTTCAATCTGCAGAAGCAGCGTTTTTTTGATGTCAGGAGTTAAAACAGGTTGATCGGTGATATTTTGTGTGCTGGAGGCAGGGATATTGGCGGAAGGCAACAGGCTTTGCAGCGATTGCCAGGGATCATGCCAAAGCAAGGTGATGGCAGCGCTGACGAGTAGAAGAAAAAACAGAAAAAGACTGCGTTTTTTGCTTTTACGTGCAACAGAAGCAGCAGAAAGAGCGTGAATAAATGCTTGTGCTGAAGCAAAACGATCTTCAGGCAATGGTGCCAGAGCCTTTGCCAAGAGAGCGTGACTGGCTTTATTCAGAGCAGGGACAGGATGCGGCGTGGGATGGTGCGTCATTTTTTGCTCTGCAGTGAAGGGCAGAGAGGCACTGACCAGCTCATAAAAGAGTACAGAGAGAGCCCAGCGGTCGCTGGCCGGAGTGGCTTCTGGTCTGTGTTCTGCCCATAGTTCGGGGGCCAGATAGATCTGCTCACGCGAGGTTGCAACTGGGGTTGGCAAGGTGCCAATCTGTTGCAGTTTTCCTTGCAGAGAAACAGGAAGCAAGGGGATGCAGGCCATTTTAATGATACCATCTTCGGTCAAAAAAAGATTTTCCGGTCGCAGATGGCGGTGGAGCATGGAACGATGCAAACTGTCGAGAGCCGAAGCGATATCGCGGCAGATGGCCAGTGCCTCTTTGCAACTCAAGCGTTGACCGGGTTGGGAGAGGCGATAATCATGCAGAGAAGAGAGAGTACTGGTTTGTTCCCAGACCAGATAGTGGGCGCGTTGTTGCGGATCATACTCCAAAGTGTGCAAGCGGGCGATATGGGGGTGGTCCAGGGCATGGAGAAGCTGCACATAGTGTCGTATTTCAGCCATATGCAGCGGATCGCTGCTGATAGTGGCGGGCAGCCATTGCAGGTCTACTGGCACACCGCTACTGGTATCATCGGCAGGAACCAGTTCGGGACAACTGCTTGTCTGATTGTTGTCGCGAATTTTATACCGTCCCACCAGAGCCGTTGTGCATTCCACGGCTTTGCACTCCCTTTTGTCTCTCTGCTGTTTGACAGCAACTCTTTTGAATGAGAGAGGATCAAGGCAAACCGATACCAAGTTCTCCTCGAATAGGCAGAGATTTTGCACTCATTTATATGCAGAAATCCAGGGCCTGCTCTCATTCGCTCTAATATGCCCTTGATAATATGTTATAAAGCCGCGCTGCAGGCCTGCATACCTCATGTATGCACGGCACTGCGCGCGGCTTGGCGTTGTCTTTGAAGCGCTATACTCTTAAAGCAGAATAGGCACTAGCCTTTAGAGGTGAATTGGAAAACACCATCCCAATCAGCGGGAGGAGGATTATCCAAATACTCTTTGCAGCGAGCGATATAGGTCAATGCAGGGCCGTCGTTGGCATCCACTTCCAGTACCTTTTCAAAACGTTGCAAAGCGGTAGCAAAATCCTTGGCTTTGTAGGCTTCGCGAGCATGATTGTACAGCTCAAGAACCTTTGCCATCGTCGGTTCGAGTTCACCTTTACGATCCAACAACTGATAGATGGTGACAGGCTCATTTTTTCCGACCACACGGACAATATCCAACTCACGGGCTTCGATAAAATCTTTGGCCTGTTGGTAGGTAGAATCGGAGATCATGGTGCCGGAGTTGTAAAATTTGTTGGCACCTTCCAGGCGAGCAGCAAGATTGACCGCATCACCCATGATGGTATAGTCCATCCGTTGTTTGGAACCCATGTTGCCGACCACCATGCGCCCAGAGTTGATACCCATGCGCACGTTCAGTTTGGGACGACCTTCTGCCAGCAATTTTTCGCGCATACTGACCATATGTTTACCCATATCGATACAGGCATAGCAGCAGAGTTTGGCATGGTCTGGTTGATCGAGTGGTGCACCCCAGAAGGCGATGATGGCATCCCCTTCAAATTTATCTACGGTACCATCATAGCGGGAGATAATATCGCACATGGCGGTGAGATATTCGTTGAGCAGTTGCACCAACTCTTCCGGGGTCAATTTTTCCGAGATGGTGGAAAAGCCTGCTACATCCGAGAAATAGGCAGTCATCTCCCGCGATTCACCACCCAGG
This sequence comes from Candidatus Magnetaquicoccus inordinatus, assembly GCF_004217665.1. Classification (GTDB taxonomy): domain Bacteria; phylum Pseudomonadota; class Magnetococcia; order Magnetococcales; family Magnetaquicoccaceae; genus Magnetaquicoccus; species Magnetaquicoccus inordinatus. The sequence goes on along the minus strand of NZ_RXIU01000205.1, from coordinate 523 downwards.
CTGAGTTTGCTGGGATCTTTGCAGAGAATTTCCACCACTTTCGGCGACAGATATTGTCCAAAAGCTCCCTTGATCATCTGTTTCTGACCCATCTCTTGCCGGTAGAAATAGAAACTGACGATCAGATAGCTGAGGATAATGGCGGTCAGATTATAAGAGAGAGAGATGACCAGACCTTGAGTCACATACAGATAGGTGCTGACTCCTACCAGCAGAGTGATCACTGTCATGACGATCAGGGTCCGCGATGCCAAACTGCTCAGCAGGCTGGCAATCAGAATGATGCCCATTGTGGCCAGCAAGATATTTTTTTCCAATGTATCATCGGCCGGACGCAGAGGTCCGTTACGCAGCAAAGTATGGATGGAGTCTGCAATAATTTCGACCCCATAGACCATGCCGACAGGGGTATCAAACCAGTCGTGTGAGACCTCTGAGGTGTCACCGAGCAAAACCAACTTATCCTTGACCCAGACGCTCAACTCCAGGCGTTCATCCTCATCCAATTTGTCGATATCGATAA
>NZ_RXIU01000204.1 GCF_004217665.1 Candidatus Magnetaquicoccus inordinatus | reverse complement strand
CGGGTTTCATCGGCTATTTCTACATCCTGACCTTCATCATCGGCTTTGGTGCGGTGATGATGGTGGCCCCCAATCCGTTGTATATGGATACCGTCAAAGGGGTGCTGGTCGGTGGTAACAACATGGCCGCCATTCATTTGGCCCATGCCACCGGTGGCGACCTCTTCCTGGGCTTCATCTCCGCCGTGGCTTTTGCCACCATTCTGGCGGTGGTCTCCGGGTTGACCCTGGCTGGCGCTTCGGCGGTTTCCCATGACATTTTTGCCAACGCCATCTGCGGCGGCAAGGTCAACGAAGCCACCGAAATGAAGGTGTCGAAAATTTCCGCCCTGGTGATCGGCGTGATTGCCATCTGGTTGGGGATTCAGTTCGAGAAGCAGAACGTGGCCTTTATGGTCGGCTTGGCCTTTGCCATCGCCGCCTCAGCCAACTTCCCGATCCTCTTCCTCTCCATCCATTGGAAAGGTCTCACCACCCGTGGTGCCATGATCGGTGGTACCCTGGGTCTGGTCACCACGGTGACCATGGTGGTGCTCTCCAAAACCGTTTGGGTGGATGTTTTTGGTAACAAAGCGCCTCTGTTTCCCTACAAGGATCCGGCCCTGTTCTCGATGAGCTTGGCATTCCTTGGCTGCTGGATCTTCTCCAAACTGGATTTCAGCGAGCAGGCAAAAATAGAGCGGGCGCGCTTTGATGCCCAGCAAGTGCGTTGCGAAATTGGCATCGGTATCAACGAAGTTTCCAAGCACTGATTCACCGTTGTACACGCTCAGGACTCCCCGCCGTTTGGGGAGTCCTGAGACTCTCGTTGATATTGTCTCCCATCTCTTCAGGTGTGGCAGGCGGCCATGAACAAAGTCCGTGAATGGGATTCAGAGGGTTCGGTAACCTCCGTCCTGACCTCCCGAATTCGAGATCTCAATCTGACCAAGCCGGTCATTTTGGACGATGTGACCACGATTCGTGAGGCGGCGCAGCAGATGCGCGCCCGCCGAATCGATAGCGTCCTGGTGTGTCGCGAAGGCCAGCATGGCATCGTCACCAGTGCCGATATTCGCGATGCCTTGGCCCTTTCCCAATTGCCTGTCGATACGCCAATCTATGAAATTGCTTCCTGGAATCTGGTAACCGCCTCCTCGGACGAGTTATTGTTCAAGGCGCTGTTGTTGATGACCAAGTGGGGCGTCAATCGTCTGGTGGTGGGGACATCAGAAAATGTGTTGGCCACCCTGGGGCTTACCGAACTCCTCTCCTATTTGACCAACCATGCCTCGTTAAGTATTCAGCGTATTCATCAGGCCACGTCGATTGATGAACTGGCAGGTGCCGTGCAGCACCAAAGCCATTGGGTCAACTCCCTGTTTTCCAAGGGGATGCAGGTCCGCTATATCGGCCGTCTGGTCCGGGAGTTGGACCGCCATATTTATGTCAAAGTCGCCCGTTTGATTACCACGCCAGAGGTGTTGGAGCACCTGTGTGTCTTGGTGCTCGGCAGTGAAGGGCGGGGTGAACAGATCGTCAAAACCGATCAGGATAACGCCTTGATTGTCGATGATATGTTGCCTGCGGTGGAGATGGAACATTTTCGCCATGCCTTCACCGATGCTCTGCTGAAGTTGGGGTATCCCCCCTGTCCGGGCAACGTCATGATGAGTAATCCGTTGTGGGGCAGTGGTCTGCGCGCTTTCCAACAGCGCATGAACACCTGGATTGATAATCCGACCCCGGATAATTTGATGCAATTAGCCATTTGTTATGATGCACGCGCAGTGGTGGGGGAAGTTAAACTGTTTCGGGCCGCACGCGATTATTTATTGACCAGTTTACCTGCCGATCCCATTTTTTATGGCCATTTTTCCCTGCCGGTACTCAACTTTAAAACACCGTTGGGGATCTTTAAACGTTTTATCGTCGAAAAAGGAACCAAACAAGGGCAAATTGATCTAAAACGGGGGGGGATCTTTCCGATTGTGCATGGTGCGCGCAGCTTGGCCTTGGAGCAAAGATTACGCGATCCCAGCACAATCCGGCGCATTCGTGGCTTGATCCGCAAAGGTGCTTTGGAGGCTTCGATGGGTAATGATTTGATCGATGCCTTTGATTTTATGTCCGGGTTGCGTATTCGTACCCGCTTGCGCAACCAGGAACACGATAAACCAGGCACCGATCATCTGTTGCTGAGCAGTTTGGGCCGTTTGGATCGTGAAAAGTTGCGCGACTGCTTTGAAATCGTTGACCGCTTCAAACAGTTGTTGACCCATCATTTTCGTTTACGTTCGCTGCAATAGGGCTAGACAGAGGGTATGGTTATGCCGGTAGAGATTTTGATCGTCGATGATGCACCTAATATTGTGCTTTCTCTCGAATTTCTCATGAAAAAAGAGGGGTTTTCCGTGCGCTCGGCCAGCGATGGTGAAGAGGCTTTGCGGGCCGTTGCGGAAAAAAAACCGGATTTGGTGTTGCTGGATGTGATGATGCCAAAGCGCAACGGTTATGATGTGTGTGAAGCAATTCGAGCGGATCCCGCGCTGCATGGTGTCCGTATCATCATGCTGACCGCCAAAGGTCGAGAGGTGGAGCAGGAAAAGGGGTTGGCGTTGGGCGCCGATGACTATGTGACCAAACCGTTTTCCACCCGTGAATTGGTGGTCAAAGTGCGTACCCTGCTTGGTCTGCAGAGTGAGAGTGGCGTGTGAGTAGTCGCGGTAAATTTTGGAGCGTTTTACTGCTGTTTTTCTTGCTGGCCATGGCGATCGTGGCAGGCGTGGTGTGGGTGCTGATGCGTGAAATGCCCGCCATCGAAAACGATGTTTTTCTTTGGCTGCAAAAGGTATTTATCTTCGCACTGTTTGCCTTTTTTTGTCTTTCCCTCCTGTTGTTACAAATTTGGAGTTGGCTTGATCGCGTTTTGATCAGGCCCTTGTCCCAATTGGATCGCAGTATGGCCATCATGGCCAATGCGGATCCCCATCACCAACTTTCGCTGCGATCGGATCATTTGTTGGGAGAGTTGCCGACGGCAGCACGCCAGTTGGCGTCGGCACTGTTTTTTACCCGTCGTCAGGTCAAAGAGGCTTTGACCCACGGTATGGATGGTTTGGAACGACTGGAAAGGGTCATTAAACATTTACATGTGGGGTTGGTAGTGATCAACGGCGAGGCGGGCATTTTGTTGTACAATGCCGCTGCCCAAAATCTGTTTCGCCACCGCGCAGAGTTTCTTGGGCTTGGGCGATCCTTTTATGAGTTGTGTGCCCGCATGCCTGTCGAAACCACCATGACCTTGTTAACCCACTGCAATAATCAACAAGAGTGCTCGGTAGGCAATGGGGTGCGCTTTTTTTGTGCCATGGTGCAGGATGATCGCATGTTGGATTGCCGCATGAGCCTATTGCCGGTTGAGGGTGGCAAAGAAAAAAAAATGCAATTTGTGATCACTCTGGAAGAGGCATCACAAAGCATGGCCGCCTTGCGCCAGGGTGATTTGTTGCTCCATCACGGTCTGGAAAATATGCGGGGTCCGGTGGCCAATCTGCGCGCCGCCGTCGAAATGATGCTGCTGCATCCTGAAATGGAAACAGACATGTTCCGCCAGTTTGTCCAGGTGATCCATGATGAGGGCGAACTGTTGTCGCTGTTCGGTGGCTTTTCACCGGAATCCCTCAAGGATCGTATCCAGGATGCGCAGAGCTGCGCGGTGATCACCTCGGATGAGGGTGTGCGTGGCGCCAAAAAAATTCCCTTGCGTGTCAACGTGGATGAGGCGATCAAATCCTGTCCGTCGGTCCATACCGTGGTGACTGTGCGCCTGACCGGTGGCAGTGTGCCCATGGATCCGGCCCGCGATATCTGGTATCACGAAGCCGTGGCTGCCGCCGATCCGGTCTGCCCCGCCGAACCCATGGACGCCGAAGATCCGTTGTTCATCCTCTACACCTCTGGCTCCACCGGCAAGCCCAAGGGCGTGTTGCACACCACGGGCGGTTACCTCCTCTACGCCAGCATCACCCATCGCTATGTCTTCGATTACCAGGATGGTGAAGTCTACTGGTGCACAGCCGATGTGGGTTGGATTACCGGCCACAGCTATATCGTCTATGGTCCGCTCGCCAATGGGGCAACCACCCTGATCTTTGAAGGTGTGCCCACCTATCCCGATGCCGGTCGTTTCTGGCAGGTGATCGACAAACATCAGGTCAATATCTTCTACACCGCGCCCACGGCCATCCGCTCTTTGATGGCCCAGGGGGACAGCCTCGTCAAAAAAAGCAGCCGCAAATCGTTGCGTCTGTTGGGTTCGGTGGGTGAGCCCATCAATCCAGAAGCCTGGGAGTGGTATTATCACGTTGTGGGTGATGCCCGTTGCCCGATCGTGGATACCTGGTGGCAGACCGAGACCGGCGGTATCATGATCACCCCCTTGCCCGGTGCTACCCCCACCAAACCCGGTTCGGCAACCCTGCCCTTCTTCGGTATCGTACCGGAAGTGGTCGATGAAAAGGGTGTCAAACAGGAAGGCGCAACCTCCGGTATCCTGACCATCACCCAGCCCTGGCCCGGTATGATGCGCACGGTCTACGGCGATCATGCCCGTTTTTTCAATACCTATTTTGCCGCATATCCGGGACGTTACTTCCCTGGAGACGGTTGCCGCCGCGACGAAGACGGCTATCACTGGATCACAGGCCGTGTTGATGATATTATCATCGTTTCCGGCCATAATTTGGGGACCGCAGAAATTGAATCGGCGCTGGTTCTGCACGAAAAAGTGGCCGAAGCAGCCGTTGTTGGTTATCCCCACGCCATCAAAGGTCAAGGCATCTATGCCTTCGTGACCCTGATGGTCGGTGAGGAGCCCACCGATGCGCTGCGCAAGGAGTTGGGAGCCTTGGTTCGTAAAGAGATCGGACCCATCGCCCACATCGACATCATGCAATGGGCACCAGGATTGCCCAAAACCCGTTCCGGAAAAATCATGCGCCGTATTTTGCGCAAGATCGCCTCCAACGAGTTGGACAGCCTGGGGGATACCACGACTCTTGCCGATCCCAGTGTGGTGCAGACGTTGATCAACGAGCGGCAACCAACATGACAACCCGGTGACGGTCACCCGGTTGTGCAGGAGCAGTAATTTAGCCGATGGCCCTCGAAGAGGGGGGGTGTGCCATCACCTCATCAACACTAAACTGGAGTATTCGTTATGAGCAACGAGTCCGTGGATAGTGAGGTTATTAAGCGGATCAAAGCAAACCCGAAATATCTGGAACTGGTCATTCGCCGTTCCTGCTTTGCTTGGATCCTGAGCGTGACGATGTTGATAATCTACTATGCGTTCATTGTTGTCGTGGCCTTTTGGCCCAAATCGCTGGGTACCAAAATCTCTGCGGATAGCGTCATCTCGGTTGGAATTCCGCTTGGGGTGGCAATCATTCTCTCAGCGTTTGTCCTGACCGGATTCTATGTCCGTCGGGCCAATAGCAAGTATGATACGCTGATCCATGAAATCAAGGAGGAGTTGAAATGAATCAACTGACAGGAGCTTTGTTGGCACTGCCGGTTGCCTTGTGGGGTTCAGTCGCCTGGGCGGCAGAGCCGGGCAGATCTGAGTCTGGTTTGAACGTGACCGCCATTGTTATGTTCTTCATTTTTGTCATCGTCACCTTGGGCATCACCTATTGGGCGGCTTCTCGTACCAAGAGTGCCAAAGATTTTTATGCGGCAGGCGGTGGTATTACCGGTTTCCAGAATGGTTTGGCCATCGCGGGTGACTATATGTCGGCGGCTTCCTTCCTGGGAATTTCCGCCATGGTGTTTGCCAAAGGGTATGATGGATTGATCTATTCCATCGGCTTCCTGGTTGGCTGGCCGGTCATTCTTTTCTTGATGGCCGAACAGTTGCGTAACCTGGGGCGCTACACTTTTGCCGATATTGTCTCTTTCCGGTTGTCGCAGGTGCCGATTCGCACCTTGTCGGCCATGGGGACTCTGTGCACCGTCATCCTCTACCTGATTGCCCAGATGGTGGGTGCCGGTCAGTTGATCAAGACCCTGTTCGGTTTGCCCTATGAATATGCGGTGATTGTGGTCGGCTGCTTGATGGTGCTGTACGTGGCCTTTGGTGGCATGATCGCCACCACCTGGGTGCAAATCATCAAGGCGGTGCTGCTGCTGACTGGGGCCTCGTTTATCGCCCTGGTGGCCCTCAACCACACCGGTTTCAATCTGGAACTCTTCTTCAAAACGGCTATGGAGGGCATCAAAACCAGTGCCTTGGCCGATCACAAGAAGATTGTTGCTGACAACAAGGATCTCTTCGCCCCAGGGGGGTTGGTGAACGACCCCATCTCCGCAATCTCCTTGGGCTTGGCCTTGATGTTTGGTACCGCCGGTTTGCCGCACATTCTGATGCGTTTCTTTACGGTTCCCAATGCCAAAGAGGCCCGCAAGTCTGTGTTTTATGCCACGGGTTTCATCGGCTATTTCTACATCCTGACCTTCATCATCGGCTTTGGTGCGGTGATGATGGTGGCCCC
>NZ_RXIU01000203.1:4682-6548 GCF_004217665.1 Candidatus Magnetaquicoccus inordinatus | reverse complement strand
ACCACGGGGTAATTTGGCGCCAAAATGTTGGTTTCACAACGACCAGGGCTTGGCTTTGCCGACCGAGTTGGCGGTGCCGGTGGTCGAAGCAATGGAGCCTTACAATCAGCAGATTGCTGATCTGGCCAAGCAGGTGGGAACAACCTTCCCGCGTCAGTCGATGAAGGATTGTTCCGGTGCCTCGCGCATGGATGCCAAAACACAAGTCTCCCAACTGCATGGGGTCAGTGTTTTGGACTCCTCTACCCGCACCTTTGAAGAAAATCTGGTGCAATCGTTGATTCGTGAATATGCCAATAACAATGGCGTCGCGATGGCCAATGTGGCTTTGAATGCCTTTGTCAACCAGAGTGGCACAGTTCTGCTGGCGGCAGCCGATGCTGCTCGTGAAGCAGGGAGCAGTCCCAATGCGGTTTTGGGTGCTGCGGTTGCCTTGGTCGGACCTAAAGAGGTTGATGGTGCCCGTGAAGCAGCGCAGGCTCTGATTGATCTGTTTGGGCTCTCCGGGTTAAAAGATCCCGCGCAAGAGGGATTTGATTTCAGCGCGCAACTGAAGCAGGTTCAGAGCACACCGGCCCTGCAAGAGATCCTGGTTGCCGATAAAGGTGGCAAACGCGGCAAGGCGATGTTTACCGCTTTGGAACAGCGTGGCGTCAAATCGGTCTTTATCGATTTTCTCAAAACTTTGACCGACAGGCAGGGCAGTGTGCGTGATACAGTTGTGCTTGCGGCGATCACCACCCATTTGGCATGGCAGCCCTTCATGAATCGCCGTTTATCGGTGAACACCTTGTTGGTACTGCCCTGGCATTTTCGGATTTTCAGTGCCATGGTGGGTGCCACTGTACCTGCCCTCAATCAGGACAAAAAGAGTTTCCGTGGTGTGGATAACGGCGAACTGATGGCTTCCTGGAGTTTTACCGAGACCGCTTTTGCTGCTTTGTTCGGGCGCAAGCCGAGCGAAGAGGAGTTGTTCTCGTTTTCGGTATTGATGGGGCTTTTGATTACCAATGGTCCCGGAACGATCTCCGCACAAGGAGCCAAAGGTGCTGTCTCCGCGGATGGGCCGGAAGCGCCAGGCAGAGTTCAGGTGAACAAGGGCTATATGGGCTTTTTGACTCATACGGGATTTGCTCATGGTGGCAATGGTTATGAAGCCATTGCCTTTCTGATGGAGCGTTTCCAGAATAGCGGTTTGCATGATCCGGGTAATTCCAATCATGGTTTGGATTTGGAAGCGATGGCCATGCAGTATGCAAAAGAGTACAAAGGCTACAAGAGCAAGGCCAAGTCGGCAGGTGAATTGGAATATTTGAAAATTCCTTGTGTCAATCATCCGGTTTTCAAAGGCAAGGATGTCAACTTTGATCCGCGTGAGGTCTTTGTTGACGAATTGTTCAAAAATCGGGGATCGTACAATATTTTCCAGGATTTCTACCACAAATTGGTGCATGCCTTGTTCAAGGCGGGAGTGAGCACCAATGTGTACTGTGTCAATGTGGATGCGGTGATTGCGGTGATTTTGCTGAAAATGTTGTGGAAACCCTACTCCTCTGGCGAGGTGACTGCGGAATCCTTGGAGCGAGCTGCCTTTACCACCTTTCTGTTTGGCCGGATGATTGGTAGTGCGGCAGAGATTGATGATCACACCAACCGGGGTCGCAACATGGATACCCGGACGGCAGCCAGTTTGTGTTCGTATGCGGGATAACTTTCCGGCTAAGGCAATTACGGGTCCAGGGGGATTATCCCCCTGGCGGAGTCCAGAGGCGGAGCCTCTGGGGTTTTGTTCTTTGTTTGTGGCGCGCTTTTCACACTAAGCCGACGCGCTCTTTGCGTCGGCTTAAGCGCCTAATGGAAGCAAGC
>NZ_RXIU01000203.1:0-4460 GCF_004217665.1 Candidatus Magnetaquicoccus inordinatus | reverse complement strand
ATCTTCTCTTCATTGGCAGCATTGCAAACACAAAATCCTGAACATCTTCTCTTCATTGGCAGCATTGCAAACACAAAAACTTGAATAGCCTCTCTTCAAGCCTGAAGCAAAATAATCCCCTTTTGGAGTAGGCTTTGTATATTGCGGGCAGTAGCGATCCGCGGCCGACACAGTGCAATGAGGAGTTTCATTGCACTGTGTCTCTATTTATCTGCAGATCAGGGAACGCTTTTGCTGTTGGTGGAGTAGGTAAATTTGATTACCTCAGCCAAGCGTGGTGGTGGGGCATTGGTGTGCAGAATGCGTGACAGTTTGCCATTCAAATCTTCCAAAACCTCTTCACTTTCATCCACGATCATATCGGCAGCAATCCACTGTGGCTCTTCGAGGGGCACACCCCGGTAGTGAATGCTTTGTACTTTTAATGATTCACGCGCCAAAATGGCGGTAGCAAGTTTTTGCAGACGTTCCACATGATCATCGGAAATGCCATAGCGTTCCAGCAGAGCGGCACTTTTGGCAATGGCATCCATCTCTTCAAAGGGACGATCGGGGCTGAGTTGGCTCCAGTGTTGCATCCAGCGCACTCCCTCCTGGATTCGACCTGTAGCCAGTGAGGTAATGATCAATTCGGCCAGTGTTTCCAAATCTTCCCCATGTCGAGCCAGAATAGCTTCATACTGTTCACGGGCTTCAGTGAAGAAGCGTAATCTGACCAGGCAGATTCCATAGCCGCGTTGGATATCGGCATCATAACTGCTGTGCAACAGGGCGTTGCGGAAGCAGGAGTGCATTGCTACTACATCCTGGCGCAGAGTGGCGACCAGGCCGAGCAGATAATAGGCACGTGCTGGGGAGGTGCGGCAAAAGCCACGGATGATTTTTTCCTGGCGTCGCAACTCAAACTCCCAGCGTTCCCAGCCAGCAGATGATGCCCAGATACTTTGCAGACTTTGCAAGGCTTCATCCAAAACATGTTCATCGCGCATGGTCAGCTCCATCATTGCCACATAATTTCTATAAATAAAAACTCCCTGTTCAACTTATCGGTATAGAGGCTCCGTTTCTTGAGAAAAAAGTGCAAGCCGCTCCATTTTTTTTGTGACTCCTGCCACGATGCCAGCAAATTGCCATCCATTTGCTTGTCATCGCTCAATGTACACACCTCGGTGGAACCCAGTCTGGTTTTGGGTGTTGATCTGTTAGCCGATTGCATGCCAATGGTTACAGTCAGATAGATGAACATTCTGGCAAAACAGCTCAGGTGGAGTTTGTGTCGGATAGAAGAAGATGCGATAAGCTGAAGGGGCGTTGGGAAATACAATGAGCTGAAGGGGCGTTGGGAGATACGATAAACTGAAGGTGTGTTGGGAGATACGATAAACTGAAGGTGTGTTGGGAGATAGAACGGGCTGAAGCTGCTCTGTTACAAAAACAGCATTTGCCACGAATGGGCTGCATGGATCACAATTTTTATATGATTATTGAATATTTGAACAAGGTAATAAGATGCGATAACCACTTATCCGCAACCACAAGCAGCAACCCCTCGCCAGATGTTGACCAGCTTCAACCCTGCAGACGATTCCGTTTGTCACGCAATTTATGCAGAAAATCAACCAATTCCTGCAGATTGGTCCAGGTAGGAATGGTGTTGTCTCGATTGTGCAGTTGCGACAAGGCGCGTGCCTGAGCGAGGGCATAAGAGATTTTACTACTGATTAAAGAAAAGAGGCTATCCTTGTGCTGCAGTATAGCCGCTACATCCATGGGTAGCGGTTGTTCGAGCCAGTTGGCCAACTGTGCCGCATCCAACCAAATAGCAGGTGTCAGTTCCTGGAAATGCAACAACCACCACAGATGAAAGGAGGGAGCTACAGTCACAAGATGCACAGGCAGATCTGCTGAAGCAAACTGTTTGGATAACTGTTGCCACAATTGTCGACTGCCACACTCCACCACAGCAAACAGACGGCGGCATCCCTTTTTCTGACCCAAACGTAAACCCTCTTCCACAACTGTCTGCGGATTATGCGAGGGACAGGTTATGAAGGTGACATCCTGTTCCAAATGCCAACCATGCAGCAAACACTGCAAATATCCACTGGCTGCCTGATCACTGGCAATCAATAATGGTGGAGAATGACGAGGACGAGAGGGTTTACGACGCTCCAATGAAGTAGCGGAACGCTCGCAACCGTTACCAGCGCTGGCACCTCCAGATAAACCAGCAGTGGTCAGATCTCTCCTGTTTGTTCGGAGTAATTGCCTTTCTACTGCCATTACCCCCATCCTTTAAATTTTTTCAGAGCGGGTACGGCACCAAATTGTCCTTCCAAATAGCGTCTTTGCAAGGGTTCGCCCCGTTCGATGTCAAAATCGGAAATAGGATAGAGTTCACTACAGCGGTCTGCACTTTTTTCCACCATCCAGAATTGGTCACGACGAAGATAGGAGTTGTCCAACAAGGCGGTGTCATGGGTGGTACTGACCAGTTGTGCATTACCTTTATTGATGGCTGAATCGTGAAACATGCCGAATAAAAACCGCACCAAATGATGGTGCAGACTGGTATCCATCTCATCCATGAACAATACACGCCCCTCTTTCAAAATATTGATCCAGGGCCATGCGATGGCAAACAATTTTTGTGTTCCCCGCGATTCCGATTCCCAAGGCAAACGCACAGTAATTCCCGTATCGGAGGCGGAACGTTCTAAAGTGACATCCATCACCTCTTGTCCCGACATTTCCAACTGCAAGGCGCTGCGAATCCCCTCCGGGAGATCTTCCATACTCAACTCGCCGATCTTTTTCATTTCCACATGGATACCTTCAATATCCATATCGGCCTGGTTGAGAAATTTTAATACCTGCAAACGTCCCTCCGGGCTTTGGCAGAGAGAAGCAGAGAGCTCACGGCCAATTTCAGAATGGGGTCGAAAAACACGTAATTTTTTATCAAACCAATCAAAAATAGGACGTAACGGAATACAGTTTAATTGAATGGCTGTGGACAAATATAAAGCATTGGCGCGTGTTGCATCCCGCCATACCTCACGATTGCCCGGTAAAAATTTTTTATTCAGATTCCAGCTCTCTTGACCGCTCTCCGGATCATAATACCGCTCAAACCAGCGTTGTGGCCGACCGTGGGGATAGGCCAACAGCCATTCATGATGTACCCGTTCCCGGGTGACCGAAAAACCATACTGATAGCGTACACCCTCTTCGATAAAAATCATCTCAAAGGTACTCGGGGTACTTACCTTGTGACTGTTCAGTAAAAAAGGTCTTATTTCAATGGGTTGTCCTGCCTGCCCTTTGGCAGAATTCAACACAAAATCCCACATGAACAACGCACCGCGCACAATATTGCTTTTGCCGGCAGCATTCGGTCCATATACCACTGCCGATTTTAATAAACGGGGCAAACGAGCCAATTCGCTGGAAAATGTATTGTCTGGCAACTCCCGATAAAGACCACTGGCCGCCAAGCTCAGAGTCTGTCGTTCGCAGAAAGAGAGATAATTTCCTATGCTGAATTCGATGAGCATGGAGCCTCCTTAGAGTTGGGCTTTTTGCTGAGTGGCGGGAGCACCGACGGTACTGAAATCCACCTGGAATCGACTCGCATCACCCGGTGGATTCACAAAAATAGCCTGAAATGGCAGCCGGTGGCTAGCCCAACTTGTCTCAGTAGAGGTGCGTTCCTGGCCTTGCAAACGGATCATCGCTTGAATGGCTTGTTCACCACTTCCGTCCAAAACACGCTTATCCACCACACGGCCAGGCACCACCTGTACCGTCGCCAAGACTTTATTTTTCCCATCCAACAAAGAGATTCGTACCCAGGGAGGTGCCGAACTGCCATGATTGGTGACTTCGCCCTGCACCAGCAACAACTGTCCCACACTATGGTTGCGCCAAGAACTCTCCAAAGCGGTCAAACGGTAAGGACTGCGCCAATTAAACAGAGTATATTCCCACCAATCAGTGCGCAAAAGCAATCCCACTGCCAATAGCAGAAGAACGCCTGCCGCCATCCATAATGTTCCCGTAGGACTGCTTGCCAAACCTGCTCGAGCACTCCTTTTTCTCTTTTGGGGCGGTATTTCTGGCTCCCGCTCTTCCGCTAAACCACGTGCTCCCTTGGCCAGCAAGGCAGCTCCTGCCGCCGCTGCCACCACTGCCTCGCCAGGCAGCTCATCAAATTGGGGCTCCATCTTGTTTGTTTCTATCGGGGCGATAATCTCTTCCTCTTGCCAAGGATCATCTTCCGACAACAGCTCATGCTCATCGCCATGCGCTCCACGAGCAGCCGCAACCAGCGCATCCTCATCCTCATCCCGGATGGTAGACTCCTGCTCATAGGTGGGCAAGGTCAGGAGTGTGGAGGGCTCTTCATCCTCATGGTCGGTTATCTCTTCAGCATCCTCTGCATCTGTCAACGCTGGGTC
>NZ_RXIU01000202.1 GCF_004217665.1 Candidatus Magnetaquicoccus inordinatus | reverse complement strand
ACTCAATCCCTCATCGAGACGCTGAATCGCTCTTTCCAAGGGTGACAGGTCAAGTTTATCCGTCATGGTCATCAGAACTCATACCCCAATGAACCCAATTTTTGCCGAATCAACTGGTCCAACTCCTGTCCCTTAGCTATCTGCTCACCCAGCTTTTCGGTCAATTTCCGCATCTTCTCAGCAAAGGCTTCATCATCGTCTTCCACCTCTTCCGCTCCCACGTAGCGACCGGGAGTCAGAACGTGTCCATGTTCAGCAATTTCAGAGAGCTTGACGCTCCTACAGAAGCCGGGGGTATCCTGGTAGGTATCCTGTTTGTTCCTCCAGGCCGCTACCGTATCGCCAATCCGGGTGATGACCTCATCGGTCAATTCTGCCTGAGAACGACTAATCATCTTCCCTAACTTGCGGGCATCGATGAACAACACCTCACCCTTGCGCTGACTCTTCTGTTTGGCCAGGAACCACAAACAAGCGGGAATCTGGGTATTGAAGAAAAGTTGACCCGGCAGAGCCACCATCACCTCCACTACGTCCGCTTCCACCATTGCTCTGCGGATGTCACCTTCGCTGTTCTGGGATGAACTCATCGAACCGTTGGCCAACACAATGCCAGCACGACCAGTTGGTTTTAAGTGATAGAGCATGTGCTGCAACCAAGCGTAGTTGGCATTCCCCGCTGGAGGGTCTCCATAAACCCAACGCGGGTCACCGGCCAACGAACCATGCCACCAATCACTTACATTGAAAGGAGGATTGGCCAGAATAAAATCGGCTCTCAAGTCAGGATGTTGATTCTTGGTGAAGGTATCCGCCGGTTCTCTTCCCAAGTTGAAGTCGATACCCCGAATGGCCAGATTCATGGCGGCCAAACGCCATGTGGTTGGATTGGACTCTTGACCATAGATGGAGGCATCGCCTCTCTTGCCACCATGCGCTTCGATGAACTTTTCGCTCTGCACAAACATCCCACCTGAACCACAGCAAGGGTCGTAGACCTTGCCATGATGGGGAGCCAACACCGCCACCAGGGTCTTGACGATGGAGGATGGGGTGTAGAACTGACCACCCTTTTTGCCCTCGGCACTTGCGAACTGACCCAAAAAGTACTCATACACCTGACCCAGAATATCCCGTGCCTGACCCGCATCCGTGCTGAACCCAATGGTGGAAATCAGGTCAATCAACTCTCCCAACTTGCCATCCGGGAGTTGAGCGCGAGCGTACCGTTTGTCCAGAATCCCCTTCAGCTTTGGGTTTTCGGCTTCGATGAGGGTCAAAGCCTCATCAATCAACTTACCAATCTGCGGATGCTTGGCAGAGGAGCGAAGAGCCTCCCAACGTGCCGCTTCGGGAACCCAGAAGACGTTGGCAGCGGTGTAGTAGTCCCGCTCCTCCAACTCGGCCTTGATGTCCGCAGGAGCGGCATCCGGGAGGTGGTACTCGTCTTTTGGGTTAGCGAATCTCCTCTTCAACTCTGCCTGTCGGGCGCTGAAGGTGTCGGAGATGTACTTAACAAAAATCAGACCAAGCACCAGATGCTTGTATTCCGCCGCATCCATGTTGGCTCGGAGCTTGTCTGCTGCTGCCCACAGAGTTTTTTGAATATCTTCAAGCATTTGATTCGTGCACCATTCTTTGGAGTGTAGCCAGGAGTGGGGACATCCGGCAGTCTACCAGAGACGGAAAGACCAGTCTACAATCAGGATACGGCAACAACTGGGAGAGAAATGAACAAAGTAAAAATTATGTCTTGCCCATGGTTGTTTGGAAACGGTTAGTTTCGGATAATGCCCCAAGCAACCGACAAGAATCAGGAGGACATAACATGGGCAAACCATCCAATTTGACCCCAGAACAGCGCACGCAGATCGTATTGGCCTTGTTGCGGCGAGAGGAACCGGCATCTATACTGGCTCGCCGTTATGGTGTCAGCACCAAGACTATTGGCCAATGGCAGGATGATTTTATCGCCGCAGGCACCTCTGGTTTAGCCGCAGGAAAACGCCAGACAGTTGACAATGCAAAGCAATTGGCCGCGTCGGCAGCGGCAGCATCTGAGCCAAGATACGGTTACGCTGACTGCAGCGTTCCTGGCAAACATGCCCTTGCATCCACCCGTTCTGCTGGTTGATGCAAGGGCTCAGAACAGCTAAAAGCCAAAGCTGAGTCCGGCAAGAATCTCATGGGTGCCAAAATCTTCGCCCGTCAGACGTATGCCAAAATATTTGTAGTTAATATCTGCGGATATGCCGGGGTTTAATTCAATGCTCATGCCGACGCCTGCCTGATAGGCCAAGTCACTGCCGGAACCTTTGATGCTCACATTGCCGAGAGATACCTCTCCATTGTGCCAAGAATAACCTGTTCCGCCAAAAATATAGGGGGTGACCTTGCTGCTGTTGTTAAAATCATAATATACATTGGCGATTAGCGATTTGGACGTAATATCACCATTCAAATTGACCGAATTTCGACCAACCGTGGCTTTCTCAAAATCGACTTTACGATAGGCTCCTTCCAATTCGATACGCATAGAGTTCTTCAACTTCATGCCGATGGCAACAGAACCACTTAACCCATTCGCAAAGGAGATTGTGACGCCACTATCTTCGATGTCACGTGGAAAGGTTCCCCCAATCTTCAGGCTGGTATAGCGGGTATGTCGCGATGGTGTCGGTTCGTCAGACCCGGCAACAGCACTCAGCAGCAGAGGCGATACCACACACATTGCTGCAACAACATATTTATTCATGATTTGTTTTCTCCTCTCTCGCATAAATGATGACCATTCGCTGTTCGGCAATGGCGCTCTCTTTTTCTCTGTGTCTGGTGTTTGCAAATAGCAAAATGTGCATGCTCTCTGCTGTCTGTGTGTCCTGTACGCTGTTGCCCATTGTCGTCTCATAACCTGCAGATCAGCACCATCTGTTCCAATAATTATTTGTTATTTTACGTTTCTTAAGATATAAACTAATTTGTGTATTTTCGTCAAGTCTTAACAGAGTGATTGCATAACCAGTATCTGTTTTTGCAAGGATAATTTTGCTTGAAAATGATTATCAATATAGAAAAAATTTTCTGAAACATATACATGCACACAATGTATAATTGTTGCCATATGAGTATAAACAATTAATAATATGGTGCAATCGCTATAATATTATGGAATGTAATGACTGATTGCTTGCAGAAGCTGTATGAAGAGGGA
This sequence comes from Candidatus Magnetaquicoccus inordinatus, assembly GCF_004217665.1. Taxonomy (GTDB): domain Bacteria; phylum Pseudomonadota; class Magnetococcia; order Magnetococcales; family Magnetaquicoccaceae; genus Magnetaquicoccus; species Magnetaquicoccus inordinatus. The sequence continues at coordinate 3,371 of NZ_RXIU01000202.1, read as the reverse complement.
GGCTGTGCGTAACTGTTGAGCGTTTGCAAGTCGGCAGCGTGTTGGGGCTTGAGATCACCTTTCGTCTGCGCGTGGGGTTTGAGAAATCATTCAAGACAGGCAATCTGTGGAGATCACGTCTCCTCGTCTGCGCGTGGGCTTGGAGAGCTGCTCTGATAGGTGTCACGTTGTGGAATGATAATTTCATAACGGGTGCCCTGGCCAGGAGCAGTGTCACAGTGGATGCTGCCTTGCAAATTTTGTGTGACCAAATTAAAGAGCACATGCAATCCCAAACCATGCGCCCCCCGATGGCGGGCCGTGGTAAAAAAGGGATCAAAAATACGTTGCCGCTCCTCTTGACTCATCCCGCAACCATCATCCGCATAAAAGATGTGCAGACTGTGTTCCCTGCGGAGGACGTCAATGCTGATTTTGCCCGCCTCTCCATCACGAAAAGCGTGCATCAGCGAATTGACTACCAACTGCGTCAGAATCTGCGAAAAAGAGCCTGGATAACTGTCCAATACAATCTCCTCAGGACAGTGCACCGTGATACTGTGGCGACTGCGTGCCAGCAGGGGATGCAGACTGCGTAACACATGGTGCAGATAATCCTGCAAACCAAACAGTCGTCGCTCCTCCTGGGTGCGGTCTACAGCAATCTGTTTGAAGCTGCGTACCAACTCTGCCGCACGCATCAGATTACTCAAGACCATCTGCGAGGATTCTCGCAGATCCAAAAACAGTTGCTGCCACTCTGCCTGGCTGGGTGGGTCGTTCTCGATACGGAGCGCATACTCCTGACATTTGCTCTCCAAAAAAGAGGCGGCTGTAATGCCCGTGCCAACCGGCGTGTTGATCTCATGCGCCACCCCTGCGACCAGGATTCCCAACGAAGCCATCTTTTCTGAGGCAACCAGATGCTCTTGCGCCTGGCGAATGGCCTGCAAAGAAGCATGCAGCGATTCATTGATCTGCTGCAGCTCCTCTTGCCGAGCCTGCTCCTGCTGTCGCGAGCGCAATATCTCTTGTGTCATCCATTGCAACTGCTGTTCAATCAACTCCAGATGATCCCCAGAGTGCTCCTGCTGCGGCTGTAAACCCAATTGCTGTGCTGTGACCGCTACCATTTTTTCTGTGGAGTGCTGTACCTTGTGAATAATCAATATTATTATTGTCAATAATAACAGTGCAAGAATGCCATAACCCAACACAAATTGATCACGGATGCTTTGTCTGACCGCAAAGCTGATGGTATCAATATCTGCCAAAGGAACCATGCTGATAAAATGGATCGGTACCTGGACTGCCGAACCATAATCGAGCAATTTGCCAAATAAAATATTCTCTTTTTCCAGTTGTTGACGGGTTTGTCCGCTCGCTACCCGCTCTGGGCGGCTGCTCGCAAACACCTCGCCAGTAATCCCGTGCAACAAGACAACTATACTGTCCGATTCGGTGGTGGTATGAAAAATGGATAAAAAATCATTATCAAGTGGTGCAATCCAGACAATAGTGGCGATAACATTTTGCTGATGATCAAAAATTTCTCCTGCCGAAACCAGATAGACTGCGCCTTCTGCTGCGCTGATGATATGATTGGGTTCGTTGTCAGAGGGCAAAGCGCTGATTCTCTGCAATAAACTGGGGGCAAGAGCCGGCAGTGTCTCCTGTTCCCTGTATATCTCGCGAATCTGCTGTCGCTGATCCAGTAAAAGAATATAAGGAGCTGCAATCAGATTGCGCATCAGTGAACGTGTGGGTAACCAGGGAGGGGGGTGGTGTTCCTGCCACTGTCGAGGAGCGCTCTCCTGTTGCCACTCCTGCTGTTTTTCGCTGACATAGTGGTGCAAAATCGAGCGTTGCGCAAACAACTGTACCGCCTGCTCCTGAGCGCGAAAATGCTGGTCAAACAAGAGACGGTCTCGTTGTGCCTGTACCTCCAGTTCATTCAACAAACGGCTGCGAAAGGTGCTGCGGATCTGAATCGTTTGCCAATAGTCTACCGCACTCAAAAAGAGAGTACCCACTACAATCATAATCAAGGCAGTTTTGCTGGTCAGAGAGGCAGAACGCCACAGTTGCTGCCATGGCCTCATGGCGGTGCTACCGTTTGCAACCAGGGTGGTTCACCAATCAGCTCATCCCCTTTGAATTGCCAACCCTGCTTTTTTAACTCCGAGGCTGGTACCACATGGTAGGAGGGATCAATCTCTTCCGCATGCGCAAGCAGATATTCCACCAATTGGCTGGCTTTGGCATTGCTGGTCGTGGTGCTGCTCCAGGTGGAGACATTATATGTGAAATAGAAGGGATATTTTCCTGATGCCACCGCTTTACGGTCATGCGGATGAAAGCCGTCCACAGCGAGAGTTTTGACTTTGCCCCGGAAACGCGGCTGATTGATGGTATGCCAATTCTCTTCATAGCCTAATGTGCCTCGGCGCTTGGCAATATTGGTGACCATATCCAACATGCTGCCCACCTCGTCTGCGCGGCTGGAAAAGAGCTCTTTGTTGTCCAAAAGCAAGCGCCAATGTCCGGGGCGCGTTTTGCAATGAAAACGGATGATCGGGTGAATCGGCAGATCTTTCGCAACCAGTTGTGCCACAGAAGGCACTTGTGACCAGCGCAGCCATTCACCACGAAAAATAGAGCGTACCTCTGCCGCACTCAATTGTGTGATGGGGTCGCCAGCATTGGCCAATATTGCTAAAGGAGCTATGCCTATGGTATGCCAGCGCAATCCGGGCAAACGGTCCGCCGCTGCCGGCGGACAACAGGAACCTCCTATATCCACCTCTTTGCGTTGTAATCCTTCGATGGCCGGGCCACAAGTTCCCTCGCGCACGACAACCTTGATCTGTTGCTTGCGGGCAAAAGCCTGAATCAACGGTAACAATCCAGGATAGTTGTTTTGATCCAACAAAACCACTACTTCAGCACCCATATCCTGGGCGTTATAGCGTATCGGTTGCTTTTGCCACGCTTCTTCTTTAGTGGCAACCTCCTCAGGATTGGCAAAGGCTGGACCTTTTAAGGTGGTCGGCAGGCCAGAATGGCCATGCAACAGCGGGGGAGTGGCTAAGAAGAGAAAAAACGCCGCAATCATTCTTGTCAAACCCGATTGGAACATCATTTTTCCTTTTCACATGAAGATACTGCGCAAGGCATGAATGGTATCGACAAAGGGTGCAAGAGCGTTTCTCAAATCAACAACGATTCATCGTATCATTTTTTCAGCCACAAGATGAAGTTGTAATTTGAATGCTGGGCAATTAATTTGCCTTCTCTGGTAACTATTCACCACCAAAAACTATTGCGGGTCCAGGGAGGGCACCTCCCTGGCCGGGTCCAGGGATGGAATCCCTGGGATTTTGCTTTTAATC
>NZ_RXIU01000201.1 GCF_004217665.1 Candidatus Magnetaquicoccus inordinatus | reverse complement strand
TGACTCGACGGGTGATCGATATGGTAATCTCCGGAATCACATCGGGATGCAAACGAATACGCACCAAATGCTCGCCCAAAGTACGGATGGGCCGAGGCACATCGATCGTGCTGCGCGGAACAGTGATGCCCTTCTCCTGAAAGAAATTGGCAATATCGCCATTGGTGACCGATCCGAACAGTTTGTCGGAAGAGCCCGCCGGACGATCCAAAACCACCGTTACCTCCTGGATCTGTGTGGCCAAATTTTCGGCAGACTGTTTGATCTCCTCCTGACGCGCTTCAAAAGCCTGACGTTCAGCCTCAAAACGGGCGCGATTGGCCGGAGTAGCCGGCAACGCCTTGCCCTGCGGAATCAAAAAGTTGCGTCCATAACCGTTACGCACCTTGACTACCGTACCCAAATCTCCCAATTTGCCGATTTTCTCAAGCAAAATCAGTTCCATAGCAATCACCTCCCCGAAGGGTTTTCCCCTTCTTTGTGGTCAAAAAAGCGTAGACGAAAATCAATCCACGTATCGAAGAGTCCCACCAGAAACAACAGCAGGACCAAACTGGTCCAGAAAAAGAGTGCCGTATAAACAGCAACCCGCAGCATATGGCTGACTTGATACCACTGCAGAGCCCGATGCAATATGGCTAAGCCCTGGAAAAAATAGGGCACAGCCAGAAACAATCCCCAGTTGAAACCAACAAAACGCCATGGACCTTGGGCAAAAACAGCCAAGAGAGCCATGGCGATTACCGCCCACACCAGCGGAAATGGCAAGCGCATTGCCGACAGATGTTCCGCTGCGATGCCCCATTCGCCCCAACGAAGCAAAACGCCACGAGCAATAAGCAAATTGGCCACCTGGATCAGATACCAACTGGTCAGCACCATTGCCGGTAACAACAGACTGACCACGGCAATAATCTGCTCCAGAGTGTGACGAAACTCCGCCAGAGCGGCGCTACCCATCTTCTGCTCGCCCAAAGCTGTCAATACCGCCTCTTTCATGCCGTTCATTTCGGCAGAGAGCAAGAGCGGCATATCCAGCCCCATGACGAGAGTGATGGCCAGGATGACCACCAACACGCCATTGCCCAAGAGAAAGGCAATCAAGGCACAATGGCTGGTCTGCCACCCCTGGCGCAGCAAGCGGGCTGCCAGCAAGGGGAAGGCGGCAAAGAGGAGAAAAACCACCAGAGGAAAAACTCCTCCGCCACCCACCACACCTGCACCCAGCAACAAAACCAGCACCGCCCACCAACCGGCTCTATTGCCTGCCCGCAGAGTGACCAGAAACAGCGGCAAGGGCACCAGAGCTTGTACCGGAGTCAGCAACGGTAACCAAAGAGGCAACAACAGCAGAATGGTCGCCATGGCTCCGGCAGCAAAGGGATGTACCGTCAACCGATACAACATCAGCGGCGCACCGGCAGCAATGCATTGTCAACAGCCCGCAACCGTACCATTTCGACAACCTCTCTCGCCCACCCAAACAGCAGCTTGCCGAAGGAGAGCAAGGTTAAGTCGAGCATCTGCCGACCGACCGCAACTACAAGCATGCTGGCAACCGCTAGGAAACCAAATGCGGCAAGAGAGCGATATTGCGCGACCGCTTGATCGCCTTGCTCAAATGGCGCTGATGCGGCGCGCAGACACCGGTAATGCGGCTGGGAACCATTTTGCCACGCTCGGTGATAAAACGCAGCAGCAGTTTGGGATCTTTATAATCGATAATTACCGATTTGTCGGCACAAAACAGGCATACCTTGCGACGACGCAAAAAGGGGCGACGAAAGCCGCCAGAAGGACGCGCATTGCCTTCGCTAGCCGGCTCACTACTACGATTTTCCGAGTGCCCAGACTCGGGAGCAGAATATTCTGACATGGATACAATTATCCTTTATTCATTCTGAAAGGTTCCAAACGGAATCTACGACTCGCAAAACAGGCATGATCCTTTGCCATCAATGGCTGTTGCCCGCATCATCCGGCAACAGATTGATCTGCTCCGCCAACAACTCGATCGCTCCCCAACGGATCTTGCCATCGCGAATCCAACGCTTTTGATTGAGCCTGCCTTGCACACATACCGCTTGGCCAGTGGTCAAACTACGACACCTAGTAGCCAAATCGCCCAATGCCGACACCTCCATCCGCACTTCGATGCGTTGTGCGGAAAAGGCCGCATCTTGGGAAAGATGTTCCAAGATAAAGCAGGCGAGCAATCGTCCTGACGGCGTACTACGAAATTCCGGCTTGTCGGCCAACGTCCCAGCCAAAACAATATGGTTGGCACGCTCCGGCACGACCACTACCGGATCAGGCACTACACATCCTCGAAGGCATTGATGGCCGAAGCGGCCTCTTCCTCTTCGTTGGCAAGCTGACCGGTGCCAGCCTCACCTTCTGGCCGTTTTTCTTCAAACGGCAGCAACGGTGATGGTCCTGACTTGGGCTTGCGCACCGAAATGGACTGATATTTCAGCACATCTTCGTTGATTTTCAGCCATGCTTCCAAGGTTGCCACCAGAGGTCCGCCCCCTTCGACAACATGAAAGACATAAAAGCCTTTGCCTGTTTTTTTGACCGGATAGGCCAGTTGACGGCGTCCCCACAATTCGGTCTCCAAAATCTTGCCCCCCTGCCCGGCAATAATATCGGCTACCCGTTTGTTGATCTGCTCCACTTGTTCGGTAGTCAGATCTGGACGTAAGATATAGATGGTTTCGTAAAAAGCCACAGTGCCTCCTTTCGGCTTACCAAAAAAATGTTCCGCTACCCTGCCGCACACGCGACAAGCACACGGAACCAAAACAGCCCCGACCGCTTAAAGTGTGCCGGAGCAAGGAAGATCGGCTCATGCAAATAAAGTCCTATAGTATGACAGACCCTCTAAGCAAAAAGCAAGAGACAATCCCACTACTGGTGCCGGAAAGTAGCGAGCAGTGGCCAGGAATCTTCTATTTTTTTACCACCAGACATGGGGGGGTCAGCCAGGGCGCCTATTCCAGTCTCAATTTGGGGACACATGTACAGGATGATCCTTTGGCTGTTGCCAGAAATCGCCAACGTCTGACCGCCTGTTTGGGGGACTCCTTGCGTGGCATCAGCTTTCTTGACCAGGTGCATGGAACCACCACCATCACGGTAGACTCCCACCCCTTGCCCCATCCGGCAGAGGCCGATGCACAAATCTGTCGCGAAACCGGCATACTCCTGGCCATCATGACCGCCGATTGCGCCCCTCTCCTGTTTGCCGATCCCCAGGCACGAATCATCGGTGCCGCCCATGCTGGTTGGCGTGGCGCACTCCACGGCGTCAGCGAATCCTGCCTGCAGGCAATGTGCAATGCCGGCGCCTCGATTAATGAAATATATGCAATTATAGGTCCTTGCATTCATTCCGAATTTTATACGGTCGATCCATCATTTTACGAAACTTTTGCAGAGCATGCAGAGAAAATGTGCATGGATCATAAAAAATTCTTTTCAAAACAAAATAATACTGGTAAACTGCGCTTCGATTTGCCCGGCTATCTGCGGGAGAGACTGGAGATGTATGGCTTATCGAAAGAGAGAATACATGATGCTAAACAATGTACTTATTCGAGAAATAACGACTTTTTCAGTCACAGACATGCCACACAAGGAAACTACGCTCCGTGTGGAAGACAAATGGGGGGGATCCTCCTGGTCTAACAGAAGAGGCTCCCTTTGGTTGGGAGTGGCTCTTCTCTTACTACTGGGAAGCAGCGTGGTGTGGGCCAGCCCACCCAAACTCAGCTCCCTGATCGGCCAAGTCGCCCAACAGGAGGGGGTAGATCCCAATCTCCTGAAGGCAGTGGTAGCCGTCGAATCGCAATTTGATACCGTTTCGGTCTCCACTCGCGGTGCCGTCGGCCTGATGCAATTGATGCCGGAAACCGCTCGCGAATTGGGAGTAAGCAATCGCTTTAACCCCGAACAAAATCTTCGCGGTGGCGCCCGCTATCTCAAACAGATGATGGAACGCTATCCCAACAGTCTGCCGATGGCTTTGGCCGCCTATAACGCCGGTCCAAACGCAGTCAGTCGCTTTGGCGGTGTACCGCCTTTTCCGGCTACCAAGCGCTACATCCACAACGTACTAAGCTATTTCGCAAAGACCGTGCCAGGAAACAGCAACAATCCGAAAAAACTATATCGGGCCCGGAAAAAGCAGGACAGCGACCCCTCTCTTGTAGCTGACGCCCATCAGCGTGTTGTTCGCCTCCTGGGGGACAATGATGAGGAGAATGATGACACTCCATCCATGCGCTCACCGCGCCCTGTCCCCTCGCCCAAAGCGGTCCATTCCGTCAAAAACCGCAGCAAATCGTCAACTGCGCACACTGCCTCTGTCAACTCTTCTACGCCTACCCACACCTCACGTGTGGTACCTTATGTAGCGGCGCGCCATATCAGCTCCCGTTACCAAGCCAAGAACACTCTGGACAGCTCTGAAGAGATTCCGATCGTCGTCTTGCGTCGTTAAGGCGGCAGCTCCACCTGTCCGTCATACTGCCAAAATCATGCCAAGGTGCATTATTGGCAGTATGACGGAATATTCATCTCATTCTGTGTGAATCGACACCGTGCGTATTTTGCTGCTCTTGTCTTTGGGCTTATTGGTAGTTATTGGTCTCCTCTATGGCACACGTCTGCTTTGGCGTGTTTGGCATCCTGCGCCCCCACAACAGGAGCTATTGGATGGCGAAAATGGCGAAAAACCGCTATTGAGCAAACACGAGCAACGGATTGCGTGGCTGTTGATAGGAGTGAGCATCCTGCTGTTTTTGCTGATGATCGGTGAACGACTCTCTGTGGACGGCACTACCCCGGCGGATTGGACAGCCCCTCCTTCGGTCCCTTTACATAAAAAGAGCCCGTAAAGATCTCAGCAACAACTCGTTAAATGTTCTAAATGCCTTTTGGTAGAGTAAAAATACAATATTGTTATTGATATGCGGGATGTTCGCATAAAAATAGAACAATAAATTATTATGGAGGTCCAGGAGGAGATTATCTCCTCCTGGTGGGTGCAGGGCAAAGTCCTGCTGAAAATGTGCGGCGTTTTACAAAAGCGAATGCGAAGCATTCGCGCACGACGCACAAATTTGTGCCCCGGAGGGGCACTCTTTGGGAGGGCGGATGCCCGACCTGCACAGTTCAAGTTTGTGGCAACCGTGTGGAAATGGGCAAATTCGCTTGCTCTGGTCCTTAGGAAGAGATGGTTTGCGCGCGCTCTTCTTTCCAGGCAAGATAGCGCTTGGCAAACAGCTCCTCCAATTCCGCTATAACCTCAGCGTCGGGAGTACCCATGATGCGCTTGAGCAGCAGTTGTGAGGCAGTCTCTAGCAAAGAAAAGTCTGCTTCGATCATGGGATAGCTTTTTTTCAGCCGCTTCATGGCCAATACGGCTGACTCATGTTCCGGTTTAGGAATGGAGAGCGGCTCCTGCGGAATCTCCTGTTGCGACAGGGCAGTGCTGCTTTGTTGGGCCAAAAACTCAGCAAAAAGACGTACCGTGCGTTGCTCCTCCTTGGCCAATTTTTGCCAGGCAGAGAGCAAGCGGTTGCGTTCTTGATCGACCAATATTGTCATGAAATACCTCGTGCAGGTGTCATGGTTTTGTCGGGATCGTCTATTCTTTGACGGTTAATGCAACATAAAAAGAGCGGTTTGCTGCTTTAAGTGCAGTGCGGTGGTGGGCAAAGATACGGCCTGCCAACAGGGAAAGTAAACTTTTTTTTAGGGGATGCGGCGCTATGAACAGTAAAGTCTGGGGGGTGGCATTATTATTCAGTGGTTTTCCAATGTTCTCGTGGGCGGGAGATTTATCGATTCAGGATGCCTGGGTACGGGCCACGCCACCAAACATGCAGACTACTGCGGCCTATATGGTTATCCGCAACACAGGGAAGGCAGGAAAAACGGTTGTTGGCGCTGCCAGCCCGATGTTTGCCCGTGTAGAGTTTCATGAGACGGTTCAGCAGGGTGGGGTTGCTGGTATGGTGGCCCGAGACAGCTTGGTGATAGATGCTGGAGGCCAGGTTGCACTCAAACCAGGTGGCTATCATATGATGCTGATTGGATTGCGTGGTAAAGCTTTGCAGGCCGGTGATAAGGTGCCGTTGATGCTGCAGCTCAGCGATGGCAGCCAGGAAACTGTCAGCGCAGATGTCCGTGCTGCTCCCAGCGCCGCCGCACAAGAACATCAACATCACAAACATTGATAGGGATCCGCGCATAGTAGCATCGCGTTTTTACGCCGCAGTGCGTGCTGCCTGCGGCAATAAACGCATTCCCGCACAGTCGGTATCATGCTGAGCGGACTGAGAAAGCTGATCATAGCGGCAACTATTCAGGGTAGAGCTGGCGAGCCAGCACAAACCTGAATAGTTACAAAATCAGTAACTATTCACCACCCAACACAACTGCGGGTCCAGGGAGGGCACCTCCCTGGCCGGGTCCAGGGATGGAATCCCTGGGATTTTGCTTTTAATCTTTTAATCTTTTAATCTTTTAATCTTTTAATCTTTTAATCTTTTAATCTTTTAATCTTTTAATCTTTT
>NZ_RXIU01000200.1 GCF_004217665.1 Candidatus Magnetaquicoccus inordinatus | reverse complement strand
GCTGCCGCCCCCTCGTCTGAATCACGGCCCAATGTTGACCGGTTGAAGGCTCGCCTGCTGGAGCGCCTGGAATCCGCTCTGGTTCACCTGCTGCCCGCCGGAAAGGTTCGCAGTGGCAGGTTTTACGTTGGTGATGTGCAGGGCAACCCAGGTGACAGCATGGTGGTGGAACTCTCCGGCTCCAAGGCGGGCATGTGGTGTGATCATGCCACGGGCCAGGGGGGCGACATTATTGGCCTGTGGGCAGAGGTGCATCATTGGGATACCAGGAGCGATTTTCCGAAAATTCTGGACGACATCAGCTCATGGCTGGGAGAGGCCACTCCCAGCATGCGCCCCAAGACCAACCGAAATGCCCCGCCCATGGATGAATTGGGCCCTCCCACCGGACAATGGGACTACCACGACCGGGACGGAAGCCTGCTGTGCCGCATGTACCGGTACGATCCTCCATCCGGCAAGCAGTTCCGCCCCTGGGATGTTCGTGCCCGTCGCCATCAGGCACCCGATCCGCGCCCACTCTACAACCTGCCAGCGGTCGTGGCCAGCGACCGTGTGGTCCTGGTTGAGGGTGAGAAATGCGCCGACGCACTGAAATCCATCGGCATCGTTGCTACCACCGCCATGCACGGTGCCAACGCGCCGGTTGAAAAGACCGACTGGTCGCCATTGGCTGGCAGGCATCTGCTGATCTGGCCGGACAAGGATATGCCCGGTTGGGACCATGCCGTCAACGTAGCCCGTGCCGCTCTGCAGGCCGGTGCAGTGCATGTTGCCATCCTGATGCCGCCCGATGACAGACCACCCAAATGGGACGCGGCCGATGCCATCGCCGAAGGGATGAATGTCCATGAATTTCTGGACAGTGCCGAACGGCAGGAGATGCAACATACCGCCACAACGGTTTCCAAGTCCCGGTTCAACCTGCTGGATTGGACCTTCGACCGTTACGTTGGTCCCCCTCCGGAACGCAAGTGGTTGATCCGTGGTGTCCTGCCTCTGGCCGTGCCCGGCATGGTGGCGGCCATTGGTGGAGCCGGGAAAAGCATGCTCCTTCTGGACCTTGTGGTAAAAACAGCCTCCGTGGTTCCTGGAATGACGATGCCGCTGTTTGCATTGGGAGGCCAACTCGAACCGGAAATCGGTACCGCCGTCATGCTGACCGCCGAGGATGATCAAGAGGAGGTGCATCGGCGACTGTACGGTCTCTCCCCACAACTGACAAAAAATTCCCGGCTGATCGTGCTGCCCCTGCCAAATGCCGGGGGCGCGTTCCCGTTGGTGAGTGTCGGACGGGACGGGCCCACCCTGACCAAAGAGTATGACGACTTGCGCGATGACCTGTTGGCCATCCCTGACTTGCGGCTGGTGGTCATTGATCCCCTGCAGAGTTTTGCCGGTGCCGATGTCAACGCAGACCCAGCGGCGGGAAACATGTTTTTTGCCGCACTGGGCCGTATTGCGGCGGAAACCAGGGCAACCGTACTGGCAACGCACCATTTTCGCAAGGCCGGGAACCGGGCGATTCTGACAGCCAGCGATGCACGCGAGGCCATTCGCGGAACCACTGCGCTCGTGGATGGTGGGCGATGGAGCTATGCCATATGGGGGGTCGATGCGGAAGAGTCGGAACAAATATGTCAACAGCTTGGAGCACACTACGAACGCGATACGGTGTTCCGGGGCGCAGTGGTAAAGAGCAACTGGCCGACAGACAAAACGGTGCGCATTTTTGTGCGCGATTCGTTCACCGGTCTCCTGACGGACAGAACGACGGATCTGCGCGTTTTGACCATGCCCGATTATGAGTTGGCGGACCTTCTGGTCGACGCCATCAAGCAAGCTGCCATCAATGGTCGGCCATTTACCCACACCGGTGGACCTGGTGTTTACCGGCAGCGAAACCGTCTGCCTCCATTTTTTCACGAGATTGGCCGGGCGCGCCTTGAGGCATTGGTGCAGCAGCTCATGAATGAACGTCCGTCAAGAGTGGTGAAGGGCATGGCTACCGGTTCCCACGAACCGAAATGGCTTGACGTGCCAGACGGTCCTTTTGCCAAAGGGTGTGGGGAGTTTGTGCATGGTGCAGACGACATTGAAGAGTGAATCGTATGTTCCCGACGGTGGATTTTCCACATTTCAGTCTGCTTCCAGGCGTGGAAATCAGCACCCGGGGAATGCATGGAAAAGGTCCAAAAGCGGGGTTGGAGGCTTTTGGGAAGAGGCCGGGAACGGAATCCGTTCCCGAAGGAGAATGTAAAATTATTTCAATTGGTTAATGCAAAAAAGTGTGTCGGGAATTCCCGAAGGTGCCGGGAACGTAAATAACAAGCAATTTCAATTGGTTGGTGCCACTTTTTGGCGTCGGGAACGAGTCTGTTCCCGGAGGTTTTTGGGAACGTAGAACATATTGAAAATAAAAATGAAATTCTTCCATTCCCAATTCCCGGCTACTCCCCTACACGCGTGCGCGGGGATATTTATATATCCCCGCGCACAGCGGGAACGGGAAGCGGGAACGGGGGCAAACAGGTAAACAACAAGCTGGGACGGGTGGCGACGATGATCTTGGCCGGTCGCGTCGCCACCCTGACCACATCAACCCACAGGAGGAAGAAATGGCTGGAGCAACTTTGCCCTACAAGGGCACCTCAGGGGAAGGGACGATCCTCACCCTGGACTTGGGAACAAAAATGGGATGGGCGTTGCGTCAGGGTGACGGCACCATCACCAACGGCACGGTGGAGTTCAAGCCGGGCCGGTTCGAGGGGGGTGGCATGGCCTTCGTTCGGTTCAAGCATTGGCTGGATGAGGTAAACCGGTTTGCCGGACCGATCCAGGCGATCTGGTTTGAAGAGGTCCGTGCCCATGCCGGTGTGATGGCCGCCCATGTCTACGGAGGGTTCCTGGCGCATCTGACTGCCTGGGCCGAGCAGCAGGAGATTCCATACCGGGGTGTGCCGGTCGGTACCATCAAACGGCACGCCACGGGGAAAGGCAATGCGTCCAAGGCTGAGGTGATCGAAGCCATGCGTCGGAAGGGTCATAACCCTGCCGATGACAATGCCGCCGATGCGTTGGCTATTTTGCACTGGGTGCTCGACGAAGAGGTGATGCCATGATCGGCGGGCCAGCGCAACCCCGTTCATCTCTGGGGCGGGTTCAGGGATTCACCATCAATGCCGAGGCTGCCAAGGTGTTCGGCTGGAACAGCCACGGCATTCTCGTCGTGGCAGAGAACGACACGCGCCTCACCTGGGTGGAGCAGGAGTTGGTGCGTCAGCTTGGGGAGAAACTGTATGGGCGTGGACACAGGGGGAAGCAGCATGGACAAAAACGGTAACAGCAAATGGACCGCAAAAATGGTGGCCGCCCAAATGGAAGAGGCAGTCAGAACCCTGCGGTTACTGCGCATCAGCGGGTTGAAGCCCAGGGGCTATGTCAGTAGTTGGCCGGAGGTGGTGATTGACCTCGCCGACGCATCGGGACAGGATGAGGTAAAACTCCGGCTTGACCCTCCAACCCCGGAGGCCATCACCCGCATGGACGAGGCATTGCAGTGGCTGTGCTGGTTGGAACCGGACCAGGCGCGGCTGGTGTGGATGCATGCCGAGGGGATGCCGCGCAAGACGATCTGCGCCAAGGTGGGGATGAGCAGGATGACAGCCTGGCGTGTCTGGATGGCATCGCTTATGACCATCGCGTCGGCAATCAACGTGAGCAAGAGGGCAATGCAATCGGGTGAGAGCAAGGAAGAACTGTTCCACCGGGAATACCTCCGCACGGGGAATGCGAGTGCGGCGTACAGGATGGTGTTTTCGTGCGAAGGTTTGTCGAACGATATCATTCACGACAGATCACGGCGGTTGGTAAAAAAACACCAAACCGGCAGCAAGGTACCCGCGAAAACGGTATCAACCGGCGGAACCGGCGCAAGGTAGATGGCAGCAACCGGCGAAACCGGCGAAGAACAGCGAACGGCAAACTTCCAACCGATTGATTTCAATGTCCCTGCAGAAATAGTTGTTGGGATGGCTTATCCCAACAACTATTATTGGGACAAGTTTGACAGAATCTGATACGATTCTCGCTATGATTGGGGAAGCACACGCACGGTAACCACATCTGCCCATGCACCCGCTCACCAAAGCCCGTCCGGGGAAACTCGCGACGGGTTTTTTGTTGCTGCAAACCCACAGCCGCCATTGCGCGGCTTTTTTTATGCCCTGTTGGCGCGGGGCGTGGTTTGGAGGAAGAGATTCGCCGGACCTTCCGATGGCTCCCGGTGATCGCCTTCCGCGATCCCTGCTTCCTCCCAGGTGTGCCAACACCGGGAGCCTTCTGGAGGTAATTACCATGACAGAAACCACGACATTACCTATCAGCAGCATCACCGTCGGCAAACGGCACCGACAGGACATGGGAAACATCCAGCACTTGGCCGACAGCATCCGCGATATCGGACTCCTGCAGCCAATCGGCGTGAATCCAGAGCATCAATTGGTATTCGGCCATCGGCGACTGGAAGCCTGCCGATCACTTGGCTGGGAGAGCATCCAAGTTCGCATCGTCGATGCGCCAGCCATCATGGCCGAACACGACGAAAACGAAATCCGAAAAGACTTTACACCCTCCGAGCGGATGGCTATTGGCCGGGAGATTGAGGAGGCTATCGGGAATCGGAGTGGGCAACGGATGGACATCATTAAACCGGAACCTCGGGAAAATTTTCCCGAGGTTAAACCGGGACAACGAACCAGCGACATCGCTGCTCAACATGCCGGGTTTGGAAATTATAAAACATACCAGCAGGCAAAGGTTGTTGTTGACCATGGCACGCCAGAATTGGTTGAGGCGATGGACCGGGGTGACATAAGCATTTCGGCAGCCGCCACCATCGCCAAATTGCCACCGACAGAGCAGCAGGCGGTTGTCGCCGGTGGAAAGGATGCCGTCCTTGGTTATGTCCGGCAGGCCCGCGACGCACAATCGGAAAACAGGGCAGAAAAGTCTGAATCTGCTCAGACACCCGTATCGGTCGATGGTCATGCCTGTACCGCCATGCATGCCAATCCAGAATCTGAACCTGATTCAGTCCCAGAGCAGTCGAAGTCTGGTGTTCAGACAATGCTTGCTGGCTTGTCAGGCAACTGCGAGTGGTACACGCCGTCGAAGTGGGTCGAGATGGCCAGGACAGCCATGGGCAGCATTGATGTCGACCCAGCATCGCATTATGTGGCCCAACGCACGGTGCAGGCTGACGACTGGTACGACCAAGAGCGAGATGGGTTGAAGCACGACTGGCCCGGCAATGTCTGGCTGAATCCCCCCTATGCCCGTGGGTTGATCGAGGCATTCATCGAAAAGGTTGTATCGCAGTTCCAGTCCGGCATCACAGAACAAGCTGTCATTCTCGTGGACAGCCGGTCGGATACGAAATGGTTCCACGCGCTCTGCTCGGCGGCATCGGCTGTGGCATTTACCAAAGGCCGGGTGAATTTCTACAACCAATCGACTGAATCGTCATCCCCCGTGAGCGGGAGTGCTTTTGTTTACCTGGGATCATGCCCAGACATGTTTCATGCCGCATTTTCGATGGAGTGTCTGGTTTTGTATCCGGCAACAAGGGCATGAAGCAACCTTCTGCAAAACCCAACCCCTTCAACTGGGACTGTGATAGAGACGGTTGTTTCAACGACAAAAAACGTCTGCAACTTGACGTGTTTGGAGAATGCTTCCCGGACAACATCCAGATGGGTGACGTGGATGGCATCGTCGAAATCAACGGACGATTTCTTATGCTGGAATGGAAGTCCAATGCCAGGCTCAGCACCGGACAGAGGATCATGTTCGAGCGGATCACCCGCTTTTCTCCGGCAGATGTCGTGGTCGTTGTAGGCGACGCCGCAACAATGCAGCCAGTGCAATACCGGCATTTCTGGGAAGGCAGATGCTCGGAATGGTTTTTCGGCAGCCTGGAGGCAGTGAAATATCTGTTCAAAAAATGGGCGCGGTTTGCTCTTGGCGATGGCAGCCTAACCAGACGACATGCAATGGAGATTACCCCAATGAATGGTTTAAACCCACAACAATTCCGCAGCCTGATCATCCGGCCCACCCTGCGCCGACTCGACATGTGGAGCGAGGCGGCTGAAGAGTTGCTGCTCGGCACCGCCATTCAGGAATCGGCACTGCACTACCTGCAGCAGATGGGTGGTGGCCCCGCCATGGGATTCTGGCAAATGGAACGCGCTACCCATGACGACCTCTGGCTGAATTTCCTGAACGGTCGGACAAAGCTGGGGCTGAACGTGCTGGGGCCGTACACCAAACCAGAGGCGACTCGCATGGTTTGGGATTTGTCGTATGCCTGCGCCATGTGCCGAATCCACTACCTGCGCTGTCCAGATGCTCTGCCACCTGCTGGCGACATTGCCGGTCAGGCCGCCTACTGGAAGCGGTGGTACAACACCCCTCTCGGAAAAGGCACGGTCGAGCAGTACCTCGAAAGTTGGCGCGTTGCGATGGGAGACACACCATGACGAACACACCCTGGCCACACTTTTCCGAATCAGAACTGCGTTGTCACTGCGGATGTTGCCGACAGGATATGGACGCAGACTTTCTGCTGAAGCTGGAAGCCTTGCGCATGGCCTACGGCAAACCGATGCCGGTGAG
>NZ_RXIU01000020.1 GCF_004217665.1 Candidatus Magnetaquicoccus inordinatus | reverse complement strand
AGCAGTACGAATTGGCGCATGGTTGACAGCGCTCACCTGAATCAGAAAACTGCCTGCATCTGAGTGCAACCCTCCCTATCAAAACGCAGCCAAGTGGGCAACTGGTTGCCATTCAACTGCAGCGCTTCATAGCGCAACTGATCGCCGCTATCGCTGTCGCTAAAGGTGTTGGCAGCAAACTGATAGGAAAAAGTCTGGCCTCGGCTGGCTTGCAGATTGAGATTGCTCAAAGAGTTGCTCAGTTGTGGCGCACTGTTGCTGCTGATTGCCTGCAAAAGAAAGGTGTCTGCAACAAAAGCGCCGCTTTGATCCTGGGCTTTGACCACAATTTCCCAACTGCCGCTGCTGCTCGGCAGGGCGCTGAAGGTCAGCGAGCGACTGTCAAACTGCAACCAGGAGGGCAAGGCATCACCATTGCTTAAGCGCGCACTCACCTGCAAAGTATCGCCAAAACCGCTGTCGGGATCGGCAAAGAGTGTGCTCGGCAGCGCATAGATAAAGGATTTGCCCACAGTCGCCAACGGTGCATCGGCAATGCTCCCCTGCAACAGCGGCGCATCATTGCTGTTGCTTACCTGAATCTGCAAAGTGGCAAAGGCCGACTCGCCGCTGGGATCCTGAACCTGCAGTTTAATGGAATACTCTCCCACATCGCCATTGCCCAAGCTGCGACTGCTGCGTAAGGTGCGGCTTGCCGCATCAAACTGCAACCAATGGGGCAGAGCCACAGCAGTGGCGCTGCTGATGGACCACTGCAACGGATCACCATCCCCATCGCTGAAGAGAGCATTCGGCAAGGCAAGCTGCAGCGTCGCTCCCTGTTGCACCGTCACTGTCGGCGGCAAGGCATCCAAAGTGGGGGCATGGTTTAGATGATTGACCTGCAGGATAAACTGTTTGCTGGCAAACAAGCCGCCCTCGTCGGTGGCCTTGACCAGTAGGTTGTATTGATCTACTGCCGGGGCACCGCTAAAGGTGAGACTCAAGGGATCAAACGACAGCCCCACACTGCTGAGAGACGCACCATTGGCCAAGGTGGCGCTATAGGTCAAACTGTCGCCACTATTGGGATCGCTGAAGGTGGCAGAGTCCAACTTGAACAGCCAATTGCTGCCCTCGGTCAGAGTTTGTGTGGCAATCTGCTGATTGACAAATGGCGCCTTGTTCAGCGGCAGTACGGTCAGGTTGAATGAGTCGGCCACCGATAACCCTGCCTTGTCGGTGGCGATAATTTTGAGAGGTGTCGTCCCTACAGCCGCACCATTGGGGGTGCCGCTCAACATACGTGTGCTGTTATCGAAACTCAGCCAAGCGGGTAAAGCGCCACCATTTAGCCCATTGACCACCTGCAGACGCAACTGATCACCGGCATCCGCATCACTGAACAAACCAGCCGGAAGGGTAAACTGAAACGCTGATTCCTCCACAGCCTGCGGCACGCTGCCCACATCAACAGCAGTACGAATTGGCGCATGGTTGACAGCGCTCACCTGAATCAGAAAACTGCCTGCATCTGAGTGCAACCCTCCCTGATCTTGCGCCGACAGAGTCACCTGATAGCTGCCCAAATCGCCTTCACCCGGTCGCCCGGAAAAGGAGGCGGTATCGGCATCAAAGCGCAGCCAAGAGACTGGCTGGCTACTGCCCTGTTTGACGATGCTGCTCTGATAGCTCAAACTGCTGCCAGCATCGGCATCGGTGAACAGATCGCTGGCCAGCCGATAGGTAAAGAGAGAGTCAACAGTGGCCGTTTGTGGCAGCAGCTTGTCGGCATGCAACTGCGGGGCATGATTGACCGGATTGACCACCAGGGTAAAACTGTCGGCAACCGTCGCGGCAGAGCTGTCGCTGGCGGTAATTTTGATGACAAAGCTGCCTGCCGTAGCGCTGCCTGGGGTGCCCAGCAAGCTGTTGCTGGCCGCATCAAAGCGCAACCAGGCGGGCAAAGCCCCTCCCTGCAACAGGCTTGCGGAAAAGAGCAAGCTATCGTTGTTGGCATCATAAAAGTGGGCGGTGGGCAGCTTATAGCTAAAGGGGCTGCCTTCACTGAGGATGGGAGCATTCCAGGCCACAGTCGCATTGACGGTGGGTGCATGGTTGGGCGCCTTGACCGTGAGATCAAAATAGTCGCTGGTGGAGAGAGAGTTGTTGCTATCGAGGGCGCTGATTCGCAAATGATGGCTGCCCACCCGGTTGGGTATACCGGTAATGGTGGCGGTCGCCGCATCAAAGGTCAGGCCAATTGTGCTTAAACTGCTGCCATCGGTCAACGCGGCAGAAAGAGTCATTTGATCGCCTGGATCGACGGTAAAGCTGTTTTTATCCAGGTTGATGCGCAGTGCCTCGCCCAGCAGAAAGCTTTGATTGGCCAACTGCTCGGCTATGGGCAGGTGCAACTGCGGGGCATGGGGTAGGCGCTGCACATCCAGCGTAAAGCTGTCGCTGACCTTGACCCCTACGTTATCCGTGACACTCACCTTGATGGTCACCGCTCCCACATCGGCAGCAGTGGGGGTGCCACTAAAGGTGCGCGTATCGGCATCAAAATGGAGCCAACTGGCCGAACGATTGCCCTCTCCTCCGACCACAGAGCTGGAATAGCTATAGGTCAGGGTGTCGCCAAGATCGCTATCGGTAAAGGTGTTGGCAGCCAATTGCCAACGAAAAGCAGTTCCCTCCTTGGCAACCGGGATGTTTTGCTGGCTGATGCCCAGATTGAGAACAGGGGCATGGTTGTCGGCGTTGACCTTCAGCTCAAAGAGCGCCGCCACTGCAGCTCCCTCCTTGTCGCTGGCGGTAACCCGCAGCAAAGTCGTGCCGGTAGCGGTCGGTGTGCCGGAAAAGGTACCGGTATCGGCATCAAAATGGAGCCACTCCGGCAGAGCTTGCGTCCCATCAGCCCGCGAGATGCTAAAGCTTAAACGATCACCATAGGCAAAATCGGGGTCGCTGAAGGCGTTGGCGGGCAACTGATAAAAGAAGGATTTATCCTTGGTCACAGTTTGATTGCTGAGTGATCCCGCTTGATAGGTCGGAGCATCGTTGCGATTCAACACGGTAAAGTCGATCACCTCACTCACCACCGTTTTGCCCGTTTTGGCGGTCAGCAACAGCGACAGAGTGCCCACATCCTCATTGCCCGGAGTGCCGGAAAAAAGGCCAGTATCCTTGTCGAGCGAGAGCCAAAACTTGTTCGGCAAGGCACTGCCATCCAGACGACTCAGCCGCCACTCTTTTACCTCGCGTGACAGACCAAACAGCGCCGGGATCGCCTGATACGAGAGGTTGCTGTTTTGCATCACCATGGGGTTGAAAGGATCATAGGAGTGCAGAGGATCCTGGCTGGTGGCAAAGATACCAGCACCATCGCTGCCCAAACCGGAGAGCGTGCCCAAAAAGTGGCGCCAGGCGCTTTCCGCCGAAACCAAACCACCACTCTTGCCTACAGCGGTGAGATAACTGCCAGCAGCATTGGCAAAAGCGCTGCCCGAAAGGTTAAAATTGAGGGAGCGATCGGCGGAAGCACTCAAAATCTGATTGCTGATGCTGATGCCATCCTCGGCAATACCGTTGTCATCGAGCGTTTGCAACAGGCGCAGCATGTTGGTGATGCCATTGAGATTGTTGCTGCCGGCCAAATGCACCGGCGTGATCACCGAACCGGCCTGGGCAGTGCCCAAAGCGATACCACCGATAGAGAAGGAGACCCTATCGGTCGGCGCATCATAAAGAAAAGCGCCCTCGCTGTTGGTCACGCCGCTATGGGTCAATACTCCCTGCGCATTCCTGGTCACATAGCTGATATTGACCACCTTGCTGTCCAAAAACAGCCCCTCCTGGGTATCGGCCACTTCCAGGCGGAAGGTGTCGGCAGCCTTGCTGCCCGCTTGATCGGTCACCTGCAGACTGATGGTGAGCGATTGTGCGTCATTTCCTGGGGTTACGGTAAAGAGTTGGCTTGTGGCATCAAAAGTCAACCAGGTAGGCAAAGCCGAGCCATCAACCTGTTTGGCCTCCCAGCTCAACCGATCACCATAGGGGGTATCGGCATCGGCAAAGCTGCTCTCATCGATACGAAAACTGCTTGTGGTGCCACGCACCACTCCCTGATTGTGCAAAGAGTGGAGCAACAGTGGTGCATCATTGCTATTGCTGACGTTAATATGAAACAGGGTGGCGCTACTGGCACCCAAAGGATCGCTGGCCAACAGTTTGAGCTCCCAGACCCCCACATCCGCATTGCCGGGCAAGCCACTCAAGGTGCGGGTATCGCTATCAAAATGCAGCCAGGATTGATTGGACAAGGGCGAACCATCAGCCTGCGTCAGGGTATAACGCAGAGCCGCCCCCTCTGGATCGCCAAACAGGCTGTTGCTGAATTGATAACGGAAAGGAGTCGCTTGACTGGCCTGCAGATCCGCCAGGGTGTCGTTGCGCACTGGCGCCAGGTTGGGATCAACCACCTGGATGGTAAAGAGATCGGCACGACTGCTGTTCTGGCTGTCGGTGGCAAGCAGTTTGATATTGACTGTTTGATCGCTGCTGCCTGCCGTACCGGTAAAGGTGGCGGTCTCAGCATCAAAGTGCAGCCAGTCGGGAAGATTGTCGGCGCGCAACGTCAACAGATCACCGGCATCGGGATCGATAAAGGTATCGGTCGCCAAGGCCAGACGAAACAGTTGGCCACTAGTGGCTCGCAACCCCTGCTCCCCTGCCTGGGTGGCCACAGAATGGCGCAGCAGAGGTGCATCATTAATATTGTTAATCTGCAGCTCAAAGCTGTCGCTGACCGCAACCTTGGCCGCAGGATTGCCGTTGCCGCTATCGGTCGCCGTCACCTTGATGGTTATACTGCCCACATCATCATGCAACTGCCCGTTGTACAGGCCATTCTGCGGCGTACCATAAAAGGTGCGGGTCACGGGATCAAAATGCAGCCAGAAGCTCGAATTCGGATCGGCAAGATCCAAACCATTCAACAACTTGGCAGTGAGCGTCAGACTCTCCCCTTCATCCTGATCCTGGAAGGTGGCCAAAGGAATTTGCCAACTGAAAGGCTTCTCCTCATCCACGGAGAGATTGGCCAAATGGCTGGCCACTGTGGGCTGATGGTTGGGCGGCACTATCTGAATGGTCAGATTATCGGCAATGCTGGCCTGTTGGCTGTCACTGACCGTCACCCGCAAATCCAGGAGGCCCATCGTGGTCGGTGTACCACTCAATTGCCGAGTGACGGGATCAAAAACCAGCCAGGAGGGGAGCGCTCCCCCACCGCTCAAGCTGACATTCCAGCTCAAGGTGTCGCCAAACAGGGCATCGGCATCCAGAAAATGTTCAGCCGGAATCTGGTAACGAAACAGACTCCCCTGATTGACCAGCAACGGCGTAAAACTCTCCTGCGGATTGATGGTCGGGGCATCATTGCTGTTCTTGACGGTGAGGGTAAAACGATCACTGGCCTGCCCGCCACGCGGATCGGTGGCCACCGCCAACAGCTCCAGAGAGGCGCCGCTGTGGTCGGCATGGATGTTCATCCCCTGCCAATCGCTGTTACCGGGTCGGCCGAGCAGCGTGCCGGTCTCGGCATCAAAATGCAGCCAAGAGGGCAAGGGGCTGCCATCAGCACGGGTCACACTCAGTTGCAACCGATCGCCATCACTGTCGGCAAACGCTCCCTGGGGGATACGATAGAACAACAGTTGGTTTTGCACGATGCTTTGATCGCCGATTGCCGCCAGATCCACCGTTGGCGCATGATTGGCAGGCAGAGCCCGCAACACAAACATCTGGCTGACCGTGGCAGCGCCATCACTGGCTGTCAACTTGACCGCCATCTCCGAACTGCTCTGGCTGGCCGTACCCTGCACAGTCAGATTACCGGCACTGTCGGCAGTGAGAGTCAATCCCCCATTACCCCCTCCGGCCACACTCAGCGTATGGCTGAGACTATCCCCCAGGTCGGGATCGGCAAAGAGTCTTCCCAGGGAGAGCGTAAAAGCGCTTCCGCTTTCCACCACCTGCTCAGCAGCCTGGACAACAATGACAGGTACATCGTTGACATTATCCACCTGCAGTTGGGTTGTCAGCCGCACACTATCCCCCGCCTTGTCGGTCGCCCACAAGGTGATATCCCACGTGCCGACCTGCGCATTGCCCGGCAGAGCGAGCAAGGTTTTTGAGCTGGGATCAAAACGCAACCAACTGCCAACTGCCGAAAGATCTGTACCATCCTTGAGGGTGGCGGAAACAGTCAATTGATCGCCATAAGCCAGATCGGCATCCTGGAAAAGATCCTGCGGCAGCTTGTAATAGAAGCTCTGCCCTTGCACGGCATGGTTGGCCAAGGTCAGGGGACCAGATACGGTCGGCGCATGGTTAAGGGTCAAGGTAAAGAGATCGCTGGCACTCAAACTGCCATCGCTGACCGTCACCTTCACCGCCAGGGTACGTCCGGTCGTGCTGTCCCACTCAGCCGGAGCGCTACCACTCAAAAGGCGTGTGCCACTGTCAAAGGATAACCAGACAGGCAGAGCGCTGCCATCGGCCAGTGTGGCACTCCAGGTTAAAGGATCGCCATCCGGATCGGTAAACAGATCGCTCTCCAGCGTCCACGCCAGCCCCTGTCCCAGGGTGACAGAGTGATTGGGCAAACTTGTGCCCACCTGCCGATAGGGAGCATCGTTGCGGTTTTGCACCTGAAGCAGAAAGCTGTCCTCAACAAAAGCACCCTGACGGTCCGTGGCAGTCAGGACAATATTGAAGCTGCTGCCGCTACGTGCCACATCGCTGTTGCGCGGCACCCCCAGAAAGGTATGCGCCTGAGAGTCAAATTGCAGCCAACTGGGCAGTGCATCGCCATTGGCCAAACGGGCACTCCAGGTCAGTTGCTCGCCCAGATCGGAATCGCTGAAGGTGTCGGCCTGCACGCTAAAGGTAAAGGGCTGATCCTGCTGGGCGCTACGCCCATTCAGTTGTGCAGAGAGCTCTTTGCCGCTGTTCAATTGCGGGGCATGATTGGGATTTTGGATGTTCAAGGCAAAAAGATCAGAAACCTTCGCCCCCAAGGCATCACTGGCGGTCACCTTGATGGTATAGATCCCCTTGTCGGCATCATTGAGCAGGGGATGGTTTTCAGCATAAAAGCTGCCCGCCTGGGTCATTTTTAACCAGGAGGGGAGGCTGCCACCCACAGCCGCAAAGCTGTAGGTCAAGGCATCGCCATAGGCGAGATCGGGATCATTGAAGGCGGAGGCCACCGAAAAACCGCCAAAAGCCGAACCGATTATCGCAGTGCGCGCACTGAGACTCTGCAACAGTTGCGGCGCATCATTCACATTGGCCACCGTCACCGTAAAATCATTGCTCTCGACTGGGGCGCCATACCAGTCGGTTGCACGCACCCGGAGGGTCAGGCTGCCCACATTGCTGTTGCCTGGCGTACCCAAAAAGGTATGGGTATCGGCATCAAAATGCAGCCAGGAGGGCAGTGCGCCAAGCAATCCTTGGCCATCGACGCGCCAGGCTTGATAGCGCAATCGATCATTGGGCAGATCCAGATCAGCAAAGCTGGCCTGCGGCACTTCATACATGAACAGTGCCCCCTGCAACGCCTCTTTGTCGGCAATGCTGGCAGCAAGCTGTGGCGCATGGTTGGGCGGAGTCACCAACAGCAGAAAACGATCTTCTGCCTGCAATCCACCGAGATCGCTGGCAATGATTTTTAAGCCCAACAGAGTGCCTGTATCGGCCTCAGTCGGCGTTCCATAGAGAAAGGCTCCTGCCGGATCGTTTACCGAAGCGACATGGAGCCAGGAGGGCAAGGGCGAGCCATCCTGCAAAGTGACAGAAAAGCTTAACCTATCATTGTGGTCCACATCCTGAAAATCTGCCAACACCTCGGCCCAGGAGATGCTAAAGGTAGGGGTGGTGGCGCTCTCGCCACTGGCGCGAGGCGAGGCCAAGCGACTGGTCAACCCCTCGCCTACCACGCTCGGGGCATCGTTCAGGTTGTTGACGGTTATGGCAAAATTGTCGGCGGTGGCCAGACCGGAAAGAGAATCGGTAGCGATTATCTTGATCTGCCAACTGCCCACATCGTCATTTTCCGGGAGACCACTCAAGGTGCGGGTCAAAGGATCAAAATGGAGCCAAAGATCGCCACCGCTGACAGCAATCTCTCGCCCATTTGCCGAGCCATCCATTAGCCGGGCAGAATAGCTCAACACAGAGCCACTGCTGGCCGCACGAAAGCTCTCGGCAGGAAGTTGCCACAGAAGATTGTGCGCTTGCAACAACTGTTGATCGGCAACAGGTGTCAGCAAAAGCGGGGCTGCGCTGGGAGCAAGC
Source organism: Candidatus Magnetaquicoccus inordinatus (assembly GCF_004217665.1). Classification (GTDB taxonomy): domain Bacteria; phylum Pseudomonadota; class Magnetococcia; order Magnetococcales; family Magnetaquicoccaceae; genus Magnetaquicoccus; species Magnetaquicoccus inordinatus. Next base: position 17,674 of record NZ_RXIU01000020.1, on the reverse strand, counting down.
ACATCGATAGTAAAGCTGCCGCTGACCGAGAGGCGGTTTTGCCCATTGACTCCTTGATCGGTCGCCGTCACCTCGATGGAGAGAGTACCCAAATCGCTGCGTCCAGGCAGCCCTGAGAAGATTCCGCTGCTGCTGTCAAAGGAGAGCCAGGCCGGCAGCTCCGCACCAGAGGATAGATGGGCAGCAAAGGTGAGCTGATCGCCCCAACGGCTGTCTGGATCAACAGCGGGCAGAAGCCATTGCAAAATCTTGCCCTGGGTGGCACTGATGTTGCTCAAGGGGGTGCTCCAATAGGGAGCATCATTGCTGTTGTGGACGGTGAGATAAAAGGAGGCAGAGGCACTCCCTCCGGCCAGATCGGTTGCGGTAACCGTGATCGGCAGATTATCTACAATATCCTCATTGCGCGGTGTGCCGGTAAAGATTCTGTTTTGCGCATCAAAATGCAGCCACTCCGGCAGGCTGGAGCTGCTATAGCGCAGTTGATCCCAACTGTCACTATCGACAAAGCTGTCGCTGGGCAGGGTATAGTGCAACGACTCCCCCTGATTGAGCTGTTGGGCCGACAGTGCTGTCTGTGCCTGGGGAGGTGAGCCGACCGCAAGAGTAAAGGCAGCAGCAGTGACCGACGCGAGGCCGTCAGAGGCGGTCACCACAATGGAGAGCTCTCCGGCCTGCGCCGCGGTGGCCAGCAATTTGCCGTCTGCGCTCACACTCAACCAATCCGGCAAGGGGCTCTCATCGGCCAACATGGCGGAAAAACTTAAAACATCCTGATCCAAATCGCTGAAGGCAGAGGCCAGGGAGAGCAGGAATGGCTGCCCAGCCAACTGAAAACGGTTATTTAAGCCACTGCTCTGCGGGGCATGATTGACATGCTGGACATGCAGTTGAAAACTCTCCTCCACGCTGGCCGCATAACTGTCGCTGGCGGTGACCGTGATCAACAGATCGCCATCGGCACTGCCAGGGGTACCATAAAACTGCCGGGTCAGGGGATTAAAGTGCAGCCAGGTGGGGTCGGGCTGCTGGCTGTCGATGGGGGTTGCCCGATACTGCAAATGCAGGCTGCTGTCCCAGGAGTCGGGATCACTGAAAGCGTCGGCTGGCAAGGTGTAGAGGAGTGCTTCATGCTGGTTGACTGTCTGGTTATCCAGCGCCTGTTCTGCTGTGGGCGGGGTGTTGACGGTCAAACGAAAATCGCTGCTGGTATGGGCCCCATAACGGTCGGTGGCAGTCAGCCGAAGCATATATTGCTCGGCATTGCCCAAGGCAGTGCTGCTGAAGGTACGGCTGTCGGCATCAAAATGGATATAATCCGGCAAAGGCGAGCCATCGGCGAGCGTGGCGCTGTAGGTAAGCTGGTCAATCGCTTTGCCAGCCACAGAAAGAGCCAGATCGGGGTCGCTGAAAGCATCGGCACGCCATTGCCAGGTTGCCCCTTTGTTGACCGCCTGTTCTGTCAAGGTGGCCGCAATGGGCGCATCGTTGACATTATCCACCATCAACAGATAGTTGACCGATTGCGTACTGAGTGGGCTCTCTGCCAAAGCGGCGCTGATGGTGATCACTACCAGACCCACATCGATATTACCGGGGGTGCCACTGATGGTCAGTTTTTGCGGATCAAAGTGCAACCAGGCCGGGCTCTCCTCTCCCTGGCTCATGTGCACCGAATAGAGCAGGGAGCTCCCTTCCGTCCCTTTGAAAAGAGCAGCAAGGGAGAGCGAAAAGGAGTTGCCCTGGGCGGTAAAGAGAAAGCTGGCAGTCTGCACCGATACCTGATCGAGTGACTCCAGGGCGGTCAGCGTCTGCTGATAATGTTGCCAAGCCTTCTCCTCGGCCACCAGTTGTCCCTCACTGGCCGCCGTAGACTCCTTGAGCAACTGCACCAGGGCGCTATTGCCCTCAATCTGTTGTTCAAACTCGCTTACCGAACGGCTCAGATCCAGCTTTTCCGTGCCCAAAGCCGCCTTCATCGACTCCTCACTGATTTGGATGCTGATGCCGTTGCCGGGATCGCCATCGCTATCAAGGGTTTGCAGCAATCGAATCATGTTGGTGGCGACATTATAGCGCACCTCTTCCGAGGCAGAGGCCGCTTCCGCCAGCAGCGTTGGGGTGACAATCGGCAAGCCGCTCTTGCTGCTGCGCATATTGGCCGAACCGATGACAATGCCACCGATGGAAAAGGTGACCGTCTCCCCCTCTTTGAAAGAAAAGCCGCCATTGGCATCGGTGATACCGCTCAAGGTGGCGGTTTGATAACGGATGCCTGCCACCGCACTATCGAGAAAAACACCGTGCGAGGTGTTAAGTTTGGGAGCTGGCAAGGGGGGCAGTTGTGCCGTCAACTGGCGCAAGTCATGCACCAGCTCTACCCTCTCCGCCTGCGTCATCTTCTCCAGATCCAAACCCAGGGTGGTTTTGATGGCACTGCTCAAGGGGCTCTCTTTATAGCTCTCCAACAGCGATTGCATCATCACCGTTTCATGCGCCGCCTCGCTGCTTTGGTTGCTCTGGTTTTCGGGCTGGTGACCCGGCAGAGTGACAGGCAACAGCGATTTCAGACGATCCAAAAAGGTTTGTGAAGCGGTAAAGACCGGTGCAGGGCCACCATCGAGAGTGACAATCGTGGCCGTACCGGGTTGCAACAGAGTCACCGTGCCCTGGCCATTCTTGTCGGAGACATCAATCACCCCACCCTGATGCAGCAGATCGGTCTTTCCATCATCAGCCACGTTGCCTTGCAGGGCGCTCCCCCGCACACCAATTTGTGCCGTTGGGGTTTTAATCAGGGTATGGCGACCGCCATGCTGTTTGGCCAGATTGCCACTGCTATAGGCAAAAGCCCCCTTCATCACCGTTGCCCCAAACTCACCCTGGGCCGCGTCAGGATTATAGAGAAATTTATTGATGATCACCCGGGCATTGACCCCCACCTGAAACAGGGTGCCATCGACAAACTGCAATTGCACCTGTCCCCCCTCGGCGGTACGCAACTCCTCCCCTTCAAAAAGGGAATCCCCCTCTTTCAGGGTGCGACTCTCACCTCCCTGAGAGCGCGCTGTGGCCGCACCCGTGAGGCTTTTGACCTTGCCGATGGCCGCTTCTGGCGCCTTGGCGGCATCGCTGGCCACCAGCCCATCGGCTGCAGCCACCAACAGACCATTGGCCGAGAGCGGCAACAGCAAAGCCACGCTCTCCGGCAAGAGAAAGGCCCCATTTTCCGCAGTGATAATCGGCAGGCTCTGTTGCTGAAAATAGTCCAGCACCCGAATCAGACCACCTTGCGGAGAGTCAATCAGCAGATCGTTGCCCGCCCGGGTAAACTCTCCCTCCAGGAAATAGGCCGCCTGTGGCAGCAACACCGCTCCATCCACAACAGAGACACACTGCTCACCCCCACTTTCCGGCAATTGTGCCGCAACAGATGAGTGGGTGTGGGGAGAGGGTTTGATGGACATTCTCATTCACCTTGGCAACAGAGATTAACGAACGCTGATTACTTTTATCCCGCGTGGTCCGCGAGTTTAGTCTACACGACGGCATCGCTTCTATTCAATCACTATTTCCTTTTTTCCCAAAATAGAGCAGCGGCCTACCAGCAAGATGCCACTGCCTGAATAGAGCAGCGGCATACCAGCAAGATGCCACTGCCTAAAATAAAGGCACGCCCAAAATGAGGGCGCCCTTTATTTGCGCAGTCAGCATATTTATACAGCATGCTCTCAGCTCATTCCCCGGCAATTGCCTAAATATTTTGTGCAGCATACTTTTCTATCCATATTACTCTCGACTGTTTTTGCGCAATCGCAAATATTTCTGCGGCCAGCAGCTCTTCTGGCATACATTATGCGCAGTCAGCAGCGAGCCCTTTATACAGCGCGAGGCACCATGATGAATCTGCTGGACAACACAAGTGATGAAAGTACACTTGCCTGGGATGAAAGGGCTGCCGCTCTGCACTTGGCAGCTCTGTTTCAGATCAGCCGCATTCTGCAACACTCGTATGATCTGCAAAAAACTCTGCAAGGGGTTGTGGAGGCCCTGGCACAAGCGGCACAGATGAACCCGGCTGTGGTCACTCTGGTCAATGAAGAGAGTGGCGCCCTGTTTATCAACGCTGTACATCCTGCTGGTCGGCACGAACAGGTGGACACCCTCTGTTATCGCTCTGGCGAGGGGGTATTGGGTACCGTTTTAATGGCCGGTAAAACGGTTTTGGTGGCACGAGCCAAAGATGAACCCCGTCTGCTCAACCGCTTGGGGCTGTTGGATCGGGATTCACCCTTTATCGGAGTTCCCATCCGCATCGGCAAAGAGGAGTTGATCGGTGTATTGGCGGCACAACCACGCCTGCAAAATGGTACTGACATTCTCTATCATGCCCGATTTTTGGAGATGGTGGCACAACTGTTGGTACAGTGCATTGTGCGTGCCCGCAAGCTTCTGGCCGAAAAACAGGATCTGGTTACCCAGCGCGATCAATTGCTGCGCCAGATGCGCTGTCGCTATGGTTTTGAAAATATCATAGGGCGCACCGCCTCCATGCAATCGGTGTTTGAAATGGTCCGACTGGTGGCCAAATGGAACACTACCGTGCTGTTGCGTGGCGAATCGGGCACTGGCAAGGAGTTGATTGCCCATGCCATTCATTACAACTCGCCACGCGCCAAACGTCCTTTTGTACGTTTGAACTGTGCCGCTTTGCCAGACAATCTGTTGGAGTCGGAGCTGTTTGGCCATGAACGGGGCGCCTTTACCGGGGCGGTCAACGCCCGAAAAGGACGTTTTGAACTGGCACACCATGGCACTCTTTTTCTGGATGAGCTGGGAGAGATCTCCCCCAATTTTCAGGCCAAACTGCTGCGTGTCCTGCAGGAGGGTGAGTTTGAACGGGTAGGCGGAGAAAACTCCATCCGCGTGGATGTACGGATCATTGCCGCCACCAACCGCAATCTGGAGGAGGCGGTAGCGCGCGGCAGTTTTCGTCAGGATCTCTATTATCGTCTCAATGTTTTGACCATCGAACTGCCTGCTTTGCGTGCGCGCAAAGAGGATATTCCCGATCTGGCCCGTTTTCAGTTGGCCAAAATTTCCAAACGTCAGGGCCGACGCCTGGTGATGACCGAAGCGGCCATCCGCATGTTGATGCTGCATGATTGGCCGGGCAATGTACGCGAGTTGGAAAACTGTCTGGAGCGGGCTGCGGTGCTCTGTCATGATGGGGTGATTCGAGGCGAGGCGATAGAGAGTGGTCTGGCCACGGCCATGCACCTGGGCAAGGGAGAAGCACTCCTGACAGCACCACTCGCGTTGGAGCGGGAGCTGTTGCAGGAGAGTGAGCTCCCCGACACAGAAGCTTCGGAAAGGGAGCGGATCGAGGCAGCCTTGCGCCAGGCAGGCTGGGTCAAGGCCAAAGCCGCCCGCCTCCTCGGCATGACCCCCCGGCAGATCGGCTATCGGATCAAGCTCTATGGGATCGAGGTGCGAGAGTTATGAGGGGTTGAGCAGCAGAGGAAACACTCTCTAAAGGTTGCACTGGGTGTGCAACAGCTCGGATACCCACCCAATTGCCTGGATTCTCTGCTGGCCCCGTAGAGCTCTCCTGCCGCGCAGCACGACGGGCAGCGGATGGCCCAATGCCCGTGGAAGCGAGAGAAAATGCTGGCAAACAAGACACTATAATGTTTTGACAAACTCTATTCATACCTGCTAAGAAAAACAGTCTGGTTGCAGTCTGTCAATCCTCTTTGCCTGTGGTAAACTCATAGATGTTTGAACAAGCATTCAAAAATATTGATGATATTCTCCGCAAGGAGGCCGGATGTACCACCGAGCTTGATTATACCGAGCAATCTTCGTGGTTATTGTTTTTGAAATATCTGGATAATCTGGAACAGGACAAGGCCGTGGAGGCGGCGTTGGAAGGGCGGAGGTATACCTTTATCCTGGATCCTCCCTATCGTTGGGAGAGTTGGGCCGCACCCAAGGATAAAGAGGGCAAACTTGACCATGACAAGGCACTGACTGGCGATGATTTGTGTGATTTTGTCGATCGCACTCTTTTCCCCTATCTGCATGGTTTCAAACTGAAGGCCAGCGGACCGAACACCATTGCCTACAAAATTGGTGAAATCTTTGGTGAGATCAAAAACAAAATCCGCAGTGGTTATATTTTGCGGGATGTGATCGACCAGATCGACACGTTACGCTTTCGCTCGCAAGCCGAAAAGCACGAACTCTCCTATCTGTATGAAGCCAAGATCAAGAACATGGGCAACGCCGGGCGCAACGGTGGTGAATATTATACGCCGCGTCCGTTGATTCGTGCCATTGTGCAGGTGGTCGCGCCCAAAATTGGGGAGCGCATCTATGATGGCGCGGTGGGTTCGGCGGGATTTTTGTGTGAAGCCTTTGTCTATCTGCGCCAAAAACCCAATCTGACCGCCAGTGATCTCAAAACGTTGCAGGAGCGCACCTTTTATGGCAAGGAAAAAAAATCCCTTGCCTATGTCATTGCCATCATGAACATGATTCTGCATGGCATCGAAGCCCCCAACATCATCCACACCAACACCCTGAGCGAAAACCTTGCCGACATTCAGGAGAGAGAGCGCCATGATGTGATCCTGGCCAATCCCCCCTTTGGCGGCAAGGAGCGTGCCGAGGTCCAGCAGAATTTTCCCATTCGCACGGGAGAGACCGCCTTTTTATTCCTACAACACTTTATCAAGATGCTCAAGGCGGGTGGTCGGGCAGGTGTGGTGATCAAGAATACTTTTTTGTCCAACACCGACAACGCCTCTGTCTCCCTGCGCAAACTGCTCTTGGAAAGCTGCAACCTGCATACTATCCTTGATTGTCCTGGTGGTACTTTTCAGGGGGCGGGGGTCAAGACGGTGGTGCTGTTTTTCGAGAAAGGTGCTCCCACCCGCACCATCTGGTATTATCAACTTGACCCAGGCCGCAATCTGGGCAAGACCAATGCCCTCAACGATGATGATCTGGCGGAATTTATCACCCTGCAAAAAACCAAGGCCGATTCGCCGAAAAGCTGGAGCGTGGCTGCCAAAAGCATCAACCCCGACACCTTCGATTTGTCAGTAAGAAATCCTAACAACAACGAGACGGTCATTCATCGCTCCCCACAGGAGATTATGGACGAAATCGCAGCGTTGGATGCGGAGAGTGCAGAGGTGTTGGCGAAGATCAGGGGGTTGCTATGAAGAGCGAATGGCAAACTAAGAGTTTAGCAGACGTTTGCCAGTTTTCAAATGGACTTTGGAAGGGGGAAAATCCACCCTTTGTGCATATTGGTGTGATTCGTAACACCAATTTCACTAAAGAGGGTGTCCTGGATGATTCTGATATCGCTTATCTTGATGTGGAAGAGAAGAAATTTGAAAAACGCCGTCTCCAATTTGGTGATATCATTCTGGAAAAATCAGGTGGTGGACCAAAGCAACCAGTAGGACGGGTTGTTTTGTTCGACAAAACTGAGGGTGATTTCTCGTTTAGTAATTTCACTACTGCAATACGGGTCTCTGATCCTAATGATCTGTATTTCCGATTCCTTCATAAATTTTTGCATTGGACTTATCTCTCTGGTGTCACAGAGGGGATGCAGAGCCACTCCACAGGTATTCGGAATTTGAATGGTGATGCCTATAAGTCCATAAAAATCTCATTCCCTTTGGTTTCCGAACAACAACGCATCGTCGCCATCCTCGACAAAGCCTTTGACGGTATTGCCACCGCCAAAGCCAACACCGAGAAAAACCTCCAGAACGCCCACGCTATTTTTGAAAGCCATTTACATGGCTTTAACGCACCGAGGGTTCCTCTTGGAATGTTGGTAAAAATCACTACTGGTAAATTGGATGCAAATGCGGCTATTGAGGGAGGAAAATATCCTTTTTTTACCTGTTCGAGAGATGTTTATGCAATAGATAGCTATGCTTTCGATTGTGAGGCCATTCTCTTGGCTGGAAACAATGCTATAGGTGACTTCAATGTCAAGCACTATAATGGAAAATTTAACGCTTATCAGCGCACTTATATAATAACTGTGAATGAGCAAAAGCGTGCCCTGTGTCGATTTATATATTTCCAACTACTGAAAAGCTTGAAACAATTTAAAGATCAGTCCGTTGGTGTGGGTACAAAGTTTCTGAAGATCGGAATGATCCAACGGCTAGAGATTGCATTGCCAACAAGCATTTCTGAACAAGAGCATATTGTTTCAATCATGGATGCCGTTCGCACCGAAACCCAACGCCTCGAAACTCTTTACCAACAAAAACTCATCCTCCTCGACGAACTCAAAAAATCCCTACTCCACCAAGCCTTCAGCGGTCAGCTATAAGGATGCGTCATGGACGAAATCTCCATCTACCAAACAGAAAATGGTGTTGTTGAAGTCCGATTGGCAAAAGAGACAGTCTGGCTCTCTCAGGAGCAGATTGGGCAGTTGTTTGGGCGTGAGCGTTCGGTAATAACAAAACATTTGCGTAATATTTTTACTGAGGAAGAGCTGGTTGAAGAAAGCAATGTGCAATTTTTGCACATTGCTGGTTCAGATAAACCGATCAAAATTTATAACCTCGATGTCATTATTTCCGTGGGCTATCGGGTCAACTCGCTGCGGGCTACCCGTTTTCGGCAGTGGGCCACCCGTATCTTGCGGGCGCATCTGACCCAAGGCTATACCCTGGACCGTCAACGCCTGGAGGCCAACGCCAGCGAACTGGAAGCCGCGCTGCAACTGGTGAAAAAGGCAGCACAGAGTACGGAACTCATGGTTGATACCGGACGCGGTTTGCTGAATATCGTGACCCGCTACGCGCAGACTTTTTTGCTGCTGCAACGCTATGACGAAGGGCTGTTAAGTGAACCACCAGAGCAGCGCGGCGGTATTCTGCCCACCTTGGCCCAAGCCCGCACTGCCTTGGCACAGCTCAAGGCCGATCTGCTGACTCGTGGCGAGGCATCGAATCTGTTCGCTTTGGAACGCGGCGAGAGTTTTGCCGCCCTGCTGGGTAATCTGCAGCAAAGCGTGTTTGGGCAACCAGCCTATCCCAGCGTGGAGACCAAAGCGGCCCATCTGCTCTATTTTGTCATCAAAAACCATCCTTTTGCCGATGGCAATAAACGCAGTGCTGCCTTTTTGTTTGTGGATTTTTTGCATACCAATGGGCGGTTGCTGGATGCCGAGGGTATTCCGGTGATCAACGACATTGGTTTGGCAGCACTGGCCTTGTTGGTGGCCGAGTCCGACCCGGCACACAAAGAGACCATGATCCGCCTGATCATGAATATGCTGGCGCGAGGAAACTGAGATGAACGAAGCCGAAACCCGTGCCGAATATATTGATCCCGCCCTGGCCGCCGCAGGCTGGGGCGTGGTTGCGGAAAGTCGCATTCGTCGGGAATATCCGATCACCCAGGGCCGTATCGAAAATCATGGCAAGCGCGGAAAATCCCTCCAGGCCGACTATGTACTGGAGTATCGCAACACCAAACTTGCGGTAGTCGAGGCCAAACCGTGGGACGCCCCCTTAACCGAAGGAGTAGGACAAGCCAAGGAGTATGCAGACAAGCTGGCCATTCGTTTTACCTATGCCAGCAATGGTCAGGCTATTTATGGCATTGATATGCACAGCGGAAAAGAAGGAGAACTGGCAGATTATCCCACACCGGATGAGCTGTGGGACCGCACTTTTGCCGTGCCAAACATCTGGCGCAACCGCTTTGCCAAAGTGCCTTTTGAGGACAAGGGAGGCCATTTTCAGGGGCGCTATTATCAGGATATTGCCATTGAGCGAGTCTTGGAAGCGGTCGCCAACCATCAGAAGCGCATCTTGCTGACTCTGGCTACCGGTACGGGAAAAACCTTTATCGCCTTCCAGATTGCCTGGAAACTGTTTCACTCCCGTTGGAATCTGATCGATTGGCAAACTGAAGGCGAGCCGAGTCGGCGTCCGCGCATTCTCTTCCTGGCCGACCGCAACATCCTGGCCGATCAAGCCTATAACGCCTTTTCCGCCTTCCCGGAAGATGCCATGGTGCGCATCGAACCCGACGACATTCGCAAGCGCGGGCGAGTACCAACCAATGGCAGCCTTTTTTTCACCATCTTTCAGACCTTCATGAGCGGACCTCCCCGCAATGGCCAGCCATCCCCCTGTTTTGGTGACTATCCAGCCCATTTTTTTGATTTCATAGTGATTGATGAGTGTCACCGGGGCGGTGCCAATGATGAGGGCAACTGGCGCGCCATCCTTGAATATTTTTCACCAGCCGTACAACTGGGGCTGACCGCCACCCCCAAACGCCGGGACAATGTCGATACCTACGACTATTTTGGAGACCCGGTCTTCACCTATTCCCTCAGAGAGGGGATCAATGACGGCTATCTCACCCCCTTTCGTGTCAAACTGATTGCCACCACCATTGACGAATATCTCTATACCCCTGATGACTTTGTCATCGAAGGGGAAATTCAAGTCGGCAAATGCTACAAGGAAAGCGACTTCAACAAGATTATTGAAATCAAGGAACGGGAGCAGAAGAGGGTTGAGATTATTATGGCGCAGATCAATCAGCGAGAAAAGACGTTGGTTTTTTGTGCCACCCAGCTACATGCCTTGGCCATACGCGACCTTGTCAACCAAATAGAGAGCAGCACCGATACCAACTATTGCCAGCGGGTAACGGCCAATGACGGGCAGTTGGGGGAACAACATCTCAGGGATTTCCAGGACAACGAGAAGTCGATTCCCACAATTTTAACCACCTCGCACAAACTTTCGACCGGTGTGGATGCCCGCAATGTGCGCAATATTGTACTGTTGCGTCCGATCCGTTCCATGATCGAATTCAAGCAGATCATCGGACGAGGTACGCGGCTTTATGATGGCAAAGAGTATTTTACCATCTATGATTTTGTGGAAGCGCACCACCATTTCAACGACCCGGCATGGGATGGTGATCCATTGGAACCGGAAGCCTGTCCGAGGTGCGGCGGCTATCCCTGCCAGTGCGCAAAACCGCAACCACAACCTTGTTCGCGCTGTGGCCAACGACCATGCCAGTGCGTCAGAGAACCGTGCCAGAGCTGTGGTTACCTACCTTGCATCTGCGTGAAAATGGTAAAGATCAAACTGGCCGATGGCAAGGCCCGTACTATTCAACACATGATGGCAACACGCTTTTGGCATCCCGACGGCACCCCCATGTCGGCACAGCAGTTCATGGAGTCGCTTTTCGGCACCTTGCCAGAATTTTTCAAGAATGAAGCCGAACTGCGTTCATTGTGGAGTACGCCAGATACCCGCAGAAAGCTGTTGCAAGGTCTGGCAGAAAAGGGGTTCGGCAAGGATCAACTGGCCGAAATGCAGAAGATCATTGAGGCAGAACAGAGTGATCTGTTTGACGTTTTAGCCCATGTAGCCTATGCACTGCCCCCTCTGACCCGCGCATAGCGTGCGGCCAAAGCGAAAGCAATCATCAGCAGACACTTTAACAATAAACAACAGCTCTTTCTTGACTTTGTACTCTCCCAATACATTCTCGTTGGCGTGGAGGAGTTGGATCAGGAAAAATTGACCCCGCTGTTGCGCCTCAAATATCACGATTCCCTTGCTGATGCTGTGGCCGATCTTGGCCAAGCTGAGGAGCTCAAGAAAATGTTCTCGGGCTTTCAGAGCTTTCTGTATCAGGAGTTGGCTGCTGCTTGATGAGAGGGTATGATAACGTCGACCGTCGCGTCAGCAACAAGCACGGCCCTTCCCCTCCACAACCGCCAGGAGAGCAACCCCATGTCCGCCAACCATGATCCGGCATGCCAACCCGCACGCAATTGGTTTGACCAGGGAGGCCAGAACTATGCCCGCTTTCGGCCCAGCTATCCCGCAGAAATCGCTGCCTCTCTCGCCGCCTTGGCACCAGACAACCAGATGGCCGTGGATGTGGGCTGTGGCAATGGCCAGTTGACACGCCTTTTGGCCCCCTATTTTCAGCAGGTGATCGGTCTGGATCCCAGCGTCGAACAGATCAACAATGCTCTCCCTGAAAAAGGAGTTCTCTATCAATGTGCCCCGGCAGAACAACTGCCCCTGGCCGAACAGAGTGTCAGCCTGCTCACCGCTGCCCAGGCAGCCCATTGGTTTGACCTGCCCCTCTTCTGGAAAGAGGTGCACAGAGTCGCCCGCCCGGGAGCTATTGTGGCTTTGCTCAGTTATGGCATCCTCACGCTGGAACCGGCACTCCATCCGCGCTTCCAACATTTTTATGACACAGAGCTGGGCCCCTACTGGCCGCCAGAGCGAGCGCTGGTAGAGAGCGGCTATGCCACCATCGCTTTTCCCTTTGCCGAACTGACACCCCCTGCTCTCTCCATCCGGGTCGAGTGGCAACTGGCTGAGTTTTTGGGCTATATTTTTACCTGGTCTGCGGTGCGTCGGGCCAGAGAGGCAGGCAAAGAGGAGATCCCTGTGCGCTTTGCCAAGGAGATGACGCAAGCCTGGGGCGATGGCAATACCCGGCATACCCTGGTCTGGCCCATCAACATGCGCCTGGGCAGAGTGTAGCGATCTTGCTTACAGAGAGGCGTGTTCACCACAAACAGCGGGCATAAAACCACAAGCAGAGAGAGAGCCTCTACCAGCACCCCCACGCTGCTTGTGGCCAAAACACTCCAGAGACTTATTGCGCGGGCGCAGACATCCGTTTCTGGCAGGCTCCACCCCTGCTCGGCTGCTGGCACCCTCTGCCCAGGATGTGCTGGTGCTCACCCCTGCCCTGCTGGCACTCTCTGCCCATGGTCGGCTGCTGCTGTTCTTCCCTGTTCTGCTGACACTGCTCCCCCTGACTCTGCTGGAGCTGTAGAGACAGCGTTTGCTGACACTGCTCCCCCAATTTAAGCGCCAGCCAGCGCGGGGGAGCGGTGGCCAGACGTTTTTGCAGACTCTGCAACAAACCATCCAGTTGGGTGCCTGCCGGCATCTTCAAGGGCAAAATCCCGGCCCGACTGACCCGCGCTGCTGCCGGACCACCAATCTGTGCCATGCAGGCCAAACTGCTGCCTTGCAACAGAGCAAGACGTTTTTCCAACTCGCCTTTGCCTTCAAAGGTCAGTGTGGCGGCATAGTGCAGCTCGTGCACGCCCACATCATACAAAAAATAGTGCCGACAGGTAGCAAAATGGCCATCTATCGCCACCCCGGAATCACTGGCACACACCACCCGAATGGTGCCAGGAACGGGAGTGGGGGGAAGCTTGTTGGGCATGTGACACTCTCCCAGTTTGCAAAAAAATGGTGGTGGATGACACTGCATGCAGGCTGCCGAAAGAGGCTGGCCTCAGAGCTTGTGAAAAAAGCAAAACCGTAGCGAGAGCGTTGCCAAACTGGCCCCGCAAGGCGCGAAATGTGCTCCAGGGGTGAGCGTGGTTGTTCCACGCGACCCCCTGGAGCAGGTTTTGCAACGTGGCGCGGCCTGAATTGGCGGCGTTCGCAGTAGGGTTTGATTTTTTCACAAGCTCTCAGCTCTCCGACAGCCGACACAGTGCTTTGCAAGCAAACTCTTACACCTTGTTGGCACGCAAGGTCACCGGTAACACCGGACGACTCCCGCGCGGTTCGATAAAAAAGCGTTCACCATTGGCCAAAGAGAGGGTGCCACCCCAGCGATCCTCAGCATCATGTTCCACAGAGAGCACCGCTGCCTCCAAATCCCGTTTGGCCACATAACAGAGCAGCGCTCCTGCAGCGTTACGGCGCAAGATCAACTCCGGCATCGTCCTCTCCTAGCGGATCAAATCAAAGTTATAGTCGGTTTCGCCCATGATGGATGTCTCTTGATCCAGGCGCGCCAAAATCTCATTGACCAGTGTGGTCAACAGATACATCGCCCCCTCATAGCCCAACGTAGCATTGCGATGCAGATGATGGCGGTCAAAAATGGGAAAGCCAATGCGGATCAAAGGCACCTCATACTCCTTGCCCTTGTGCAAGGTATCCCGCTGCAACTCCTTGCCATAGGAGTTGCCAATGAGAAAATCCGGCTTTTTCTCAAAGAGCAACGAACGCAGATGCCATAGATCACGGCCAAAATGGATCTCTGCCTCTTTGCCAAAGGGTGAGGCACTCAACAGTTGCTCCATACCCTTGGCCCAGCGTTTGGTCGCATTATGACTCAACAGATGCAACGGCTCCGCACCCAACTCCAGCAAAAAGCGGGTCATCCCCATGACAAAGTCGGGATCCCCAAAGATGGAAAAACGGCGCCCATGCAGCCAGGAGTGGGAATCGGCTATCATATCCACCAGACGCCCGCGCTCCAGCTCCAAAGAGGGCGGAATCGGCTTGCCAGTCAGTTGGGCAACCGCCATCAAAAAGCGATCAGTAGCCGCCAGGCCATAAGGAGCATCAACCGGGGTCACTGCATGGTTCCAGCTCTCTTTCAGATATTTTTTGCTCTTGTCCAGACTCCAGGATTGCAGCAACAGCGTGTCAATAGCATTGGGGGCATCCTTGATCTCGGCCTGGGTGGTCCCGCCCGCATACATGCGATATTTGCCATCCGCAGGGGTATCCAAAACCATTTCTGGATCGGAGAGCAGCGTATAGGCTACCCCCATCTCACGCAGCATCCGCTTGATCACCCGATAGTTGCCCAGATAGGTCTCAAAGCCCAACACCACATTGAGCTTGCCATTACTGCCCGGCTCCTTGTCGGCCATTTCGTTGAGAGTAAAATAGCGCAGCACCCCCTCCAGCATATTATCCCAACCGGTCAGATGGCTGCCGATAAAGCTCGGGGTATGGGCAAAGGGGGTGGGAAACTCTTCGGGAATGCGCCCCTCCTTTTTGGCATTGTTGATGAAGGCGTTCAAATCATCACCGATCACCTCGGCCATGCAGGTGCTGGAGACGGCAATCATCTCAGGATCATAGAGAGCCTTGGCATTTTCCAGACCGGCAAAAAGATTTTTTTGCCCGCCAAAGACTGCGGCATCTTCGGTCATCGAGTCGGAGACACAGGCCACCGGCTCTTTGAAGTGGCGATTAAAATAGGTGCGAAAATAGGCCGTACACCCTTGGCTGCCATGCACGTAGGGCAAGGTCTTTTGAAAGCCCAAGGCACACAATACCGCCCCCAATGGTTGACAGGCTTTGGCCGGGTTGACCGTCAACGCCTCACGGCTAAAATTGAGCGCTTTATATTCCGGAGTGGTGCTCCAGTGAAAAGTGGTGTCCACATCTTCCGGGGAATAGCGATTTTCAAACTGTTCTGCCTTGTTGCGCAGCAAAGAGCGATATTCAGCCTCCTGGAAGAGAGGATAACAGGGAATAATCTGTTCCATCGTTTGTGACATGTTTCTCTCCTTATGTGCCGCCCATCCGCGGTCACTCTGGGCCACATGAAAGTGAATTGGTTGCCCACCATTGCGTTCAAAACAACGCAAACGCTAGCAGGTGCTGTTTTGCCAAGGGGGCTTCATCATTTTCCAACAGGGATTATTGAGAGTCATATCCATATCGCGGGCAAAAATGGCATAGCCATCATAGCCGTGATAGGGGCCGGAATAGTCCCAGGAGTGCATTTGCCGGAAAGGGATCCCCATCTTTTGAAAGAGATATTTCTCCTTGATCCCTGAGCCGATCAGGTCGGGACGAATTTTTTCCACAAACTGTTCCAGCTCATAGGCGCTGGCATCATCATAAATCAGGGTGGTCTGTTTGAGATCTTCGACAGTCCGTTCATAGTCATCGCCATGCCCAAACTCATAACCGGTACCCACCACCTCCATACCCAGATCCTCATAGGCTCCGATCACATGGCGCGGACGCAAGCCACCCACATAGAGCATCACCCGTTTGCCCTGCAGACGAGGACGATATTTGGCGGTGATGGCGTCGCTCAGATCCTGATATTTGGCAATCACCCGTTCCGCTCCCTCCTGAATGGTGGCATCAAAACGGCTGGCAATTTTGCGCAAGGATTCGGCTATTTTGCTGGGACCAAAAAAGTTGTATTCCAGCCAGGGAATGCCATATTTGACCTCCATATGCCGGGAGATATAGTTCATGGAGCGGTAACAGTGCACCAGATTGAGTTTGACTTTGCTGGTTCGTTCCAGCTCGGCCAAGGTGCCATCACCCGACCACTGCGCCACCACCCGCAAGCCCATCTCTTCCAAAAGAATGCGCGACGACCAGGCATCGCCGCCAATGTTATAGTCGCCAATAATGGCCACATCATATTTGCCGCAATCGATGGCCGGTGAACTGGCCTCCCGGTCCAGAATATAATCGCGAATGGTATCGTTGGCGATATGATGGCCAAGAGATTGCGACACCCCTCGAAAACCTTCACAACGCACCGGCACAATCGGTTTTTGCAGGAGCGCGCTCTGCTCTTTGGCAACCGCTTCAATATCATCGCCAATCAAGCCCACCGGGCACTCCGATTGAATGGAGATGCCACGGTTCAAGGGAAACAGGGTGTTGATCTCGCCCAGCAGCTTGGCCAGCTTTTTGTCGCCGCCAAACACCACATCTTTTTCTTGAAAATCGGAGGTAAAATTCATGGTGCCAAAGGCGTTGATGCCGGTATGACCGATATAATAGTTGCGGCGACCGGCACGGGAATATTGACCGCAGCCGACCGGACCATGGGAGAGATGAATCATATCCTTGATCGGTCCCCATACCACCCCTTTGGATCCGGCATAGGCACAACCACGCACCGTCATCACCCCCGGCTGCGATTTACGATTGGCGGTGACACAACTGCCAGCAGACTCCTCTCCGGGGCTGCTGACCGCCAGATGCTCTGCCCGCTCTTTACCCGCTTCGGCGGGATAGACCGAGAGCACCTCCTGAATCAGGGATTCAGCTTTTTCACGTGTAAGCATCTCTTTTCTCCTGGATAGGTGCTCAGACACAAACAGCAGCCAGAGCTGCCTCTTCGGCGGCAGAGCGGCCCACAATGGACTCATCCGCTTCATCCAAAATACCAAACTCCATCAACAGCTCTTCCAACTCATCCATGGTCAGCGGCGTCGGAACAACCAGTTTTTTGTTTTCGATAATTTTGCGTGCCAGGGCACGATATTCATCAGCCTGCTTGGCGGTGGGATCATATTCGATCACGGTCATGCGGCGAATCTCTGCCCGTTGCACCGTATTGTCGCGGGGCACAAAATGGATCATCTGGGTGCCCAGACGCCGGGCCAAAGCTTCAATCAAATCGGCCTCACGATCGGTATTGCGCGAGTTGCAGATCAATCCGGCCAGACGCACACCACCAGAACGGGCATATTTGACAATTCCCTTGGCAATATTGTTGGCCGCATACATGGCCATCATCTCGCCGGAGACCACAATATAGATCTCTTGGGCTTTGCCCTCGCGAATGGGCATGGCAAACCCACCACAGACCACATCGCCCAACACATCGTAAAAGACAAAATCCAACTCCTCTTCGTAGGCCCCCTCCTCTTCAAGAAAGTTAATCGCGGTGATCACGCCCCTTCCGGCACAACCGACACCCGGTTCCGGGCCACCAGACTCGACGCAGCGCACGAGCGCTTTATATTCCGGAGTGGTGCTCCAGTGAAAAGTGGTGTCCACATCTTCCGGGGAATAGCGATTTTCAAACT
>NZ_RXIU01000002.1:7768-59662 GCF_004217665.1 Candidatus Magnetaquicoccus inordinatus | reverse complement strand
CCGGGTCCAGGGATGGAATCCCTGGGATTTTGCTTGTAATCTTTTGCCTTTGGCGCGCTTTACACACGAAGCCGACGTGCCTTTTGCGTCGGCGCAGCGCGCCTAATGGAAGCAAGCTGTGCGGATTGGCGCGCATTTCTGCGCCAATCCGCACAGCATCACCATGGGGGTAGAGCTGGCGAGCCAGTACGAACCTGAATAGTTACAAAAATAAATTGGTTGTGATATAGCGGTTGCCCGATTGCATTCATGACGCTGTAATGTGTTGGTACTGTTTTTTCGTGTCAGGAGATTTCTCCCCCATGTCCCCGGCTGCCCAGGATGCCGCACCCTTTCCCAAATCACCCTTTGCGTGGGGATTATCCCAGCGCTTGGCGGTGGTCACGGCTTTGCTTGCTCTGTTATGGCTGGTGGTGGCCTGGGCTCTGGATTGGTTGGCTGGTTTATGAACAGCGCCATTGCCTGTCGCAACCTGACCCTGGGCTATGATCGTCATCCGGCTGTGCACCATCTCAGCGGCTCTTTTGCCTTGGGTTCACTGACCGCTATCACCGGTCCAAACGGGGCGGGCAAAAGTACACTCTTGAAGGGTATTCTGGGGCTGCTGCCGCCCCTGGGCGGGACAATCAAGATTGCCGACTCCCTGCAAGGCACAATCTCCTATTTGCCGCAACAGACCGATCTGGAAGCCGATTTTCCAATCTCGGTATGGGATGCGGTGACCATGGGTCACTGGCGACGGGTTGGAGCCTGGCGCTCTTTAGGCAGAGAGAGCCATTTGCAAACCCAAGAAGCCTTGCGGCGTGTTGGACTGCAGGGTTTTGAACGGCGCAGCGTGGGCAGCTTGAGCGGTGGACAACGGCAACGGGTGCTCTTTGCCCGCCTGTTGGTGGAGGATGCGGCGCTGATTCTTTTGGATGAGCCTTTTGCCGCTATCGACCAACGCACGGTCAACGATTTGCTGGCGATTGTGCAGGCTTGGCATGCACAGGGGCGAACGGTGTTGGCGGTATTGCATGATCTGGAACAGATCCGTCACCATTTTCCCCAGTGCCTCTATCTGGTTCGTCATGCTTTGGCCTGGGGGGAGACCGATAAGGTGTTGACGCCGGAGCTGGTTGCCCATGGGCGGGTGATGAGTGAATCATGGGATGAGTCGGCCCCCTACTGCTTTGTGGAGTCCTCATGACCCTGTATGAATTTTTTATCGACCCGTTCGCCCAATTTGCCTTCATGCGTCGCGCTTTGGCAGCCTGTTTGGCCTTGTCTCTGGCCTGTGGTCCTGTCGGTATTTTTTTGCTGTTACGGCGGATGAGTCTGATGGGGGATGCCCTGTCGCACGCTCTGTTGCCTGGTGTGGCGGTGGGCTTTTTAATCGCCGGCTTTTCTCTGCCAGCCATGACCATTGGTGGCTTTATCGCCGGTTTGGGGGTGGTTTTGTTGGCTGGGACAGCCGCTCGCTTTACCCTGTTGCGTGAGGATGCCAGCTTTGCCGCCCTGCAATTGATCTCCATGGCCTTGGGCGTCTTGATCGTCTCGACCAAGGGTGGCAATGTCAATCTGATGCACATATTGTTTGGCTCGGTATTGGCGGTGGATGATCAGGCATTGCTGATAACCGCAGCCATTGCCTCTCTCTCTTTGCTGTTGCTGGTTTTTATCTATCGCCCTTTGATCATCGACAGCTTTGATCCGGGGTATCTGCAGCGCAGTGGCAGCTCTGGCATGCGTTGGCAACTGCTGTTTTTGGCCACTGTGGCCATGGATCTGGTGGCAGGGTTTCAGGCGATGGGGGCGATGATGGCGGTTGGGATCATGATGTTGCCGGCTATTGCTGCCCGCTTTTGGGCCAAAGAGATCTGGAGTTTGATGGCGACCAGCATAGTGTTGGCACTCGGTTCCGGGGTGTTTGGTCTATTGTTTTCTTTTCATTATCGTTTACCTTCCGGGCCAGCGATTATTCTTACTGCAGGCATGCTGCATCTTTTTTCTATGATGTTTGCACCGTTGGGTATCGTGCGCAGTCGTCTGCTCCGTCATGGTCGTCATCGCAAAGGGTAAAGGCAATGGTCAGGGCAAGCGCATTTGCCAATTTCCTCACTGTTGCCACAAGCGAAACTGTGCATGTCGGGCCTCCGCCCTCCCAAAGAGTGCCCCTGCGGGGCACAGATTGTCGCGGCGTGCGCGAATGCTTGCGCATTCGCTTCTGGTGCAACGCCGCTACATGCAGGACTCTGTCCTGCACCTGCCAGGAGGAGATAATCTCCTCCTGGACCTCCATAATAATTTTCTGCTTTGCAAATGCGCTTGCCCTGAGGCAATGGTCTCTTGCTATTGCAAGGCGATGCTCTCTCTGCTACTGTCCACTGTTGTGATAATTTTGGACCCGGTTGTAGCACGGATCAACTGGTCAGACAATCTTTGGACCCGGTTGTGGTACGGACCGGGTTGTCAGGTCAATCATGCGGATATGTGATGTGAAGAGCGCTGAAGAATTTGTCACTCTCTCTGCCCATTGGGGCACACTGTTTTCTGCCGATCTGCATGCCCATTTCAGACCGGTACCTGAGGAGATCAGCCAATTTTTGGCCACCGAGTTGCCTGCCTCTCCTGCCGCAACCTCTGCTCCAGTCGTTGCTGCAGCCTCTGAGGAGAGTGCTCCGGCCGCAGAAGAGGATGCTGCCCAGGATGAGTTGAAGCGCTTGCGGGCG
Source organism: Candidatus Magnetaquicoccus inordinatus (assembly GCF_004217665.1). Taxonomy (GTDB): domain Bacteria; phylum Pseudomonadota; class Magnetococcia; order Magnetococcales; family Magnetaquicoccaceae; genus Magnetaquicoccus; species Magnetaquicoccus inordinatus. The sequence continues at coordinate 56,951 of NZ_RXIU01000002.1, read as the reverse complement.
GCGGCAGCAGCGGGACAACCCAAGGCACAGCACTATTTGGCGGCTCTCTATTCGACTGGAACGGGTGGTGTGGAGTTGAACTGGCCTGCGGCTATTGAGCTGTATCACAAGGCGGCGGATCAAGGATTGTCCATCTCCCAGAATAATTTGGGTTTTCTCTATGCCACTGGTCAAGGGGTGCAGGCGGATCCGCTGCAAGCCTACATGTGGTTTCAGTTGGCCTTTCGTGGAGGCTATCAAGAGGCGGGCCCCAATCTGGATGTATTGGCCCAACATTTGACTGCGGCGCAACGCCAGCAGGCGGAAGAGATGGCCTGGGAGCGTTTGCGCAGAGCGGCGACTGCGCAATAAAATGTTTTTCTGTAGGGGGTTATTCTGTAGAGGAGAGGTAGCGTTCCTCCAACTGAATGGTAACCTGCAGGCCACCCAGCTCTTGAGAAACCCCCACCTGTAAAATACCTTTATATACCAGGACGATCTCTTGCACCAAAGCCAGGCCGATACCATGGCCAGGTGTAGAGGGGTCAAAACGGATCCCCCGGTTGAGAATCTGTTCATACTGTTCGGCGGAACAACCGGGTCCATCATCTTCAATGCAAATCAGCAACCCGTTCTGTCGTATCAATCTGCAGAGCACTCTTGTTGATGCCCATTTGCAGGCATTATCGAGCAGATTGCCGATCATTTCCAAGGCATCTTCCCGGTCCATATGCACAAAAAGATGGTCTGCGCTTTGTAGTTGGATGTCGATGTGGCGTTGTCGATACATCTGCCGCAGCAGCCCAACCAAAGAGTGGACTTCCATCGGCAGGTCCAGCCAGGTGGTTGAGCTGGTGCTGCCAGCAAACCGGGCTCGTTTGAGTACCCGATCGGTCCAGGCGCGAATCGCTTCGATCTGTTGTTGCAACTGTTGGCGCAGTTGTGGATGGTGGTCCAGCTCACTGCTGGCCAGCCACTGCATCATGATGGCCAAAGGGGTCTTGATGGCGTGTGCCAGATTGCTGCCGACTTCGCGAAAGCGGCGCAGACGCTGTTCCAGAGTGGAGAGCAGCAGGTTGATCTCGCTGACAAACGGTAAAATTTCTATCGGTACGGAGTGGGTGGAAAGGGCAGGAAGCTCCCCCTGCTCCAAAAGGCGGATCTCTTCCTTGGCTTGGGTGAGTGGGGCCAAAGCCCGTTTGACCATCTCCCGCTGCAGCAGCAGGAGCAGCATCAGGGTGAGCAGGGCAATCAGACCATACCAGAGGCGGGTGGTTGCCAGCAGGCTTTGTTGGTCGCGGATCTCTTCGGCAACCAGAATGGTGATGGCAAAGCCCTGGCGGCTGAGATGGCGGGTAAAGGTCAGCAACGGCTCTTGGCGTGGTCCGCTGAGGGTCAATACCTGCTCTTGTCCCTCAAGGAAGGGGGGCAAGGGCAGGTCGGTATCCCACAGAGAGCGGGAGCGAAAAGAGTTTTCATTGATGCGGATATGAAAATAGTGTCCCGACCAGGGGCGCAGATAGATGGGATCGAGATGCCCTGTAGCGAGATAGGGTTGGGCAACGCCCTGTTTGTGCAAGCGGATGGCGGTAAGCAGGGCATCCACATCATGTTGCAGGCGGGAGACGATATAGTCGGTATAAATTTGTTGGCTGGCCATGCTCAACAACAGCCAGAGCCCAAAAAAGAGGGGCAAGAGGAGGATGATTGATCCCATGGCCAAGCGGCGTTGCAGGGAGGGGTTCACACTTTGCTCCGAAAAAGATAGCCTTGACCTCGCCGGGTTTCGATCCGTTCCTGGCCCAACAATTGGCGCAGACGTTTGACGTAGACCTCGATGACATTGCTCTCTTTGTCGGCATCATATTCATAGACATGCTCAGTCAGACGACTTTTTGAGAGCGGTTTATCCGGGTGGTGCATGAAATAGCGCAGCAGGCGGAATTCGGTACCGGTTAAATTTTTTTCTTCGCCAGAGGGGAGGATCAGCGATTGGCGCTCCTCGTTCAAGAGCACGCCATCGATCTGGATGGCCTGTTGCGGTCGATCCTGGCTGCGGCGGATCAAGGCGTTGAGGCGGGCCAGCAACTCTTCAACATGGAATGGTTTGCCCAAATAGTCATCGGCTCCCGCTTTGAAGCCATCGACCCGTTCATGCCAGGCATCCCAGGCGGTGAGGATCAGGACGGGGACATTGTTGTTTTTTTTGCGCCAATTTTTCAATACTTCCAGGCCAGGTTGACCAGGCAAACCCAGATCAAGAATGATGGCATCATAGGGCTCTTCATCGCCCAGATATTCGGCTTCGTTGCCATCGGCACAGCAATCAACGGCAAAGCCGGCACGAGCGAGGTTATGTTGCAGGGTGTCGGCGAGGGTGTGATCATCTTCGACCAGAAGCAGACGCACAAAAACTCTCCCTGAAAAAAAATAATATACAGCTCCCGATTTTCAGATTCAGTTCATCTTGCTCTGACATACTCCTGCTCCATAAGTAACGCAGAGGGGATATTTCCCCTGCTGCTGGATTCTGGAAAAGGAGAGAGAGAATGTATTATGACCGGTTTACCCGTGTGTTGCACCTGACTATTGCCGTTGGGGGTGTTGTGCAGTTGCTCAGTTCACTGCTGATGACGCATCCCAAGCCTGGCCGAGCCGGAGATGCTCTTTATGCCATGCACGATGCGGGGGGGCAAGTGCTGTTGGCATTGTTGATGATCCATTGGTTGTGGTCATTGCTGCGGCAAGGGGAGGTCAAGCTGCTGCAATTATGGCCATGGTTTACCCCGTCGCAGATTCCCGGCATTGTGGCCGATGCGCGCCAGATGCTCAGCCATTTTTGGCAACGAAAAATACCGGAGGGGGGGCGTTTTAGTCCTTTGGCAGCGGCTGTGCAGGGAGTGGGGTTGATGCTGGCCACACTTTTGGGGGGGAGCGGACTGCTGTTGTCAAATGCGGCAGCGGAGGGTGTGGCCATGGTGGGTTGGCTGCATGATGTCAAAGAGGGGCATGAGCTGTTGGGAACTTTGATGTGGTTCTATTTGATTGTGCATGCCAGCATGGCGATGCTGCATCATTGGGCGGGTCATGACACAGTGCGGGCCATGTTGCGGATATGGGAAAAAGAGCAGGTCGCAACTGCCAACCATGAGCATGTGGCAGGCAAGGAGTGAGTGACAATGCAAGGTAGAAGCTGTTTTTTTTCATTAGCTTGGATGTTGTTGTTTGCTCTTTTTCTGGTTGAGGCGGAAGCGGCTGTGGTTGAGGAGTTGTTGAATCGCTATCAGGAGCAGGGGGCTGGGCCATTCAATGCACAACGGGGAGAGCGTTTGTACCGACAGCCTGGCACGGGGGATGAGGGGAGCCGTTGTGCAGAGTGTCATGCTGAGGATCCGCGCAAAGTGGGCAAACATGTTCGCACCGGCAAGGAGATTGCGCCACTCTCGCCGCAGGTCAATCCAGAGCGGTTACAGGATGCGGCCAAGGTGGAAAAATGGTTTTTGCGCAACTGCAAGGGGAGCCTGGGTCGAGAGTGCACTCCTCAGGAAAAGGGAGATTTTTTACGTTACTTGACAACGGCGCGCTGAGAGAGGATAGAACAATGCCTTATCGTTTGGGTTGGATGGGGGGAGTGGCTTTTCTGTTTATGGGGTGGTTGGTTTTTGCCTACTCTTCCGAGCATAAACAAGGAGATGGCAAGCGGGATGTGGCGCCGGTGGAGAATGCACTGTATCGGGCAGAGTGTGGATCCTGTCATCTTGCCTATCCCCCTGGCCTGTTACCCAGTCGCTCCTGGGAGAAGATTCTGTCAGGTCTGGAGGAGCATTTTGGCGAAAATGCCGAACTCTCTGGGGAGCTTCGGGTAGAGTTGGAGGATTATCTGCGCAAGCATGGGGCGGATCAATCCAGCTATCGGCGTTCGCAAAAGATAGCTGCTTCTATTCCGGCACAGCAGATGCCCCTGCGTATTTCCGAGACAGCCTATTTTCGTCATGAACATGGGGAGCATAGGCTGGTGAAGATTCCTGGATCGGGGGAGAAGATCTCTGTGAGTCGTTGTGAGCAGTGTCATCCGCGGGCAGAACAGGGATTTTTTGATGAGCATAAGCTGCGCATCTCTTCACGGAATCGCTAGTTGTGGTCGCAGGCGTGTCGAGCCAAAGATTGGTACAGGAGGGCAAGATGAGTGTAGCACTGTTGCGAGGTAAGAGATCTCTTTTGTCTGGAGTGCTTTTTGGCGGAGCATTGCTGGGATTTGATGTGTCGCTTGGGTCGCTTTGGGCAGACCGAGGGGAGCATGGCGATCATGATCGGGCCAGGCACCTGATGCGCAAGGGAGAGATTTTGCCTTTGGAACAGATTGTTTCTGGCTTGGCGCAGCATGGAAAAGGTCGTTTACTGGCAGTTGAGTTGCAGCAAAAGCAGGGTCAATGGATTTATGAAATCCAATATATGGATGAACAGGGACGTTTGCTGGAAGAGGGATATGACGCCCGCAGTGGGCGTTTGTTGTACAGCAAGGAGGAAGAGGGAGAGAAGGATTGAGTCTGAAGTGGTGTGTGCGCTGGAGATAAGGATCAATACAAAGACAAAGGGAAGGAAAGAGCATGTCAGGCATGGAGATCAGCAAAAAGGATGCACAGTATGCAGAGGCCAAACGGGTGACCCAGGTAGGTACCGGTGGAGATACCCTATTGACTTTTGGCAAATTGATCATTGGTTATTGGACCGGTTCAGCGGCACTGGTTGCGGAAGGCTTTCATTCCGGAGCAGATTTGTTGTTTGATTTGGTGGTTTTGGTCGGGATGAAAATTGCCCGCAAAAAACCCGACGAGGATCATCCCTATGGACATGGCAAGTTTGAGGGGTTGATCAGCCTGTTGTTGGCGGTGATTTTGTTGCTGGTGGCGGTAGGTGTGGTAGTGGATGCGGTACAGCGGATGAAAGAGGGCAATTTGCAAGCACCTGGCCAGTTGGCTTTTTGGGCGGCCTTGATCTCCATCGTGACCAAGGAGGCGCTCTTTCATTATACGGTGCGGGTGGGTCGCAAGCTGAAGTCCAATATTATCATGGCCAATGCCTGGCATCATCGGGCCGATTCCATCTCCTCGCTGGCGGCTTTGTTGGGTATTGGCGGGGCTTTGATGGGGTATCCGATTCTGGATCCGATTGCGGCAATTGCGGTAGCCTTTTTTGTCAGCAAAGTGGGTTTTGAAATTGGCCGTGATGCGGTGAAAGAGTTGACCGATGCCTCAGATGCTGTGGATGCCGAGATTCGCGAACAGATCAACCAATTGATTCATGAAATTCCTGAAGTATTGTCGGCCCATTTTGTTTCGCCTCGGCAGTTGGGGCCAGATATTATTGTGGATGTGCATGTGGAGGTGCCTTTGTCTCTGTCGGTGTCGGAGGGGCATCAAGTGGCAGAGTTGGTACGGCAAAATTTGTTAAAGCATGTGGAAGCCATTTCAGAGGTGGTGGTGCATGTCGATACGGAAGATGACATGGAGCAGAGTGTGCTGATTCATGCCGGGCGCAAAAAATTGCATGGCTGGGTGCGCAAAGAGCTGCTTGCTGGAGGTGCAGTGGTGGATTTGCAGCGCTTGCAGGCACACTATTCCCGTGAAGGAATCCATTTGGATCTCGTGTTGGTTGTGGATGCGCTGCGCAGTTGGGCAGAGATTCAAGAAGATAGCGAGCGGATTTGCCAATTATTGTTGGAATCCGAACACAATATAGCAGAGATTCGTGCGGCCGTGGCGCTTACGGAAAAACATCGTCCTGGTCTATTGGTTCGGGTAGCCGGTCACCGGCACGAAGCAAAAAAGAGTCACTAGGCGGTTATCGGCAGGAGGTAAAAGAGAGTCTCTAACCGGGCGATGACGCGGAGCAAAGTAGAGTAGAGTAGCCAGCCGAGCAACGGCATGGAGCAACAGGTGTCGGCAAAGATCAAGGAGGGCTGTCTGGGGTATGTCTGCCCATACCCCGGCCTCGCCCCATCCCCGGACGCATGCTCCAGTTGGCCAATTGGGCCCGTTCTGAGCTTGGCAGACGGGCGGCGCTAGTCAGCAAAAGTTGATGCCACTCCTCTTGGGCAGCGGTGGTTTGCCGACGCAAGTGCGCCAATGCCTGTTCCAGGCTTTGTGGATCCCAGGTGGCGTTTTGCAGAATCTGACGAATTTGTTGTTGGGCAGCATGCAGGTTGTGCATACGCTGGCGCAGTTGTTCCCGCTCTTGTTGGTGGAGCGTGTGCATCAGGGGAGAGTGTTGCCACCCTTGTTGGACTGTTTCTCCAGTTGTTGTTTCTCCAGTAGTTTGTTGTAAATTACCGGTTGCTGGTGGGAGCGCTGCCGGTTTGTTTGAGCCAAGCAGCAGGCCGGCCGCAAAGAGATTGCCTGCCAAAGAGAGCAATAACAGCAGAGGTAACACAGTTTCTCGTTGCCAATTCATGGTAGTTCCTCCTCATCACCAATGCCAAACAGTAAAAATGAGATCTCTTCCCCAGAAGCAAGCGGCATGGTGGAAGAGGGTGGGGGCTCATAGTGCCCCAGTGCCAAGCCCAGCATGGCTGAACAGGCTAACACGGCAGCAGGTTGCCAGAGCGAGCCGAAGGGCCAGCAGAGAAAGCGCATTGAGGGAGTGGATTTTTTTGTTAATGCGCTCAATTGTTTGCGCAACTTTCCTGAGGGTTGCTCTTCCGGCAGGGAAGCCAGCAAGTGCTCCAATGGATCTTCTTGCCAAGATGGTGATGAGGGTTGCATAGCTCAATCTCCGCGCAGATCGTGGTACAAGGGTGCGAGCATGGTACGCAATTGTTTGCGGCTGCGGGCCAGCAGAGAGGCGGTAGCCTCTTCACTCAGTTGCAGCACCTGAGCGGCTTCGCTGATGCGTAGTCCCAGGCGATTGACCAGGAGCACCACGCTGCGATTGCGTGCTGGCAAGCGATCCAGAGCCGACAGGAGCCACTGCTGACGCTCCTTTTCCTCAAGAATGGCCAGAGGAGAGTGTGTTGGCGGGGCCATAATCGAGTCATATTCCTGTTGTTCATCCAGAGTTTCTTCTTGCTGGCGCTGACGTTTGCGCAAGCGATCCATGGCCAGATTATGCGCCACGCGGTAGAGCCAGGTGGCGATGCGAGCCTGAGGTTGCCAGTGGGCTGCCTGTTGCCAGAGCCGGATAAAGCATTCCTGAGTCACATCTTCGGCCTCCTGATGATCGTGCAACAAGCGTTTGACCAACAACAGCACCTTGCCCAAATGGTGTTCGAGCAGAGTGTTCCAGGCGGTGTCATCCTGATGCGCCACCTGGTGCATCAGTTGGGCATCCGCCTGGTAGAGCTCGTGAGTGGTTATTGCTTCAGGCATGCAGGCTCCGGGTGAGGTTGAGGGTCAAAGCACCTCAAGCAAGGCGTGCTCTCTCCCTGGTTAGGGCAGAGAGAGCTGTTGTTTACCAACCTGGACCGCCCCAGCCACCACGCCAACCTCTTCCTGGAGCTTGACCACCAAGGCAACGAGGCTGGTTGTTGGCGCGCATGCGGCCCATTCCGGGAGGAGTGAAGGCCATAAACTCCTCTTTGGAAATCTGACCATCCTGATTGGTATCGCGATTGCCGAGCATAGGACAAGGAAGATTCGCTTGTCGGGCGCAGGACAGATTTGCCAACTCCTCGTTGTTGAGTTGACCATCCTGATTGCGGTCGAGGGCGGCAAAGTGTTGTGCCCGACGATCAAGCATGGTTTGTGCGGCGGTACTGCTTGGCCAGGAGAGCAGCAACAGACTGCCGACCATCAAGAGTGCTGTGGAAAGTCGCAAGGAAATAGGCATTTTTTTTCTCCAGAAAGGTAGAAGCGGAAGGGAATTATCACTTGCCAGTTGCATAATCCTCCTTTTGCTTACTTAAACGTGGTGCAGACACTTTCCGGTCGCAGAAAAAAATAATATTTGCGCTGTTGGCAGAAAAGATTTTCATTGCATTTTTTGCAAGGTTGGAAAATAATACAAGCATCCACTTTGCGATGGTAGATCGTTGGTGGCATGAACAATCAACACAATGCGTGGCAGCGCTTGCAGAAGCGTCAATGAGGAGAAAGCAGATGAACGGGATGAAAATAGGGTTAGCCCTAACCGTACTGGCCGCCGCAACGGCTATTGCGGATATCTCTGGGGGAGGGGGCTCATCGGCAGGAAAGGAGATGTCCGTTGCGGCAATGGACGGTGATGCGGTGCAAGTTGCCAAGTTGTTGGCCAATGGGGTCAGTGTAGAGGCCCATGGTCGGATGGCGATTTCGCCGTTGAGTTGGGCGGCGGAGAATGGTCATGTTCGGGTTGTTGAGCAGTTGCTACAGGCGGGAGCCGATGTGCATGCTCTTGATCCGGCAGGATTCACTCCTTTGCACTTGGCGGTGCAGTGGAACCATCGCGCAATTGTGGAGATGTTGTTAAGCCATGGAGCAGATGCGGATCGGCGGACGCAGGGTGGGCAAACCGCGCTGGCGTTGGCGGCCCGTTATGGATTGGCGGATATGGTAGCGATATTGTTGGCGCATGGTGTAGAGGTCAACACAGCGGATCGGGATGGCAATAGTCCGATTGTGCATGCGGCTCGTGTGGGAAGTGAGCCGATCATGACGGCACTATTGGCGGCTGGAGCCTCACCCAACGTGCAGAACAAGCAGGGATATAGTCCGTTGTTGTTGGCGGCGGAACAAGGACATGAATGGATAGTGAGCTCCTTGTTGGCCAATGGCGCCAAGCAGGATTATCGCCATAAATGCGGTTGCACGGCCATGTTGGCGGCGGCTGAAAAAGGCTACACAGGGATTGTGCGCATGTTGTTGGACCATGGAGCAGATGTCAATGCCGTCAACTATATGGGTATTTCGGCCCTGATGTTTGCTGCTCGTTACAATCATCTGGATACAGCGCATCTGCTGTTGGACAGAGGTATTCAGATCTCCCTGGTGGACAAGGATGGCCACACGGCGCGAGATTATCTGCGCAAACAGGGTCGGAGCAATGGTTTAAGGAAACTGTTGACCGATATGGATCATACCGGTTAAGCAGGCGACCGGACACCTTGCCCACAAGGGGCGTGATCGGAACATCGATCACGCCCCTTGGTTTTTTGGGGGTTAGAGATTGATTTGCCGACCACTATTTTGTCAACGGACGCGGTTGGAGCGTGCTTCCAATTCGTGGGCAATCGTGTCCAGATGTGCCGATTGGAAGAGATCCGCGATATTTTCGGTTTCTGTCGGGGAGAGATTGTGGCGAAGGCGCAAGTTGATGCGTTCGACATGTGTGACCAGTTCACCGATCATACGGATGGCTTCATAATTATCGGCATGAAAACCGGCATGTCCGACTATTTCGCCCTGGCGGTATTGCACTTTGAAGAGAGTTCCTTGTTGCACCAGCTCCTGGTCATCGCGCCATTGAAAGAAGAAGCGTACTTGACTGCCTTCTGCAGGCGGTGACTGGTCATGGGGGAGCAGGAAGCGGCATCCTCCCATGCTGATGTCCAGGATGATGGCCTCAAAGCTGGAGCCATCTTCATCAACAAGACGCAAGGAGACGCCACTGGCTGGTTGATAGGGAATGCGGGCAGCGTCGCGACGCAAGGCTTTGCGGCTCATCTGTTCAGGAAACTGCATGCGATGGGCATTGCCGGGGCTTGGTGTGTCGGAGGGCAGGCGCATGGTTTTGAACTCATGCAGTTTTCCTCCCAGGATGAAGGTGACGACCCCCATGCGTCCCAGATGAATTTTATCGTTGCCATCGGCGGGATCGGTGCAGCCCAAAAGCAGATGGGTGTGGTTGCGCAGATATTCGCTGGAAAGCGCAGTCGCACCCGCATGGATCATCTCTTTGTCTGGGAGAATGCGGGTTTTATATTCCAAGACCCGACTACCGAAAGAGATATGCAGCTCTGTATGGGCATCGCTGGCCTGCATGAGGAGCTCCGCTATTTTTGTTTTGTTTTGCAGCAATTCGCTTTGTGCGGAGCGGTCACCATCCCGGCTGCTGGAGGCGTTGGGGTGTCTGGGTTGGCCATGGCCGGTCAGTCGGCTCATGGCGCTGCTCAGTTGTTGCCAGAGGGAGTGAGTGTTCATGGTTTTTCTCCTGTTGGAGGTGCGTTAACATGGAGAGGTTGAAGAAGAGTACTGGATTCAAGGCCAATTATTCTTTGCAGTGCGCTGTAGAGTACGCTCGACAGCTTGTTGTACCATGCTGGTTAGCAATGGTTTACTGATGATCTCTTGGGCGCCAAACATACTGGCCATGCGCAAGGTTAATTGTGGGTTCATGGCCCGGTAGCCTCCCGACATGGCGATGATAGGCAGTTGGGGATACTCTCTGAGCAGATTGGCTATCAAATCGATGCCATCGATCTCTGGCATAAAAATGTCGGTGATCAGCAGAGCAACGGGGGTCTGCGAGAGGATGTGCAGTGCTTCATTGCCATTTTCTGCGACATCAAGCGTATGTCCACTCTGTTGCAAGATTTCGCTCAACAGTGCCAGAATATCCGGGTCATCATCCACTACGAGAATGTGGGCCATGGTTGATACTCTCCTTTTGCCACGGAAAATCGCGCATTACTTGTGTTGACAGCCCTTCAAAATCCGATAACGGGAGAGGGCATGGCGAATAGAGCGGACCAGAGTTTTTCTGGTGATCTGTCCTTTTACCAGATAATCTTGTGCACCCTCATCAACCGATTGAATCGCTTTTTGTTCATCGTCAATGCCGGTAAAGAGGATGATCGGGGTTTCCAAATGTTTTTGATTCAGTCGTCCGAAGGTCTCTTCATAGCCATGACTGTCGCTTAAATTGAGATCAAGAAGAATCAGATCAAAATGTTGTTCCGCCAGTCGTTGTTCTGTTTCGCGAAAAGTGGCGGCATGGGTCAGGGTCAAGGAGGGCATGCGCAGTGCCGAATCTTTGTTGCTGGACGGGTTGTTGAGCCAGCCACGGACCAATTCGACAAACTCTGGTTCATCTTCCACAATTAAAAAATGCAAACCGGGTTGCAAGACCCGAAAGTGTGTCTGTTCGGCGCTGACAGGGGGAGTGGCGAGCGGCGCATGGTGTAGCGGAGCTGCCTCAGGCAAGCTTGATTTTTGAGTCTTCAGAAAGCCCATTCCCTCCATGGCCTGCACAATGACCGCGGCAACGCGCAGAGGTTCGATGCGGTCGGAGTTGATGACCAGATCATAGTAGGTGCGCCGGTTGGGAAAGCGTTTGTAGAGACCTTTGAGAAAGCGACTGCGCTCTTTTTCAATGGAGAGAAGTTTCTCTTTGGCCGCATCGGTGGTAATGCCTTCGCGTTGGGCGATGCGCTGGATACAAATATCGCGCGATCCTTCAATGCGCACCCGAAAGACATGGGGGTGATCGGCCAAGATCAGGCGTGCTCCGCGACCGAGAATGACTCCTCCTGTTTGGGCGATGCGATTTACCGCCTTGATCAAATTTTTATAATAGCCGGCAACCGACTGCTCTGGTTCAATAAACAGCGAATATAAAAAGGCATCGATGGCGCGTGGCAACTTTTCATCCATCAGGGAGATCAGCTTGTTGGTTGTATGGCTGGTTTGCACAAGCTGATCGATCATGGAATAACCATAGCAGGGAACATGGAGCTGTTCGGCCAACAGCTCAGCAATTTTACCGCCATTGGAGCCAAATTCGCGGGATACAGTGACCACAATAGGTCTGTTTTCGGCATGGTGTGAATGGTCGGTGGCGTCGCTGAACAGAGTTGATTTGACCAAACCTGAAATACCTGAACGATTATCCATTTGTTCTCTCCGTTGGCTGGTGCGGGAAAGGGGTGAAGCCTCTCGGCGTGAGCAGTCTGGTTTTAGGAAAGAGTAGCGGCTGAGGAGGGGATTCCGAGAGGAGTGACTCTATTGTATTTCAATTTTTACTATGATTGCAAGTTTTTCTTGCATAAAAAACAGGGCAAGCGCATTTGCCAATTTCCTCACTGTTGCCACAAGCGAAACGGTGCCTGTCGGGCGTCCGCCCTCCCAAAGAGTGTTCCTTTGGGGCACAGATTGGTGCGGCGTGCGCGAATGCTTTGCATTTGCTTCTGGTGCAACGCCGCACATTTTCAGCAGGGCTTTGCTCTGCACCCACCAGGAGGAGATAATCTCCTCATGGACCTCCATAATATTTTTATGGTTTGCAAATGCGATTGTCCTGGCATCAAAAACGGTTTGTAACTATTCAGGTTTGTGCTGGCTCGCCAGCTCTACCCCCATGGGGATGCTGTGCGAATTAGCGCAAAAATACGCGCCAATCCGCACAGCTTGCTTCCATTAGGCGCTTAAGCCGACGCAAAAAGCGCGTTGGCTTGTTGTGAAAGGCGCGCCAAAAGCAAAAGATTAAAAGCAAAATCCCAGGGATTCCCTCCCTGGACCCGGCCAGGGAGGTGCCCTCCCTGGACCCGCAGTTGATTTGGATGCTGAATAGTTACAACGGTTTTAGATATTTTGTGCCGCCAGGAAAGCAGAAGACCAAGCCCATTGCAGGTTATAACCTCCCAAATGGCCGGTTACATCCAGCACTTCGCCAATAAAATAGAGTCCCGGAATGGTGCGGCACTCCATGGTTTGTGCATGAAGAGAGCTGGTGGCGACGCCGCCGGTGGTGACTTCAGCCACCCGATACCCCTCATCGCCTGTGGGGGTAATGATCCATTTGTGTACTGTGTCTGCCAGGCGGAGCAAGGTGGCATCGGCAGTCTCCGCCAAACGGGTGGAGATCTGCAGATGCTGGGTGAGAGTTTGCGCCAAGCGTTTAGGCAGCCACTGCGCCAGCACATTGCTGACAGTTTGTTTGGGATGCAGGGAGCGCGCCTGACGCAACAGGGTGCAGAGATTGTGATCGGGCAAAAGATTGATATGCAAGGGGGTTTCTGGTTGCCAGTAAGAGGAGATTTGCAACACCACAGGACCGCTGATGCCGCGATGGGTGAAGAGCAGCGGTCCAGAAAAGTGTCTGTTTTGGCAATCGATGCGCGCAGGAAGCGACAGGCCAGCCAGGGAGGCGTGGCTGCGCAAGCCGCCTGGCGGCAGTTGCAAAGGCACCAGTCCGGGACGTGTGGGGATGATTGGCAGTTGCCACTGTTTGGCCAGGCGTAGTCCCAGATCCGATGCTCCCAATTTGGGAAAGGAGAGTCCACCCGTAGCCACCACCAATTTTTTGCCGCTGAATTGTCCCGCTTGGCTGTGAATCAGAAAAGCCTGCTCGCGCCGTTCAACCCGCTGGATGGCATGGCCCAGAGCAAAGTGCACCTGGCTGTTGCGGCACTCCTGGAGCAGCCATTCGACGATCTGTCGGGCGGAACCGCTGCAAAAATATTGTCCCGATGGGCGCTCTTCGACCGGGATAGCCGCTTTTTTTAGTCGGGCGAGGATGGCCTGGTTGTCAAAGCGGCGCAAGGCGGGGAGACAAAAGTGTGGTTGTTGGCAAAGATAGTGCTCTTTGCCCAGATGCCGGTGGGTGATGTTGCCATGTCCTCCACCGGAGAGGGCAATTTTTCTTCCCGGCTGGTTGACATGATCCAGCAGCAACACCGAGCGACCGCGCCGTCCCGCCTCTCCAGCACAGAACAGACCGGCAGCCCCGGCTCCCAAAACCAGCACATCCCAGAGGCGAGGCTGTGTCATCTTTGGCGCACTCTGCAGGGCCGCTCAGCCGACCTGGTTGAGAATGCGTTTGCGAAAATGGACTCCCAATTGGTGGGCGATCTCTGCACACGCCTTTATATCCACCCCCTCCAATCCTTCGATGGCGGTTGCGGTGACCGAGGGAATATGGGCTTTGGCGGCGAGTAAAAAATCTTTGACTGCTTGATAGGCACCGGGAACGGTTGGTCGGCTATGGCGATTGTATATCTCTTCATTTTGTGCATTGAGAGAGACGGAAACCGCATCAATCAGACCGCGTAAACGGGGGGTGATGTCGCTGCGATAGACCCGATTGGCCAGCCCATCGGTATTGATGCGGATGGGAATCGCGCACTGTTGTTTGATGGCCTGTGCCACCTGCAGCAGGACCGGCAGGCGCAAGGTGGGCTCTCCATAGCCGCAAAAGACAATTTCCTGGTAGGCGGAATAGTCACCCATGGCTTGCAGGATCTCCTCTGCAGTGGGGTTGCGTGGCAGAGTAAGATCATACTGGTGCACGACCGGGGCAACCCATTTGGGGCAAAAGTGGCAGCGCAAGGTGCACCCTTTACTGATATTCAGATAAAGACCGGAGCCGATTGCATAGGCGAGCGTTGGTGGTTGTGGCGCCATGACTGCGGGTGCTGGGCTGAGAATTTTTGCCAGTTCATCAGGACGAAACAGGCGCAGATAATTTTGGGTGGTGATGCTGGCCACCTGTTGCAAAGGGAGTCCATGCAGATGGGCCAGGGTTTCGGCAATACGTACCACCATGGCCGGTTCATTGCGTTTGCCTCGATGGGGCATGGGAGCCAAATAGGGGGCATCGGTTTCAATCAGCAGACGATCCAAAGGCAGTTGCTGGGCAATTTGCCGCAGAGCATCCCCGCTTTTGAAGGTGAGCACGCCGGAAAAGGAGATATGCAGCCCTTGTTGTATCGCCCATTCGGCCATCTCCAGGGAGCCGGTAAAGCAGTGCAAAACACCCCCCTTTGCTGGCAGGCCCTCACTTTCCACGATCCGGCGGGTATCTGCCTCTGCCTCGCGGGTATGGATAATCAGAGGCAGATCGAGAATTTTGGCGGCCTGGATATGATTGCGAAACACCTGCTCCTGTTGCTCGGCAGGGCTGTAGAGATAGTGATAATCCAGGCCGGTTTCGCCCACCGCGATAATGTGTGGATGGTTGCCGGCAGCGACAATCGCCTCCACAGAGCTTTCCGGCTCTTCTGCGGCATAATGGGGATGAATGCCGACACTGGCTGCCACGTTGTTATAGCGGTCACATATCGCCAGCAGATTGGCAACGGTGGTGAGACGGGTGGAGATGGTAGTGATCCAATTGACTCCGGCAGCATGGGCGCGCTGCAGCACAGCCTCTTGATCGGCAGCAAAATCGGGAAAATCGAGATGGGCATGGCTGTCGGCAAAAAGGCTATCGGTGTGCAAGGAACTGCTTGCACTGTGCTGAGTGTGATGTGAATGGCTGCTCATGCTGTCTCCTTTGTTTCCGCAGGTGGGGGGCCACGGCGGCGGCGCCGACGTTTGCGGGTTTGTGGCGGCGTACCCACTGCTGTCGGCTCAGGGTTGGACTCTGCTGCTGTTTGGGTGCTGCTTCCAGATGGGTTTGTTTCGGCGACCGCCGCCACGGTTTGGTCTGGCGTCATTGCAGCAGCCTGATTGCGACTGTTGGGGCGCTCGCGTTGATTCTCCCGTTTTGCCAAGTGGGGACGCGGTTGCTGACGCCTGGTCTCGGCCGGGCGGCGCTCTGCTCCTTGCTGGGGAGGAGTGGCGGCTGGCAACTCCTCGCGAAAAATCTCCTCCTCTTCGAGGTTGAGGCTCTCCTCTTCCTCAGTGGCTGGAGGGGGTTGTTGCTTGAGGCAAAGATCACAACGCGCTACACAAAGCCGGTTGCCATCGGCAAGCTGCAGATCCACCGTTTCAGTCAGAGGATGAATGGCTTGTACCACTCCCTCTCGGCCATCGTTGGTTTGTACCATCTGTTTTAAGCGCGGCATCCCCTCTCGCAACGCTTGATAGGTGCTGTTTTCATACTCCAGGCAGCAGAGCAAGCGACCACAGGTGCCGGAAATTCCTTCTGGATTTAAGGAGAGTTCCTGGTTTTTTGCCATGCGCACGGAAACCGGATGAAACCGTTTCAGATAAGAGGCACAGCAAAATGGTTGCCCGCACAGACCCATTCCTCCCAACAGCTTGGTTTCATCGCGGACACCAATGTGGCGCATTTCCACCCGCACTTTGAGTTGCGTTCCCAAGAGACGCACCAATTCACGAAAATCCACCCGATTTTCTGCCGTAAAATAGACGATAATCCGGTTGCCACCCGGTTGGTAGTGGATATGGGAAAGGCGCATTTCCAACTGCAGATCCTGCATATATTTTCGACAGAGCTGCTTGGCTTTTTGTTCCAGAGAGCTTTTTTCGGCAACAAACTGTTTTTCGCTGGCGCTGAGAATGCGACCAATTTTATCAAAGCTGCCGGTATAGAGGCGCTCCTGGAGATTGTCCCCCGGTTGTGCCTCCACGACAAAAAGAACTTGCGCCAGGATCTCCTCTTCTTTGCCGTGCAAATAGACCAGGTCACCGCTTTTGATCTCTCTTAAGGTAGAGAGAAAACGGTACACCATGCCCGAGGAGTCCACACGCACGCCCACCAGTTTAGCTGTTTTACGTTGCGGGCCTCCTTCTTTGTTCGGCTGTCCCTCTCCTCGTGCAGATCTGCCTTGTCCAGAGTGCTTGCGTGGCTGGGAGGAAGTGCTTGGCGATTCGTGCAGCGGATCAGGCGGAATTTCGGCGGTGATTTGGGGTAGGGCATTGGATAACGGCTCATTCATGGCCAAGAAGTCCTGTCAGAAGGCAGCACCATGCAGGCGTGCCAAACGAATATAAATGGTTTCCAAAAGCAGACGGCGGTTCAGATTGATAGCGGCAGCCCGCCGTAATAAAGAGTCGGTGGTATTGGCAAATTGCACCTTTTTTTCCAAGAAGTCGCCTGGAATTTCCTGTTGTCGATGGGCATCATTATGCAGTTGTGTTTGCAGCCAGGCACGCAACAAAACGGGAAACAGAGGAAATTTTTCTGCTGCGGCCCAATGTTCTGCCCAGCGGATAATCTCTGCCAGTGAGGTTGCGGGCAGGCGTTCCATCTCCTGCTGAAATTGCTGACGCAGTTTTGGCCACTCTCCTTGGCTGAAGGTGAGGATGCGCCCCACTTGCTGGCCCCCGATGCGAATAGCCTCCTGAAGGTCAGCAGTGGGCAGAGCAGCCAATGTTTTGGCATCAGGATGCTGGCGCAGGATGTGGATAATCTCCTCTTCAGACAAACGCGAAAAACGGGTTTTCAAACAGCGGGAACGAATAGTCGGCAACAGAGTGCCTGCCTGACTGGTGAGCAGGAGCACCAGGGAGCGGGCGGGCGGCTCTTCCAGGGTTTTCAGCAAGGCATTGGCGGCGGCTTCGTTCATGGCGGCGGCATCATTCACGATGGCCACTTTCCAGGGTGCCTCCATGGGAGTCAGAGCAAAAAAGCCGGACAGTTGGCGGATCTGATCGACACTGATACGGGTTTTGCCTTCAGCGACGGTCAGTTCGACCAAATCCCCATGGGAATCGGTAGCCACCTTGCGGCAGGGGGGGCACTGTCCGCATCCAGAGCCGTTATGGGCAGCTTGATGGGGGCAAAACAGGGCTTGCACAAAGGCTTTGGCCACGGTGGCTTTGCCGATACCGGGAGGACCAAAAAACAGATGGGCATGGCCGGGATGGTGCAATGCCATTGCCCGTTTCAGGTTGCCGAGTACGGTCGCATGGCCGACGATCTGTTCAAGAGTGGGGCAGAAGGACACGGATCTCCTCCCAAATGCGTTCAGCTACGGCATCAATGGTTTGACTGGCATCAATGCGGCGGATGCGTTGCGGTTGTTGGCTTGCCATGTGCAGAAAACCGTCGCGCACTCGTTGGTGAAAAGCCAACTGTTGCTGTTCAAAATAGTCGAGAGGCTCATCTGGCGGGCGCGAGTTGCGCGATCGTTGCAGTCCCAGGGTGGGATCCACATCCAACAACAGCGTGCGGTCGGGTAAAAGAGCAGCGCAAAACTGTTGGTGGCATTGATACAACCAGGACAAATCCATTCCTTTGCCATAACCTTGATAGGCCAAGGTGCTCTCCAGAAAACGATCACACAAGACCCAGACACCCTGTTGCAAGGTGGGCAGGATACGCTGCTGCAGATGATCACTGCGTGCGGCAAGCAGCAGCAACAGCTCTGTTTCCGGGCTGCGCATACTGTCGGCAGCGAGCAGCAGGTGACGAATCTCTTCTGCCAAAGGGGATCC
The DNA here is from genome assembly GCF_004217665.1 of Candidatus Magnetaquicoccus inordinatus. GTDB lineage: Bacteria > Pseudomonadota > Magnetococcia > Magnetococcales > Magnetaquicoccaceae > Magnetaquicoccus > Magnetaquicoccus inordinatus. Next base: position 38,937 of record NZ_RXIU01000002.1, on the reverse strand, counting down.
GCCCGGCTCACGAGTGCTGAGCACAGGAATATCCAACTCCCGCAGGCGCTGGGCCAGCATCCTTTGTTGCAGAGATTTTCCGGCGCCATCCCCTCCTTCAAAGCTGAGAAAACGTCCCGTGTGGGAGAAAGTGGACATGATCACCTCTTTTTGGGGGGAGGCAGATGGCGTTGATAGCGATCTACATTGGCCTCATGTTCGGGCAAGGTTTTGGCAAAGACGTGAAAGCCTTCGCCACGGGCCACAAAATAGAGATCATCACTCTCTTCGGGAAAGAGGGCAGCGCGGATGGAAGCCTTGCCAGGATTACAGATAGGTGTAGGTGGCAGACCATATTGGGTATAGGTGTTATAGGGGGTTGCTTCGCGCAGATGTTGCCGGGTCAGGTTGCCGTCGAAGCTGTGGCCAGCCAGCCCTTTCTGCAGACCATAGATGACTGTCGGGTCGCTTTGCAGGCGCATTTTTTTGCGCAGGCGGTTATGAAACACCGCCGAGACTCTTGCTCGTTCGCTGGCCTGTCCGGTCTCTTTTTCGATGATGGAGGCGAGAATGAGAGTTTCCACGGGAGAGAGATCTACGGCACGTGTGGAGCGTTGTGCTCCCTCCTGCTGGGCTGTTTGCCACAGTTCATCCAGGACCTGTTGGGTTTGTTTCACCATGCGGGATAAAATTTCCGCAGTGGAATCATGACGATGATAGTGATAGGTGCTGGGAAAGAGCCAACCTTCCAGTGAGGGGGTCGCAAGGGCCATTTTTTTCAGCCACTCTGGGTCATTGGCAACCTTTTCAGGATTGTGCCAGCCTTGTGACTGTAGGCGCTGCAAAATATCCTGTACGGTCAACCCCTCTGGGATGCTCAGGCGATGTACCACTTGATTGCCAGTGCTGAGGCGGAGCAAAACCTGTTGCGGCAACTCTCCAGCAGGAAATTCATACTCTCCGGCCTGAATGCCAGGAGCAAGTTGCACTCCATTGCTGGAGATGTGCAGGCGTTGCCAACGGGCAAGGAGGGTGAAGCGCAAGGCTGAGGAGATGACATGATTCTGCTCCAGCTTTTTGGCAATTTGTGCCAAGGAGGCGCCGCGTTCGATCTCCAGGGTGATGGTTTGCGTGCTTCCCTGTTGCAAAAAATGTAAATAATCAGCAACGATACTACCGCCCAAAGCCGGCAACAACAGGCCAGCCAGCACCCAGATTGCTCTTTTGCGCACTCTCTGGGAGGGTGCTTGCCCAGGAGGGGGCTCCCCCTCCTGGTTTTGCGAAGCTGCGAGTTCGTGATCCGCAGCAGATTGCGGATCGAGAGGCGGTTCTTGAGTGGTCTGGCAAGGAGTCAAGGTGCACGTTTCAATAAAAGTGAAGCGTTGGTACCACCAAATCCGAATGAGTTGGAGAGTGCAAATTCCATGTGGCAGTCACGTGCAGTATTCGGCACATAATCCAAATCACAGAGAGGATCGGGATAATCCAGATTGATGGTAGGTGGAATTATTTGGTGATACAGGCTCAGAGCGGTAAAAATCGCCTCCACACCTCCTGCTGCGCCCAGGAGATGTCCAGTCATCGATTTTGTGGAAGAGACCATCAATTTTTTTGCTTTTTCGATGCCGAAAAGGGTTTTGATTGCCTCTGTTTCCACAGCATCGCCCTGGGGCGTGGAGGTGCCATGGGCATTGATATAATCGATCAACTCGGAGTCGAGATTGGCATCCTTGAGAGCGGCGCGCATGCAGCGAATTGCGCCATCACCATTAGGATCGGGAGCGGTAATATGATGGGCATCACCGGACATGCCATAACCGATCACCTCGGCATAGATGGTGGCACCGCGTTTTTTTGCGGATTCCATCTCTTCGAGGAAGATGATGCCGGCTCCTTCGGCGATGACAAAGCCATCGCGTTCGCGGTCCCAGGGGCGGGAGGCTTTTTCTGGGGCATCGTTGCGCACGCTCAGGGCTTTGGCAGCGGCGAAGCCTCCGACGGCCAGTTCACAGATAGTTGCTTCGGCGCCTCCGGCCAACATGGCATCGGCTTCGCCATGCCGGATGAGGCGTGCCGCATCACCGATGGCGTGGGTGCCGGTGGCACAGGCAGTGACGACGGCATGGTTGGGCCCTTTCAGGCCGAAGCGGATGGCGACATGTCCAGAGATCAGATTGATCAAGGACATGGGGATGAAAAAGGGAGAGATGCGACTGGGACCGCGACTTTGCAACTGCATGGCCTGATTTTGGATGGCCATCAAACCGCCAATGCCCGAACCGATCATCACGCCGACACGAGAGGCATTCTCTTCGTTACAGGTATAACCGGAACTCTCCCAAGCCATTTGTGCGGCTGCGATACCATATTGCATAAAGAGATCCATTTTTTTGATCTCTTTCTTGGGGATCCAGGTTTCGGCTTGAAACTCCCGACATTCACCCGCGATACGGGAATCATAGCCGGTTGTATCGAATCGACTGATAGCTCCGATTCCGGAGCGTCCGGCCACCAGTCCGGACCAGGTAGTCTCGGTCCCCAACCCCATCGGGGTTACCAGACCCAGACCGGTGATCACCACGCGACGATTCACGGCAGCTCCTTTTTCAATAACTGTGCAGCAGGGTAGGCAATCGCAACCGGTATCTCAACCGGCACTTTTTTCGATAAATTCGATAGCCTGTTGGACTGTTTCGATCTTTTCAGCGGCTTCATCGGGGATTTCGCAGCCGAACTCTTCTTCCAGTGCCATGACCAATTCCACTGTATCCAGGGAGTCGGCACCCAGATCATTGACGAAGTGTGCTTGTTCGGTAACCTGATCTTCACCGACGCCCAACTGTTCCATGACAATTTTTTTGACCCGTGCTGCGATATCGCTCATGATTTTTTCCTTGATAAAACAATGCCAAAAGATCAAACCTCCGTTGAAAACCCAATGTTCCAGGGAGATTTTCCGAACTACCCCATAAACATTCCGCCGTTGACGTGCAGGGTAGTGCCGGTAATATACCGGGCTTCTGCCGAGGCCAGAAAGGCTACGGCGTATGCGACATCTTCCGGTTCTCCGGGGATGCCCAACGGGATGCGTGCCAGGATAGCCTCCCTTGCTTTGGAATTCAACTTATCGGTCATTGCCGAGCGAATAAATCCTGGGGCAACGCAGTTGACGGTAATATTCCGGGAGGCCACTTCCATGGCTACAGTTTTTGCAAAGCCTTCCAGAGCGGCTTTGCTGGCGACATAATTGGCTTGGCCGGGGTTGCCGGTATGTCCCACCACGGAAGAGATATTGATGATGCGACCGTAGCGGGCCTTGACCATGGTACGCAAAACCAATTGGGTCAGGCGAAACACACTTTCCAGGTTGATGCTCAAGACTTTTTGCCAATCATCGTTGCCCATGCGCATGACCAGGCTGTCGCGGGTAATGCCGGCGTTGTTGACCAGGATGTCGATGCGGGAAAACTTTTCCAGAGTCAGGCTGACCGCTTCGTTGACGCAGGGAAAGGAGGTGACATCGGCTTCATAGGCTTCTGAATCGGGAGAGTATTGACGGATCTCTTCGAGGGCTTCGAGCAGACGAATGGATTCATTGCTGATCAACACCAGTTTGGCACCACGTTTGGCCAGTTCGAGGGCGATGACGCGCCCGATACCACTACTGGAGCCGGTGACAAGGGCAACCTGATCCTTCAACATAAACCGGATAATCCTTTGTTGGAAGTGATTCCATCCACACACTACCATGCCGGAGGGGTGGCAATGATGCGTGATGCCGTGTACATCCTGGAGCCTGAGGATCTGGTTCTGACCGTCAACCGTCGTTTGGCGCGCCTGGTGCGTGAACAACAGGATCATGCGCAACGAGATCGGGGTGCTCTGCTCTGGCCAACGCCGCAGGTCATGCCTTTATCTGCCTGGTTGGAGCAGTGCTGGGAGCAGTTTCTGGATAGCCAGGAGAGCTCTCCCTCGCCCGTGCGCAGCAAACTGCCGACATTGCTGACACCGTGGCAAGAACGACTGCTGTGGGAGCAGATCATTACGACCTCTGCACAGGGCAGCCTTTTGTTGCGGCAGGCGGAGGCGGCGGAGTTGGCGCGCCAGGCGTGGCAACGGCTACAGGAGTGGCAGGTGACACTGCACGCAACTGACCTCTACGATCACGAGGATGCAGAGGCTTTTTACGCTTGGTCAGAAAAATTTGCAAGTATTTGTAATAAACAGGGATGGTTGGATCAGGCAAGCCTGCCACGTTTTCTGCAGAGTAAATTATCGCAACTCATTCTGCCAAAAAGAATTTTTTTAGCCGGTTTCACGGCCTATGGACAGCCGTTGCCCCCCTTGTTGCAGCAATTTTTTTTGGCGTTGCAGCAAGAAGGGGTCAGCGTTGCCGACTGGCCCTCTCTGCACAAGAGCGCAGAGGTGCAAGCTGTGAGTTGTGCCACTCCAGAAGAGGAGCTGTTGACGGCGGCGCGTTGGGCAAGAGAGAGGGTGATAGAGCAGCCGACAAGCCGCATTGCGGTGGTGGTGCCGCAGTTGGAGCGATCGTTATCGCAGGTGGTGGAGATTTTTTCCCGGATCTTTTATCCGGGCATCAAGCCATCGCAATTGGATGCGCGCAGCAAGCTGTTCAACCTCTCTTTGGGCGCATCGTTGAGCAGTACCCCGATGATTCGCGATGCCCTTTTATTGCTTTCCTTGGGGCGAGGTTTCTTGACCATAGAGCAGGTGACTGGACTATTGCACTCTCCCTTTTGGCGTGGGGGAGAGAGGGAATGGGCAGAACGCAGCCTGTTGGATGAGCGTTTGCGGCGCCAGCGGTTTTTGCAGGTGCGGGTCAGTCGCTTGCGCCGTGAGGCGCAGCATGGCGAGCGGGAGAGTCCTGCCTGCCCGCAATTGGCTGCGGTTTTAGGTGATTTTTTGCAGCGTGTGCAAAGGGAGGGTGCCGACACAGCAGGCCGGACCGAGCTGCGCAAACCTTCGCAATGGATGGAGCGTTTTGCCAGTTGGTTGCGACAACTGGGTTGGCCGGGTGAACAGGCGTTGAGCAGTGCGGAATATCAAAACCGATTGGCCTGGCAGGAGCTGTTGGTGCTCTTTGCCACCTTGGATAAGACAGCCGGTTTGTTGAGCCTGAATGATGCTTTGGAACAGTTGGCGCGCATGGCCAATGATACCCCCTTTCAACCGGAGTCAGAACAGGCGCCGGTACAGATTTTAGGAATTCTGGAGGCATTGGGTGGGGAGTTTACCCATTTATGGATAACGGGTTTGACTGTAGATGGTTGGCCTCCGCCGATGGAGGCCAATCCCTTGTTGCCGATTGCCTGGCAACGCCGCCATGGCCTGCCATTTTCCGATGTGCGGCGGGAATGGGAGGTGGCCGAACGGCGTTTTCAGCAGTTGTTGCAGTCGGCTGAACAGGTGCTATGCAGTTATGCCGAGCAGGAGGAAGAGCAACTGATGGCTCCCTCGCCCTTTTGGCAACGCCTGCCCCAGCAACAGAGAGAGGCTGCAACTGCGGTGGCCAGTGGGGAAACGGATTATGCGCAGTTGATTTTTCAATCTGCCCGTTGGCAATGGCTCCAGGAGGAGGAGCCGCTGCCTTTGGCTGAGAGCGCGCTTGAAGTCAGTTCTGGAGTATTGAAAGCGCAAGCGCACTGTCCCTTTCAAGCCTATGCGCGCTACCGTTTGGGGGCGCGGGGGCGCAGCGAGCCGGGGCTGGGTTTGGATGCCCGGCAACGGGGCGAGGTGGTGCATGCCGCTTTGCATCAGTTGTGGTCAGTGTTGCCGAATCCGCAGCAGAGGCTGCAGAGCCTGCATGCGGCAACGGAAATCTACATCGCGCAGGCGGTTGAGCAGGTGTTGCAACAGGCTGCAGAGCAGTGGCCGGAGCCGTTGCATCCCTTTTTTCGTGCCTTGGAGAGCAGTCGTTTATGTCGTCTGCTGGCCGCATGTGTGGTTTTGGAGCAGGAGCGACAAGAGCCGTTTGCTGTGGTGGGCCAGGAGGTGGAGCGCACACTGCGTTTAGGGCCGTTATTGGTGCGGCTCCGTTTGGATCGTTTGGACCGTCTGCAGAATGGTTCGTTGGTGATTTTGGATTATAAAACCGGTGTAAGTCGTGTGGAGGATTGGTTGGGGGAGCGTCCGCAGGATCCCCAGTTGCCACTCTATGTGCTGGCCCAAAACGAGAATGGCAGCGAAGAGATAGCGGCGGTGGCTTTTTGTCAGGTGCGTGCAGGGGCGTGTCAATTCAGTGGTTTGGCGGTTGCCGATGGCTTGTTGCCCAATGTGCTGCATTTTCAGAAAAAATATCAGGAAATGGATAGTTGGGCGGCCCTGTTGGCCGAATGGCAACGGGTGTTAAGCTCCTTGGCAGAACGCTATTATCGAGGCGAGGCGGCGGTGGATCCCTTGCCAGGAGTTTGTCAATATTGTGATCTGACACCGTTGTGCCGACGTTTGGAGCAGGGTGGCGCAGGCAGCCATGAGGAGGAGGAGGCATGAATCTGCATTCTGAAGGTGTCACATTGGCAGACGCGGAAGCGCGTCGTTTGGCCATCGATCCTCGGCACTCCTATATTGTGCAGGCACCGGCGGGATCCGGTAAAACTGGTTTGTTGACCCAACGCTTTTTATGTCTGCTGGCAGGGGTGGAGCAGCCGGAAGAGCTGATTGCAATTACTTTTACCCGCAAGGCAGCGGCTGAAATGCAGAGCCGGATTGTGGAGGCCCTGCACTCTGCAACCGAGGAGCTTCCAGAACAGGTCGATCCCTATCGGCAACAGAGCCATGCTTTGGCGCGCCAGGTGCTGCAACGGGATGCCGAGTGCAACTGGCGGTTGTTGGAGCAGCCTGGCCGCTTGCGTATTTTGACCATGGATGCACTGGCGGCGATGTTGACCAGACAGTTGCCGATTTTGTCGCGCATGGGGGGAAGATTTCAGATCGGCGACGAAAGTGAACAGGATTATCGCCAGGCGGCACGGGCAACCTTGTTGGCAGGGCGGGAGTCGGGGCGCTGGTCGGAGCCGATTGCGCGTTTGCTGGATCATATGGACAACCAGTTGGAGCGGGTGGAAACCTTGTTGGCGCGTCTGCTGGCGCGCCGTGATCAATGGTTGCACTGGTTGGGTGGCGCAAGGATGGCAGAGGCACGCGACAGCTTGCAGCAGGTGTTGGCGCAGGTGGTTGTCGAAGGGATCCAAGCGGTGGATCGCCAGCTTTCCCGGCAGCAAAAAGAGCAGTTGTGGCAACTGACTCTCTATGCGGGTGAAAATATGCGGCAAAAACAGGTGGAGTGCCCTCTGTCCAGATGTCTGCCGGATGGAGAACCGCCGCTGTGCCGTCTGGAGGATCTCGATTATTGGCTGGCGCTGAGCGATTGGTTGTTGAGCAAAGAGGGAGAGTGGCGCAAACAGGTTGATCTGCGGGTGGGTTTTCCCCCTGCCAGTCAGGGCAAGAGCGCTGCCGAGCGCGCACGTTTTGGCGAGAAAAAGCAGGAGGCTTTGGCCTGTCTGGCCGCTTTGGCAGAAGACACCTCTTTGCTGGAATCTTTGCGCGGATTGCGGATGCTGCCGCCCGCCGCTTACAGCGAGGGACAATGGGAGATATTATCCTCCCTGTTGTTGCTGTTGCCGATGGCGGTGGCGCAGTTGCGGATACGTTTTCAGTTGACAGGTCAGGTCGATTTTGCCGAAGTGGCGCTGCGTGCCGAAGAGGCGTTGGGCGATTCCGAACAGCCCACCCCTTTGGCGATGAAATTGGATTATCAAATCCGTCATCTGCTGGTCGATGAATTTCAGGATACCTCTTTGGGGCAATATCGTTTTATCGAACGTCTGCTTGCCGGATGGCAAAACGGAGATGGGCGTACCCTTTTTGTGGTGGGCGATCCGATGCAGTCGATCTATCGATTCCGGGAGGCGGAGGTCGGGCTGTTTTTGCGGGCACAGCAGCAGGGTATTGCCCAGGTGGCGTTGCACCCGTTGCGTTTGACGGTCAACTTTCGGGCGCAGTCCTCCTTGGTAGAGTGGGTCAATCAAAGTTTTTGCACACTGTTTCCCGATGCAGACGATGTGGCAGAAGGGGCGGTTTCTTTTCATGCTTCGGTAGCTTTTCGTGCTCCTTTGCCGGGTCCGGCAGTGCAGTTGCATCCGAGCCAGAATAGTGCGCAAGAGGCGGAGCAGGTGGTAGAGTTGCTCAAGCGGGCACGGGAAAAGGGGCAGAGCACAGCCATCCTGGTGCGCACGCGCAGCCATCTGCAGGCTGTTTTGCCCTCTTTGCAGCAGGCGGCAATCTCTTATCAGGGGATTGATCTGGCCCCTTTGCTGCATTCCATGGTGATTCAGGATCTGCTGTCGTTGACCAGGGCATTGCTGTTTCCCTCGGATCATATTGCCTGGTTGGCGCTGTTGCGGGCTCCCTGGTGTGGGTTGTCACTGGCTGATTTGACCCGTTTTCTGGAGTGGCAGCCTGCAGGGGAGGGGCAGAGGCTAGCAACAGTGTGGCAGCGGATCACGATGGCTGCCGATGATCTGCCTCTCAGCAGTGAGGGACGGATGCGTTTGCTGCGGGTAGCCAATATTCTGTTACAGGCTGTGGCTGAGCGCCGTCGCTGCCAAGCCTTTCCTGGAATTGCCACGTTGCGTTTTTCTGTGGAATCTTGTTGGCAAGAGTTGGGTGGACCGGCCACATTGCCCTCTGCGGCGGCACTGCAGGATGCCAGACGCTATTTTGCCCTGCTTGCTGCGCAGGAACGGGGAGGTGATCTGGCCGATTGGAGTGGCTTTCTGCGTCAGGTCGAGAGATTGTATGCGGGTGTGGATGAGCAGGCCGATAGCAGTGTAGCAATCATGACCATTCATAAGGCCAAGGGTTTGGAGTTTGATACGGTCATTATACCGGGGTTGGCACGCATGCCGCGTGTGGAAGATCGGACTCTGCTCTCCTGGCAGTTGTTGGAGAGGGGATTGTTGTTGGGACCGTTGAAGCGGGTCGATCAGGAGCAAGAGGATCCCATTCAAGCCTATATACGCTATTTGGAAAGAAAAAAAAGCAATCACGAGGCCAAACGCTTGCTGTATGTGGCGGTGACGCGGGCCAAAAAAGAGCTGCATTTGCTGGGACAGGCTGTAGAGCCTGGCAAAAAACCCTCCTCTCGCTCTTTTCTGGGCATGTTGTGGCCAACTGTGGAGAGCGCTTTTGGCAAGGAGAGTGGGGCATCGGCTGTTGCTGCCAGTAGTGCAGCGCCACTCAGCAAGGCGATGCGGGTGTTGCCCAGCGATTGGCACAACCCCCCCCTTCCTCCTGCTGTGCAGGTGCAAGCGGTGCCGTGGAGCATCCATGAGGAGGCGGTAGAGTTTGCCTGGGCGGGAGAGATGGTGCGCTTGGTGGGTATTGTGGTGCATCGTTTTTTGCATTTGATTGTCCGAGAAGGCATCAATCTATGGACCACCGAGCGTATCAACAGCAAAAGAGTGGCCATTATCAGCCATTTGTCCCGTCTTGGTCTGCCCGATGAACAGATGGAGCGGGCGGTGACCATGGTTCGAGAGGCGCTATTGAACACGCTGCAGGATGAAAGAGGGTGTTGGATATTGGATGATCGATTGCATCAGGAGGCGCGCAGCGAATATGCCTTGAGCGGGGTTATCCATGATGGTGTGCAGCATGTGGTTTTGGATCGGACCTTTATTGATCGTTCCGGGGTGCGGTGGATCATTGATTTCAAAAGCAGTTGGCATTCTGGTCAGGATCGGGAAGCCTTTTTTGATAATGAACAACTGCGTTATCAAGAGCAGTTGTCTCGTTATGGGATGTTGCTGCACACGATCTCCGCACAGCCGATCCGTTTGGGACTCTATTTTCCCTTGCATTGCGGTTGGCGCAGTTGGTCCTATTCTGGATGAGGGGTGATTGCAAATTTGTAAGAATTTGCATTAGTTGCCGATAGCAGGGAAATGATTGCTTGGCACAGAAGAGCTCTTGACATCCAGGGAGGGATTGCGGAACCTCACGCAGCAAGAGAGGGATGTGTATCGTTTTTATGCTCCAACGCAAGGCTTTTTCTATGCCCTTTGCTCAGCAAAAAGAGTCCAGTCGCTGGATGACCAAACGCTATGCTTTGGCATTGACGGTGATTGCGCTGTTGGCTTGTACAGCCTATTTTGCTTTAAGTCTGGTTATTGCCCAGCAAGAGAGTACCGGTGCGGTAGTCAATATCAGTGGCCGGCAACGGATGCTCTCACAGCGTTCGACGCTGTTTGTGCAGCGGATGCTGCTTTCGCATACTCCCGAAGAGTATGCCGCCTCGCGTGCTGAACTGTTGAAAGCGACTGATCGTATTGAAATGTCTCACGATGGCTTGACCAAGGGGAGTGTGGAGCTTGGTTTGCCGAGCACGATGAGTCAACAGGTTCACGCCATGTATTTTTCTGGTGAGGCACCTTTGGATGGTCGTATGCGCACCTTTATTGCCTCCTTGCGCCAGGTGCTGGAGACCCCATTTGGTGCTTTGCACACCGATCTACCCTATGTGCATTATATTTTGACAACAGCTCCCGGAGCCTTGTTGACATCGCTGGATGCCATGGTGTGGCAATATCAGCGTGAGGGTGAGGCGGTGATCAAAAATTTGCACCGTATGGAGAGTGGGGTTTTGTTTTTGACCCTGTTGGCGCTTGTTTTGGAGGTGTTATTAATTTTTCGTCCCATGGTACGGCAAGTGGTGCAACAGATTGGTCAATTGCATACCATGACAGAAAATCTCAATGCTGAAATAAAAAAACGGAGTGATGCGCAACAGGCGTTGCAATCTATTTTGGATGCTTTAGAGGATCGAGTTGCCGAACGGACAGCCGCATTGACTCGGGAGATTCAGGAGAGAGAAAAGGCGGAAATCTCTTTGCGGGAGAGCGAGCAGCGTTATCGGGCGGTTGCTGAATCGGCCAATGAAGGGATAGTGACCATTGACAGCAGGGCCCAGATTGTCTCCTGGAATCGGGGCGCGACGGCCATTTTTCACTATACTGAGGCAGAGAGTATAGGGGCTTCAGTGGCGTTGCTGATGCCAGAGCGCTACCGGCAGGCATGTCTGGCAGGAATTGGAGCGCTGTTGGCCGGTGGAGAAACGCAGATTATTGGGACGCCACAAGAGTTTAATGGCCTGCGCAAGGATGGGCAGGAGGTTCCACTGGAGTTGTCCATATCGACGTGGGTTGCCGGTGAGCAGCCCTTTTTTACAGGGATTATTCGCGATATTTCGGAGCGAAAAAGAGGTGAGGCGGCGCTGCATGCTGCCAAAGAGGAGGCTGAATCGGCAACGCGGGCAAAGAGCCAATTTTTGGCAACCATGAGTCATGAAATACGCACGCCGATCAATGCCTTGTTGGGGATGGGTGAGCTGTTGTTGGAGACCTCTCTGAGCGATGAGCAGCGCTATTTTCTGGAAATTTCCAATCAATCCGGGGCTGCTTTGTTGGCCTTGATCAATGATATTTTGGACTTGTCAAAAATTGAGGCCGGGCAGTTGGATATGGAGAGGGTTGTTTTTGATTTGCCCAATTTGATCACAGGGACGGTGGAGATTCTCAACCTGTTGGCCAAGGATCGGGGCAATCGCTTGGAGCTGCATTGGCAGGAGGCGCTGCCGCAGTGGGTGATCGGCGATCCGGGGCGGTTGCGACAGGTCTTGCTGAATCTGGTGAACAACGCCCTTAAATTTACCCAACAGGGGTTGGTGACGGTGACAGTTGGGGCTGGAGCAGGAGATTTTCTGCATTTTTCGGTGCGTGATACAGGGATTGGCATAGCTCCAGAAAAGTTGGAGGCGATCTTTTTACCTTTTAACCAAGCGGATAGTTCGGTCACACGGACATTTGGCGGGACCGGTTTGGGTTTAACCATCTGTCGGCAGATTATTCAGCATGCCGGTGGACAGATTGCAGTGGAGAGCCGTTTGGGCGAGGGAAGTCATTTTTATTTTTATTGGCCGTTGCCGCGCACCTCTTCGCCTGAGTTGGAGCGGGAGAGGATTGGCAAGGATGAGTCAAAGGGAGTGCGTATGGCAGATGCGGAGCAGGGCTCGCCGCAACTGTTGTTGGTTGAGGATTCGGAAGAAAATCAAATCTTGATCAGGGCCTATTTGCGATCGGGACGCTATCGTTTGGATGTGGTCAATAATGGCGCGGAGGCGGTTGAACAGATTCAGCGAGTGCGTTATGATTTGATATTGATGGATATTCAAATGCCGGTGCTGGATGGTTATGCCGCCACCCAAAAGATCCGTGCCTGGGAAAAAGCACTGCATCCACAACAACGCATTCCCATTGTTGCGGTCACTGCTGATGCCATGAAGGAGTCATTGGATCGGGCCAAAGAGGCGGGATGTGATTTGTGTCTTACCAAACCAGTGAGTAAAAAGCGCTTGTTGGAGGTGTTGGCAAGCTATTTTTCAGAGGAAAAATAAACAGGTGCGGCAAAAGATTTGCTGAGGTTGAGAATGACCTTAATAACGGTTGCCGTTGGCAATCCACTCACGGATTTTATCATACAGCATGGCTCGTTGATTACGGGTACGATCCTGACTGATCCAGGCCAATAATTCATCGATTAACTCACGCATCCACTCCCCTTGCGGCAGGCGCACCAGATCGAGTATTTCCCCACCGGAGATGGCCAAATCTTTGGGTTGCAGACGCTGTGTGGCCTGTTGCAAACTGCGGTAGCGGTTCAAGACGCGGCCCAGTTGTTTGTCCAAGCCTTGTGGTGTATCAATCTCCGTTGGTTGGTTTGGCTCTTTTGCGCGTGCGCTCTGCAGAGCATGCACCAGGCGGAAAAGGCCAGGAATGGGTATACCCTGGTGCATGAGACGGGTTAAGGTCCGATCGGTTGGAACCAGGGAGGAGTCCATGTGCTGCAGCATTTGAAAAATATGTTGTTGTCGTCGTTGCGAGAAGCGGAATTGTTTCAGAATCTCTTGAATTTTTCGGGTGGAGAGGCCATGCAGGGCGGAGCGGGTGTGGCCTTTTTCTCTGGCGATGCAATTGAGTTCGCCCATGGCATAAAACATGGCTGTCCAGCGCAGATCATGCCAGGGAATGATCTCATCGGCTTCTGGTTCGCTGATTTCGCTCATGACCTGAATCGCCCAACGACAGCGATGGGCAGGGGTGGCGCCGCTGTTGCAGATGGGAGGTGTGGCCATATCAGAAAAGATATCCTGGGCCAGCGGCGAGTAGAAAAAATCATGGACAATTTTTTGTCGTGCCGTTCCTGAAAAGGAGAGGGAAAAAAAGCGGTCCAGTTCGGCACGCAGTTTTTTGGGAGGTATTGATTCCAAGGAATATTCCGAGGCCATATCTCTTTCGCGTTCATCGCTGCTGCCTTCGAGCTGCAGGAGAAAACGAAAATAGCGCAGGGCACGCAGTGGATCATCTTCCAGGGAGGTGATCCCGTTGACCAGACGGATACGGCGTTGTGCCAAATCCTCTTTGCCATGAAAAGGATCAATCAGGGGACCGTTTGGCCAGGCAAAGGCCATGGCATTGACTGTCAAATCGCGATGCAGCAGATCCTCTTCGATGGTGGCTTCCCGGTCGGGTCGGTGGCGACAGGTGGCAATTTCGATGTGCGACAGGGGCATGGCAAAGTGGAATATTTCATCATCGGGATGCAGCGTTTCTCCAGCGTTGCCCTTTTTGAGTGGCAAAATCAGGCTGCTGTAACCAGCGGTCCAGACTTTGTGCTGTTTGGTGTTCAGGGTGAGAAAGGAGCCGCCCCCTTCGCGCAGGAGATCAAAGCACTCTGGCAAAGGGCGTTGCACCAATAAATTGAGTTCATTGGCGAGGGGTTTATGATCGAGCATATTGCGCACGGTGCCACCGACCAGATAGATCGGACCGATCAGCATATTGAGTTTATTCAGCAGGGATTGGATGGAAGGGGCAAACAGATCCTGGATGTTGCTGGTCATTCGACCTCTCCTGCCCGCTATTTCATGGTGGTGACCATGGGTTGCCGGGTCAATCAAGTGGAAACAGAACGATTATCGCATTCAGGTGCGCGTTATGGCTATTTTCCGCTGCAGGGGGATCACTCACCTGATCTACTCATTATTAACACGTGTTCGGTGACTTCGGAAAGTGATCGTCAAGCGCGACAACTGATTCGTCGTTTGGCGCGTGAACATCCGCAAGCTGGCTTGGTGGTGACGGGTTGTTATGCCCAGGCCGATGCGGCGGGATTGGCAGCGTTGGATGGTGTGGTTTTGGTGCTGGGAAATGGGGAAAAGGAGCGTTTATGGCAGTATCTTGCACAACTGCCACAGAGCGCAACTGCGGCGCAAAAAGATGTGGTCAGGGCGCCTGCGCAGGTGCATGTCGCGGCCATTGCCGAGCGTCCTCAGCAGGATGAGATAGCCTTGGTGGACCATTTTGCCGAGCGCAGTCGAGCCTTTTTGCAGGTGCAGGATGGTTGTGATCGTCGTTGTACTTTTTGTACGATTCCGGCATTGCGAGGGGCAAGCCGCTCCTTTGCTCCCGAATATTTATTGGCCCAGGTGGCGCGTTTTCGTGAACATGGATACCGGGAGATTGTGTTGACCGGGATTAATCTGGGTAGCTATGGGCGGGATCTCTCTTCTGGTATCGGTTTGGGGCAATTGCTGACCTTGTTGGCCAAAGAGCGTGGGGAGAGTCGGTTGCGACTCTCTTCCATTGATCCTCTGGATCTGGATGAGAGCGTGTTGGCCGCTTTTGCCGAGGGATCGGGATTGTGTCCCTATCTGCATTTGTCGCTGCAGTCGGGGGATGAGCGTATTTTGAAACGCATGGGGCGCGGCTATGGTCGAGCTTGGGTGATCGATAGGGTGGCGCGTTTGCGCGAACGGGTTCCCGATCTGCTGTTGGGTGCAGATCTTATTGCCGGTTTTCCCACCGAAAGCAGTGCGGCGCATCAGCAGAGTCTGGCTTTGCTGGAGGAGATCGATGTCACCTTTTTGCATGTCTTCCGTTATTCCGATCGGCCTGGTACTCCGGCTTCGGCGATTCCTGGACGTTTTCGGGTTGCCGAAAGGGAGATCAAGCGGCGTGCCGAGAGCTTGCGCCAATGGGCTGCTGGGCGTTTGCCGCTGCAGGCCCAGAAGAGATTAGGTTGTCGTGAGGAGGTGCTGGTGGAGCAGTGCAGCGAGGGCATAGCCCGTGGCAAAAGTGCCGGCTTTTTGCCAGTGCGCTTTCGCGTTGCCGAGAATGTACATAACGGAGCGCTTTACAAGGTGATGGTTCGCGGATATGATGCCGAAAGGCAGGAAATAATAGGGGAAATGTTATAACTGTCCCGTCGTTGTCACGTCGTCTCTCTTTTGTTGAGTTTCTGTTTCCATGACTTCATCATTACCATGCAATGTTCATGATATTCTGCTCAGGATGGAATCTCTTCGAGTGGAATTCAAAGCATCCTGGGATGAAGAGAGTACCGGATTACAGGTGATCCGCACTTTGTGCGCTTTTGCCAATGATTTTCAAAATGTCAACGGTGGCTACATTGTGATTGGTGTAGCAGAAGAAAATGGTAAGGCTCTCTTGCCAGCCAAAGGGTTGACAGCTAAGGAGTTGGAAGAAGCTGAAAAGTGGATTCGTGGACGATGCAACCGTATAGATCCGGTATATTATCCAGTGTTTTCACCAGAAATAATTGATAATAAGCATGTTCTGGTTTTGTGGGCGCCAGGGAGTAATCAACGTCCCCATTCAGCCCCAGAATCGAATGAAAACAAATCAACCAGAAAATTTTATATTCGCATTGCTTCAAGCACGATAGATGCTGATTCCAAGCCTGTCTTAAAGACTCAGTTATTGCAAATGACTGCTCAGGTTCCCTTTGATGACCGAAGAGCCTTGCAAGCGGAGGTGTCGGATATTCGTGAAAGCAAAGTGCGAGAATTTTTGCATGAAGTAAGAAGTGAATTGGCTGATGAACTGGATACTGGACGACTTTATCGACATTTCCGCATTGTTGAAGCAGTGAATAGTCATTATGTTCCGAAAAATATTGGTTTGCTGTTTTTCAGTCAGGATCCTGGATTTTGGTTTCCAGGTGCCCGTATTGAGGTTGTACAGTTTGCTGCGACCGATAAATCTGGTGATGTACTGGCGGAGCGCATATTTGCCAAGCAACCAATTCATGAACAACTTCGAGCCTGTCTTGCTTATCTGGAAAGTTTGTCTGGTCGTTTAACCAAAAAATTATCGAATTCATTTCAAGCTTCGCGTTGGTTGGATTATCCCATTCCGGCAGTACGAGAAGCTTTGGTCAACGCTGTTTATCACCGCTCCTATGAGAAGGAGCACATTCTGGAGCCTAGCAAAGTTTACCTTTTTCCCGACAGAATGGAGATAATCAGTCATCCCGGTCCGTTACCGGGAATAGAGATGCACCATCTGTCAGGAGAGATCTCCTTGCCTCCCGTTTCGGCGCGCAACCGGCGTATTGGTGAGTTGTTAAAAGATTTGGGTCTGGCTGAAGGGCGAGGTACGGGCATTCCCAAGCTGAGACGAGTGATGCGCCAAAATGGGTCAGGCCCACCGCGTTTTGATTTTGATGAGAATCGCACCTATCTGCGGGTTACTTTACCTGTTCATCCAGAATATCAGACCGTTTTGGTGTTGCAGAATATTGCTTATTTGCGGGTTGTTGGGGACTATCACGGGGCTTTGCAAGAGTTGCAAGAGGCGTTAGCAAAATCACCCTCAAGCCTCGGTTTGGCTATGGAGTTGGTTCGGACATGGATTGCGCAGGATGATTTGTATGCAGCGGAAACGCTTTACGAAGAGTTTGCACGGGCCAATCCCAATTCGACCACATCATTGATCATCCTGATGGCAACGGCTTATCTGGACCGGGGAAAACAGGAGAAAGCGAGGATATGGCTGGATCGGTTGTCTCAACTACCCAATACGGATGAAGCGTTTGAGGCCGCCATTCAGGAAAAACGTGCTGGGCGTTATGAGCGGGCACACCGATATTTTTCGTTGACAGGCGAACAGGTTATGCAGGACGTAAAGGCATTGCATGAGTTTGCCCAAGTAAAGATGAGATTGGCAGCCAAAGCATGGCACGATGAACGGAGTGGAGGTCGTACAAAAAACAAACCTGGTTTTCGACAAATGTCGGCCAGCCGTAAATTATTGGATGAAGCCAGGGAGATGCTGCAGCGCATCATACAGATGGATGCCCCACGTGCCAGACATGCCTGGGCTTGGCATGATTTGGGTCAAGTATTAAAATGGTGCAAGATGAACAGTCATGATATTCGCAACGCTTTTGCAAAAGCGGTGGAGTTGATGCCGGAAGAGTCTCGATTCCTGGAATCGTTGCAACGCTTGGATAGTGGGAGAGCCGCTTTGGTCAACGCTTCTGCCACCGTTCCAAATAAAGATAGATGACCGGTGTCAGGTAGAGGGTCAAAAATTGCGAGAGCAGCAGACCTCCCACCACCGCCAGTCCCAGAGGTTGCCGGGCTTCTGAACCATAGCCGCTGCCGATGGCAATAGGTAGCGTGCCCATCAGCGCCGCCATGGTGGTCATCATGATCGGGCGGAAACGAATCAAGGCAGCTTGGACAATAGCCTCTTCGGCACTGCTCTGTTGCTGGCGCTGCATCTCCAAGGCAAAATCGATCATCATGATGGCATTCTTTTTGACAATTCCAATCAGCATGACCACCCCTACAAAAGCGTAAAAGCTTAAATCAACTTTGAAAATCCATAAAGTAAGCAATGCGCCCACTCCAGCCGAAGGCAAGCCAGAGAGGATGGTGAGTGGATGGCGAAAGCTTTCGTAGAGGATACCCAGGACGATATAGACCACCACCAAGGCGATCAGCAACAGTTGTCCCATTCCTTGCCAGGAGGATTCAAAGGCTTGTGCTGCTCCTTGCAGACTGCCGACCAGACCGATGGGGGGTTGCAGGGTGTCGTATGCCTTGCGAATAAACTCCACGGCATGGCTGAGGGCAAAACCGGGTGCCAGGTTGAAGGAGAGGGTGGCAGAGGGCATCTGTCCCAAGTGGTTGACGGTGAGACTGTCGCGTTTTTGTTCGATGTTGACCACGGTGGCGAGGGGAACCAGCTCATTATTGCGATTGCGCAGATAGAGTTGTTGAATATCCTCAGGATTGTTTTGGGCCTCGCGGTTTACTTCCAGGATCACGGCATATTGGTTGGCGGCGCCATAGATGGTGGAGATTTGGCGCGCGCCGTAGGCGGCTCCCAAGGCATCTTCCACCTGGGCGACGGTGATACCCAGAGCGCTGCATTTATCCCGGTCGATGCGAATCATCAGCGTTGGGGTGTTCAGGGAGAGATTGCTGGTGACATCCTGAATCCCCGGCTCTTTTTTCAGTTGGCTGACAAAACGGTCGGTCCATTCGTACAGTTGGTCCAGGTCGGTATGTTGCAGGGCATATTGATATTGGGCGGAGGTCAGTTGACCACCGATGCGGATCGGCGGAGGAATTTGCAGGAAAGATTTGAAACCGGTGATGCTGGTCAACTGTTGACGCAGCTTGCGCATGATGGTTTCAGCACTTTCACTGCGTTCATTGAGCGGTTTGAGGCGGAGAAAGATCCGTCCAGAGTTGCTGGTCGATTTGGGACCGCCTGGACCGACGAAGGACATATAGGATTCCATGGCAGGCTCTTGCTCGACGATGGCGGCAACAGCCCTTTGGTGAGTCACCATGGAGGCAAAGGAGGCATCTTCTGGGCCTTCATTGAAGATGATGATCTGGCCTGAGTCCCCGGTGGGAATAAAATCTCTGGGCAGGATGGTATAGAGAAAGGCGCTGCCGAGGAGGGTGGCCAACAGAGAGAAGAGCATCCAGCGGGGATGGCGCATGGCAAAGTGCAGGCTGCGCCGATACCCCTCCAGCAGTAGGTTGAAGCCCTGTTCCAGGATGGCAAAAAAGCGATCCAGAGGTCGATGCTGCTGATTCTCTTCAAAACCCTTGTGCGGGCGCAAAAGTCGGCTGCAGAGCATGGGGGTCAAGGTCAGGGAGACAAATCCAGAGACCAGGATGGCTACACAGATGGTGAGGGAAAATTCGTGCAACAGTCGGCCCATGATCCCCCCCATGAACAGCAGGGGGATAAAAACCGCCACCAGGGAGAGGGTCATGGAGAGGATGGTAAAGCCGATTTCGCGGGCGCCAATCAGGGAGGCTTCCCAGGGGGTTTTTCCTTGTTCCAGGTGACGCATGATATTTTCCAGCATGACGATGGCATCATCGACCACAAAGCCGACCGAGAGGGTCAGGGCCAGCAGGGAGAGGTTGTTCAGGCTGAAGCCGAGCATGCGCATGGCGGCAAAGGTACCGACGACCGAAAGGATCATGGCCAGACCGGGGACCAGGGTAGAGGAGAGGTTGCGCAAGAAGAGGAAGATGACCAGCACCACCAGCAGTGCCGCCAGCAACAGGGAAAATTGTACTTCAGCGACGGAAGCGCGGATGGAGATGGTGCGGTCGTAGAGGATTTCCAGATGGATGGCCGAAGGCAGAGAGCTCATAAAACTGGGCAGCATTTTGCGGATGGCATCGACGGTTGCCACTGCATTGGTGCCGGGTTGTCGTTGGACGGCCAGCACGATGCCTCGGTGGGAGCGAAACCAGCCAGCCACTTTATCATTTTCGACCCCATCAATCGCCTCGGCAACTTCGTGCAGGCGAACCGGTGCACCGTTGCGATAGGCGATGGCGATGGAGTGATAGGCGGCGGCATTTTCCAGTTTGCCATCTGCCTGGATGGGATAGGTGCGTACTGGTCCATCGAGGCGTCCGGTGGGTTGATTGACATTGGCGCCCTGGATGGCTGTTTGTACATCGGCCAGAGTCAAGCCCATGGCGGCCAATTTTTCTGGTTTGGCGCGAATGCGCACGGCATATTTTTGTGAACCAAACACCTGCACCTGGGCCACTCCGGGAATGGTGGAGAGGCGTTGTCCCAATTTGGTTTCGGCAAATTCGTTGACGATGGGCAGAGGCAGGGTCAAGGAGTAGAGAGCTACATAAAAAATGGGCAGATCTGCCGGGTTGGTTTTGCGGAAGGAGGGGGGATTATTCATTTCTGCAGGCAGGTTGCGCATGGCGGCAGCAATGGCCGATTGCACATCCTGGGCGGCTGCATCGATGTTGCGGTCGAGCAAAAATTGCAGCGTGATGCGGGTGTTACCCTGGGCGCTAACAGAGGTCATGCTGTCCAGACCGGCGATGCCGGCAAATTGAGCCTCCAAGGGGGTAGCCACGGCGGTGGCCATGGTTTCGGGATTGGCGCCGGGAAAATCGGCATTGACCTGGATGGTGGGAAAATCCACATTCGGCAATTCGCTCATCGGCAGATCTTTATAGGCGACACTGCCAAAGAAAAAAATGGCAAACATGACCAGAATGGTCATGACCGGGCGACGAATGCAGAGTTCAGGCAAATTCATGGTTTATTGGTCTCAAGGTTCAGACAAATTCATACGCTATCGCTCTCAGCGTTCAGGCATCTTCACGGTTTGTCGGCATCGCGAACGAGCACTTTGGCGCCACTAAAGAGGCGGACATGGCCATCGATGACTACCCGATCTCCCACTTGCAATTGTCCCGAGAGGGCCGATTCGCCCTTGTGGGAGGCGAGAACGGTGACGGTACGATTGCTGGCCTTCTCTTCCTGATCGATGACAAAGACAAAAAAGCCCTGCTGTCCTTGTTGAATGGCGGCGCTGGGGACGACGAGAGCCTGTTCAAGGGTTTGCAGAGTGACAGCGACGCGCACATATTGGCCAGGGAGCAGTGTGCCGGAACGGTTATCGGTGCGGGCTTTGACCAAGAGGGTGCCGCTGCTTGCGTCAACCATATTGTTGATGAAGGAGAGGGTGCCTTCGGCCAGTATGCTGTCGCTGTCGGGCAGACGAATGGCCACCGGGGTTGCACCTTGCTGCAGGCGTTGGCGCAAGGGGGTCAGATATTTTTCGGCAACTGCAAAGCGGACATCGATGGGTTGGATCTGCTGGATGGTGACCAGGGGGTTTTCGTTGTTTTTGACCAGATTGCCGGGATGGGTGAGCAATGCCCCGGCGACTCCATCGAGAGGGGAGTCTATGGTGGCAAAGGCAAGCTGCAGACGTGCCTGTTCGACCAGGGCTTTGTCGGCCTCCACGGTAGCGCTGAGGGTGGCGACTGCCGCTTGATAGCTTTCCCACTGACCTTTTGAGGTGACATCCTGTTTGACCAGATCGGTATAGCGTTTAAGATCCTGCTGCGCCTTGTCCAGTTGCGCCTGATCTTTGGCCAGATTGGCCTTGGCTTGTTGCAGTTGGGCCACGAAGGGGCGATCATCGAGGGTAAAGAGGCGATCTCCTTTGCGCACTGCTTTGCCTTCCACAAACCAAGCCTGCAGCAGTTGGCCGTCAATGCGTGACTTGATGGTGACGCTGGCAGGAGATTCGACAGTGGCGAGAGTTTCCAACTGTACCGGAAAGTTGCGTGCGGCCAAGGTCAGCACTTTGACCGGAACGGGGGCGCTGCTTTTGCCAGTGGCAGGGGGAGTGCTGCTCAGGGATTGCAGAATGGGCTGCCAGCGAGCTCGCTCTTGAAAACCGTAATAGCCGATGAGCAGGGTGATCAATAACAGTAAAAGGGCTTGTCTGGACATGCCACGCAGGCTCCTGCGGTTTAATGCTGTAGTAAAGGGAGAAAGGATAGCTGGTTTGGCTGTGGCAAGCCAGGAGTGGCAGTAATTTAGCAGGAATGGTTTGCTTCGGTTTTTTCCTCGTGCATCCGTGCCACATCCACCTCCACCTGCAGGGAGGAGTGACTGCCGCCACCGATGACCACCCCTTTCAAGGGAGGGATGTCGGAATAGTCCCGACCCCAGGCGATAGTGATATGTTGGCTGCTGGGCAGGAGGTTGTTGGTGGGATCCAGGTCGATCCAGCCGCCATCTGGCAGCAGGGTGGAAAACCAGGCGTGCGAAGCATCCACACCGGTCAGTCGTGGTTGTCCTGGGGGGGGGATGGTCTCCAGATAACCACTGACATAGCGGGCTGCCAGCCCCAGAGAGCGCAAGGCGGCGATACCGATATGGGCAAAATCCTGGCAGACTCCCTGACGTTTTTCCATGATCTCTTCGAGGGGGGTGGAGATGGTGGTGACTTGGGGGAGATAGGTAAAATCCGTATGGATGCGCTGCATGAGATCCTGGATTGCTGCAAGAAAAGAGCGTCCTGGAGGAAAAGAGAGGGCGGCATAGTCGGCCAGGGTGGCGTTGTGTCGCACCAGGGGGGAGGCGAGGAGAAACTGTTGCGCCAGCAGCAGTTCAGGGGTACGGCTCTGCAGCAGCAGGGAGCGTACCTCTTCCCAAGGACGATCCGCCTTTTTGGGGAGAGGTTTGGGATGGCGCTCCACATGGTTGACCGAGGTGACCGACAGGGTGCGATGCGGTTCCAGGATCTCAAAATAGTGCACGCGGTTGTCAAAAATATCGCGGCGTTCCTGGAGGATGGTTGGGGTGGGATCGATCTGCCAGTCAAAATAGAGGGGAGTTTGTTCCGGAGTGGCTCGCGGTTGCAGCCAAGTCAGGTTATGGCTGATGGAAACCGCTTCGGCGAAGATATAGCGCGTGCTATGGCGAATACGGTATTTCATAATTCACGGGCGCCTCCTCCCAGGGAGCGGGAAGAGGAGTGCTGAAAGAAGGTGTGGGCCAGTTCCAGGGAGAAGAGAGGCAACAATCCCTGAAAGCGTTCCAAGAGTGCGGCAAGATTGCTGTATTCCCCGGCTTCGCCGACCATGCCGAGCAGATCCGGTTCCGCCATGCGCAGAGCACTGAAGCTCTCCATGGCGATGCGACCACATGGGGTGCGATGTGGAGGGGTGGGACGACGATAGGGAAGAGCCGCCACATGTTCGTTCATGAGGGCCAATTGACTGGCCAGACTGCGCGGATTGGTCTCATCCAGCAGAATCAATTCCAGAAAAGGTTTAATGGCCAAATGGGTGCGATAGCGGCGGCGATAGGTGATGCTGCTGTCGCTGATGCTGAGAAGGGCATCGAGCAGAAAACGTTCCCCTTCTGCCGACAGGGGGCGGATCAAGGTTGCCCGCAACAGCTCTACCTGATAGATGGCCCGTTCTACCCGTCGTCCCAGATCAAGAAAACGCCAACCAAGGCCACGGGTCATATTTTCCTGGGCCAGACCGGCAAGGGCGGCAAAGGCGGTAATCAGGCTTTCCATCTCCCCGACCATATCGGCGGTCAGTTTATGGCGGCCCAGACTTTGGTGCAGGGCCATCAGTTGATTAAGGACGCGCCAGGTGTCATTGGAGAGGCGTTCGCGCACCCGGTGCGCAGCCAATAGCAGTGCGCGGATGGAGGAGTAGAGGCTTCCTGGGCGATCTTGTGCCACGATCAAGGAGCGAAACTCCTCTTCGGGATTGCAAAAGCGCTGTTCGGCTCCTTCTCCTGTAAAACCGGGTTCGCTGGCAGTTACCTGGGTAAGAGCGCTATAGAGCAGGCGCATGGCATCCAGTTCAGCATTTTCACCCTGTTCGTTGCCTTCTGGGCGGGGTAGCAGCAAGAGCATGCGCAACAGACGCAAGGTATATTCGCCGCGTTCGGCATATCGACCGGCCCAGAAAAGATTTTCTGCCATCCGGCTGGAGATGTCACCGCTGAAGATGGAGGGTTCAGAGAGCCGTTCCATGGGCATGCGGTTGGTGCGCGTGACCACCTGATTGTGCGAGATGACCCAGACATCTTTGGTGATTCCTGAGGGATCATCGAAGGTGTGGATCTGTTCGGGTTCGGTGATCATCCGTGCCAAACCGCCTGGCATCACCTCCACGCCCAAGCGACCGGCAGTGGCAAAGGTGCGCAGGATGACATGTCCGGGGCGGACCCCCATGGCGGTCATGACCGGCAGGGTAGAGGGGACAATGGGGGGGGTGGCGATCCATTCATGTGGATAATTTTGGATCTCTTTTTGCAGTTGCTCGCGGGTTAAGGTTCTGGGATTGATGGTGGGGCGACTGGGATGCGAACGATGCTGCAAGAGCCATTGCTCAGGGGTATCGAGAATTTCCGCACGGGCGACCGGGTCGCCGCACCAGCGGGTGGAGGTAACGGCGAGACGGGGAGATTCGCCGAGAAAATGTTGGCAGATGGCGGGAAAATATCCCAGCAGGGCACGATTTTCCAAGACGGCGGCACCGGGATG
Organism: Candidatus Magnetaquicoccus inordinatus; assembly: GCF_004217665.1. Lineage (GTDB taxonomy): Bacteria > Pseudomonadota > Magnetococcia > Magnetococcales > Magnetaquicoccaceae > Magnetaquicoccus > Magnetaquicoccus inordinatus. Next base: position 14,697 of record NZ_RXIU01000002.1, on the reverse strand, counting down.
GTTGATCACGGCGGCCCGTTCCCCTTGCACCGCCTGGACCAGTCCGGCCACACCCAGGAAGCCACTTTCATTGAGCTCCAGGGGGTCGCATTGCAGATCGTTGAGCATGCGCCAGACCACATCGACCGGATGCAGGCCATCCAGGGTTTTGATATGCAGACGACCAGTACGCACGGTCAGATCTTCGCCTTGCACCAGGGTCAAACCCAGATAATTGGCCAAGAAGGCATGTTCAAAATAGATTTTTTCTCCTGGTCCCGGGGTGAGCAGGACAATTTGCGGATCTTCCTTAAGCAGGGGGCTGGCATCGTTGAGATGGGTGCGCAAGGCGGAGAAGAAGGGCAAAAGCAGGCGCACACGATTTTCGTTCAGAGGTTGGCGCAGCAGGCGGAAGAGGATTTGCCTGTTTTCCAGGGCATAACCGGCACCGCTGGGGGTTTGCAGGAGGTCGCCGACCACCTGGAAGGAGCCTTGAGGGGTACGGACCAGATCGACTGCCCACCATGGAAGCAGAGCACCACGGGGATGGGGCAGGCCATGACAGGCGCGCAGATAGCCGGGATCGGAAAAGAGCAGAGTGGGGGGGATGATGCCATGGCGCAGGGTCTCCTGTTTGCCGTAAAGATCGGCCAGAAGCATCTCCAACACCCGATGGCGCTGTTTGAGCCCCTGCTCCAGGTTCAGCCACTCTTGTTCGGCGAGGAGCAGGGGGAGCAGATCGAGATCCCAGGCGCGACTGTCACCATTTTCGCTTTGGAAGAGATTGAAGGTGAGGCCATTTTCGCGCAGCAGGTGTCTGGCCTGTTGACGCAGAGACTCCAGACGTTGTTCGCCCAGTTGGTTGAGATGGTTCAAGAGCATTGACCAATCAGGGCGTACCTCCCCATTGGCCAGGAGAATCTCATCGTAGCCGGGCGGCGGGGTATAATCCCGCAGCAGTTGCCAACGGGAGGAGGCGATCAAATTCTGGTTCATCAGCCTATTAGAATCCTGGGGCTCGCCGCATGTCAAGGGTATGGGGATATTCTCCGTTTGGCTCTTCTGCTGGGGGTTGGCAAGGGGTTGGCAGTGGGCCATGCGGCAGAAAGCTGGCCAGGTGTTGCCAATCGGCGGGTGGTTGAATGGTGCCGGGAGTGTGGCCAAACTCGTGGAAGCGGATCCAGCGTCTGGCTTCTGCCTCAAAGCTGTTGACCGGCAGATGTTCATGGTTACGCCCGCCGGGATGGGCGGCATGATAGGTACAGCCTCCCAGCGAGCGGTTGTTCCAGGTATCCATCAGGTCAAAGACCAGTGGGGTATGCACGGCAATGGTCGGATGCAGTGCAGAAGGAGGTTGCCAAGCCCGGAAGCGGATCCCGGCGACCTGTTCATCATGGGTACCGGTTGGTCGCAGGGGGACTCTGCGACCGTTACAGGACAGTATGTGGCGTCCTTCCGTTAATCCTGTGACTTTTACCTGCAGACGTTCCAGGGAAGAATCGACAAAACGGGCGGTTCCCATGCGGGTCAACTCTTCACCGAGTACCGGCCAGGGTTCGATGGCCATGCGCAGCTCCAGTTGTATATCGCCAAGGGTGACGGTTCCGTAACGGGGAAAACGAAATTCAACAAAGGGTTCCAACCAGCTATCCTGAAAGGGGATACCGGCGCGACGCAGGGCTGCCGTCACCTCCAGGACATCGCGGCGCACATAGTGAGGCAACATGAAGCGGTCGTGCAAAGCAGTTCCCCAACGCACCAGGGCTCCCTGGTAGGGGGTTTGCCAGAACCAGGCGATCAGGGAGCGAATGAGCAGGGATTGCACCAAACTCATCTGCGCATGAGGAGGCATTTCAAAGGCGCGCAGCTCCAGTAGTCCGACTCTGCCGCTCTCTCCTTCAGGGGAGTAGAGCTTATCGATACAAAATTCGGCGCGATGGGTGTTTCCGGTAAGATCCACCAGAAGATGGCGCAGCAGGCGATCCACCAACCAGGGGGTGTTGACGATACCATCAGGCATCTGCTGGAAGGCGATTTCCAGTTCGTAGAGGGCTTCCGGGCGGGCTTCATCGACACGAGGAGCCTGACTGGTTGGTCCGATAAAAAGGCCGGAGAAGAGATAGGAGAGCCCTGGATGGTGTTGCCAGAGGGTGAGCAGGCTGCGCAGGAGATCGGGGCGGCGCAGAAAGGGGCTGTCGGCAGGAGTGGCTCCCCCGAGGACCAGATGGTTGCCGCCCCCGGTGCCGGTATGGCGGCCATCGAGCATAAATTTTTCGCTGGTCAGACGGGCGAGACGGGCCTCATCGTAGAGAGCCAGGGTCGTTTCGCATAAGGATTGCCAATTATCGGTGGGATGGATATTGACTTCGATCACCCCCGGATCCGGGGTAACCAGGAGTCGCTGCAACCGCAGATCATTGGGTGGTTCATATCCTTCCAGACGGACCACCATATCCAACTCTTCGGCGCACTGTTCGATGGCGCTGATCAGGGCCAGATAGTGTTCCAGCAAGCCGAGAGGGGGGAGGAAGATATGCAGGATGCCAGCACGCGGTTCGGCGCAGAGGGCGCTGCGGATGACCGAAGTAAAACTTTGCGGCGCCGAGGTGGCTTTTTGGGCGGCTGAGGTGGCGGCCTGTGGGAGCGGAGTGCTGGCGGCCAGAAGTTGCGCACGCTCGGGCAAGGGAGAGAGCGGGGCAAAAAGCGATTGTTCGCTGTACAACTCATGGAGTGCTGGTGCTTGTTCGGGTAGTCCGTCGAGAGGCAGGCGCCAACCCATGGGGGAGTCACCGGGCAGCAGAAAGATTTTTTGCCGACGCAGCGGCCAGAGCGAGGAGAGCCACCCCTGTTCGTTGCAGGAAAGGGGCAAAATATAACCTGTGGGGGTGTCGATACCCCGTTGCAGGAGGGCTGCCAGACGTTGCCGATCCAGTTCATCTTCAGCAGTAGCCTGAGCGGGATCACGGTCTGGAGGGGTACGCATCTCCTGCCAGAGATGATAGAAGGGATCCTCGTAGGCGGGTTGCACATGCTCTCCGGCAACGCCAAGGCGGCGGGCGACCGCTTGCAGAAAACGTATGCCATCCTGGGTGCTGGCCGATTGATGGTTGGGCAACCAGGCCAGACGTTGGGGATTATGCCAGATGGGTTGGCCATCGCGGCGCCAGAAGCAGGCATAACGCCAGCGTGGGAGCTCTTCACCGGGATACCATTTTCCTTGACCCAACTGCAGCACGCTGCCGGGGGCAAAGCGATTTTGCAGGCGAGCCATCAACTGGCGGGCCAGGTGGCGTTTATGCGCGCCGTCGGCGGCAAAGTGCCATTCGGGACGGTTGGTTTCCTCAATGGCAATGAAGGTGGGTTCACCGCCCATGGTGAGTCGGACATCCTGTTGCTGTAATTTTTCATCCACAAGCTGCCCCACCGCCTGAATAATTTGCCAATCACTTTCGTCATAGGGTTTGGTGACTCGTGGATATTCACGGATGCGGGTTACATTGTTTTGATAATGGAAGGTGGTATCACAGTGATCCATCAAACCGCTGATGGGAGCAGCACTTCCAGGTTGTGGGGTACAGGCCAGTGGGATATGTCCCTCTCCGGCGCAGAGGCCGGAGGTGGGGTCAAGACCGATCCAGCCGGCTCCTGGAATATAGACTTCGGCCCAGGCATGCAGGTCGGTAAAATCCTTTTCGGGTCCGGAGGGGCCATCGAGGGAGGGTTGATCGGCGGTGAGTTGCACCAGATAGCCCGAGACGAAGCGGGCTGCCAGTCCCAGGTGGCGCAGGATCTCCACCAGCAACCAGGCAGAGTCGCGGCAGGAGCCGGTACGGCAGGAGAGCGTCTCTTCACAACTTTGCACTCCTGGCTCCATGCGGATGGTATAGCCGATGTCGCGCCACAGGCGTTGGTTCAGATCGACCAAAAAGGAGACGGTATTGATCGGTTGGCGAGGGATCTGCTCCAGCCATTTGTTCAGTCGTGGACCGGCGGGAAGGGCCTCCAGATAGGGGGTCAGCTCTTTGGCGAGGGAGGGTTCATAGGTGAAGGGAAAGATTTCCGCATACTCTTCGACAAAGAAATCGAAGGGATTGATTATGGTCAGATCGGCGATCAGCTCGACTTCAATCTGCAGGAAGCGACATTTTTCAGGAAAGACGACGCGGGCCAGATAGTTGCCAAAGGGATCCTGTTGCCAGTTGATAAAATGGGGTTGTGGCTCGATTTTCAGGGAGTAGGCGCGGATAGGGGTGCGGCAGTGGCTTGCGGGACGCAGGCGGATGGTCTGTGCTCCGAGGGCTATGTGCCGATCATAGTCATAGCGGGTCAGGTGATGGATGGCAACGCGGATAGTCATGATGGGTCACGGTAAGCAAAAAGTAGTGAACAGGGGACAACGCCATTTTTGCCTTATGGGGCAAGAAAAGAGCCAAGCAGAAACAGGAACTCTTCCAGCCATTTATCACGCAATGCGCGGGGAGTGCCTGCCAGCAATCCGAGCAGTGGACGCATCTTTTCTGGGCATGCTGCACAAAAAGCAGGCATTTTTGGGAGTGCGCAGAGTGGATCAAGAGGATTGATTTTTTCCAAATTGCGCAACATGGGGCAAAAGATGGAGTCATATAATGGAGTTATCTGAGTGGCACAAGGGTTGCGGTTCATGCGAATAACCGGGCAGGTAAACGGCAGAGAAGGTTATAGATAAAGGGGAGGAAGCAGTGTGAGCACAGAGTGGGAGCGCTATCCTTTTACTGATGGGTATGATGAGTTGCTCAGCCAGACGCTGACGCCACGACAGAGTGCAGAGGGGTTGTATCACTATTTGTCTGCACTGGAGCGTGAGGAGTTACGCTTGCGGCAACAGGCAGCGGATGCGACGATCATCAACCAGGGGATCACTTTTACGGTCTATTCACAAGGTGACAATATTGACCGGGCCTGGCCTTTTGACATAGTCCCGCGATTAATCAGTGCCGAGGAGTGGGACCGGGTCGAGCGTGGTCTTGTGCAGCGATTGCAGGCGCTCAATCTGTTTATTGGTGATTTGTATGGGGAGCAGCGGATCATCAAGGATGGCATTTTTCCGGGGGAGGTGTTGGCGCAATCGCGCAACTTTCGCAAGGAGTGTGTGGGGATGCGTCCGGTGTTTGGGGTATGGGCGCATATTTGTGGCAGTGATTTGGTACGCGATCGGCAGGGAGCCTTTCACATATTGGAGGATAATTTACGGGTACCGTCTGGGGTATCGTACATGTTGGAAAACCGGATGGTGACCAAGAGGGTTTTGCCGGAGCTGTTTGCCAGACATCGGGTGCGTCCTGTGGATGATTATCCGGCGCGTTTGTATGACACATTGGCGGAGTTGGCCTTGCCGCAGCGAGAGAATCCGCGGGTGGTATTATTGACCCCTGGGATATACAACTCTGCCTATTTTGAGCATGTCTATTTGGCGCAGCGGATGGGCGTGGAGTTGGTAGAGGGGCGGGATTTGCTGGTGGGAGATGATGACCGGGTCTACATGAAGACGATATTTGGTTTGCAGGGAGTGGATGTGATTTATCGTCGTTTGGACGATCTGTTTTTGGATCCTGAGGTGTTTCATCCTGATTCGATGTTAGGTGTGCCGGGATTGATGCGATCCTGGTGTCGTGGCAAGGTCATATTGGTGAATGCGCCGGGAGCGGGGGTGGCGGATGACAAGGTTGTGTATGCCTATGTACCGGAGGTGATTCGCTATTATTTGGGGGAGGAGGCGATTTTACCGAATGTGCCGACTTGGAAATGTTTGCAGTCTGGTGATTTATCCTATGTTTTGGATCATTTGCCGGAGTTGGTGGTCAAGCCGGCCAATGAATCGGGTGGTTATGGCATGATGATTGGCCCCAAGGCGACGCGCGCGGAGCATGCGGAGATGGCGGAGCGGATTCGTCAGGATCCGCGCAATTATATCGCGCAACCGGTGGTAGATTTATCGACGGTGCCCACTTTGACGGAGGAGGGGGAGTTGGAGCCGAGGCATGTTGATTTGCGGCCATTTATATTGCAGGGGAAGGGGAGTTATGTCACGGCAGGAGGGTTGACGCGGGTAGCGTTGCGCAAGGGTTCGTTGGTGGTCAACTCCTCGCAGGGGGGAGGCAGCAAGGACACGTGGATCGTGGCGAAGGAGGATTAAGATGCTCTCGCGGGTAGCAGAAAACATATACTGGATGGGGCGCTATTTGGAGCGTGCGGAGAACACGGCGCGCTTGGTAAATGTCACGACCAATTTGTTATTGGATCAACCGGGATTGGGGGAGGAGTATGGTTGGAGGCGATTGATCACCATTACCGGCAGTGCAGCGACCTATGAGCAGAGTGGCCGCAAGGTAGAGGAGCGGGATGGTGTGGAGTGGTTATTGTCATCGGGGGAGAATTTATCGTCGTTGGTTTCATCGTTAGGATTTGCGCGGGAGAATTTACGCTGCATGCGGGCGATTTTTCCGCATGAGTGTTGGGAGAGCATCAATGATTTATCGATTTTTGTGCGTGAGCATGGGGAGAGGGGCAATATCTCCTCGCAGCGAACCGCCTTTTTGGCTGAGGTGATTCGCCATTGTCAGACGGTGGTAGGGATTTTGATTGGGACTTTATCGCGGGGACCGGCCTTTAATTTTTTTCGCATGGGTCAGCACATGGAGCGAGCGGACATGTGCACGCGCTTGTTGGATATTGAGCCGGTGGTATGGCAGACCGGGATTGGGCGGGATACATTATGGTTAAGTCTATTGCGTTCGGTTTCCGGGGAGCATATGTACCGGCATTATGTCAATCCACGGATCAATGCGGTGCAGGTCGTCTCTTTTTTATTGAAGGATCGAGCCTTTCCTCGTTCGTTTAACTATTGTCTGCGTGAGGTAGAGCGTTGTTTACGGATTTTGGACAACAGCGCCCTCTGTGAGCAGGTGATCAAG
>NZ_RXIU01000002.1:0-7121 GCF_004217665.1 Candidatus Magnetaquicoccus inordinatus | reverse complement strand
CAAAATGGCCATCCCACCACGATCACTGCTGCGACGCAGCAGGCGGCCTACTCCCTGTTTAAGCGATAAAATGGCTTTCGGAATAAACATCTCCTGAAAGGGATTGCGTCGGTTGATCTCCATCCAGCGGCTGCGTGCTGCAACCAGGGGATCGACCGGAGAGACAAAAGGCAGACGGTCGATAATGACCATCGACAACGACTCCCCCGGTACATCCACCCCTTCCCAAAAGCTGGAGAGTCCCAACAATACCGAAGAGGTCTCCTGACGAAAACGCTCCAGCAGAGCCCCTTTGGCCATCTCTCCCTGCACCAGCAAGGTAAAGGGCAGAGTACCCCGCAAACCGCTGCGTACCAGTTCAAGCATGCGCTGGCTGGTAAACAGGCAAAGAGTACGACCTCTGGCTGCCTGCAACAAGGCGTTCATTTCGGCAAGCAGAGCAGAAGGAAACTGGGGATCATCCGGTTCAGGCATTTGTGCGGGCAGATAGAGTATCGCCTGTTGCCGATAGTCGAAGACCAGAGGCAACTGTTCGCAAATCGCCTCGTGTGTTTCCAATCCTAATTGGTTGAGCAGATAAGCAAAACCATCCTTTTGACTGCCGGTGGTCAAGGTGGCTGAGGTAAAAATGGCACTTTTGACACGAGGATAAAGCAACTCACGCAGGGTGGGACCGGTTTCCAGAGGGGAGGCGCTGAGAAAGATGCCCCGTTCGCGGGTTTCATACCAATAGACACGGGCGGGATCGTCAACGCAACGAATGCGCCCGGCAGTATCCAATAGTTCGCTGCTGCGGCGGGCACAATTGGCCAGTCCGCTGCTGCGTTCCCGATGGGGTTCCAACATTTTAAGCAGATGGTGCAGGGCGCTTTCCACTTGCAGGAGCGCTTGCCCCGGTTGACTGTCACGCTGCATATCGGAGGGGGTGAGTCCATCACGCCTGTTTTCTTGGGGAAATGCCTCGCGCAACTGTTGTCCGCTTACCTCCAGATCGGGCAGGGCCAACAGCAAGGCGGGATCATCAGCACCCATTTCGGTGGCTTCGCGTTTACAATCACGTGCCAGTTCCTGCAGTTGATGATTGCTGAGACTCCAGCCAAAAAAATGGGTGACCACGTCAGGAATTTTATGGGCCTCATCGAAGACCACGACTCCATGATCGGGGAGCAGTTCGCCAAAGCCGCCGTCGCGCAGCGCCAAATCGGCAAAAAAAAGGTGATGGTTGACCACGACCATTTGTGCCTTGCGTGCCCGTTCCCGAACCAAGGTCAGAAAACAGAGCTCATACTGGGGGCAGCGGCGACCTGGGCAATGGTCGCCACCGGCGCTGATATCTGCCCAGAAGGAGAGATTATCGGGCAGATCAAGCAGCTCTTCACGGTCGCCGGTTTCGGTTTGATCGGCCCAGGCGATGACCTGTTGGCTCCAGCGCCGTTCGCGATGGCTGCTGACCCCTCCCAGGTGCAGAAAGCTGGTGAAGCGTTTGCGGCAGAGATAGTTGCCCCGACCTTTGAGCAGGGTTGCCGAAAATTGGCGTCCGGCTACCTGGCGCAACAGTGGAATATCTTTTTGAAAGATCTGCTCCTGGAGCGCTTTGGTGGCGGTGGAGACGATCACCGATTCGCCCATGGCCAACAAGGGCAGCAGATAGGCGAGGGTTTTACCGGTCCCGGTTGGGGCTTCAATAATCAGAGATTTTTCTGTCTGCACCGCTTCTACTACTTGTTGGGCCATGCGGCTTTGTACGGCACGGGGTTCATAAGCAGAAATATGGCGTGCCAGAGGGCTTTCTGCGCCGAACAGGGAGTGAATCCAGTCGCTGGAGTTGTGCATGGTGTGTGAATTGCCTTGACAATTTTAATTAAAATCAACATTATAAACGGAGTTTTATCCTTGCGTCAAGCGGCTTGCCCTCTTGCCACAAAGCCATTTTCCCCTTCCGACCACCCTTTTTCTCTTCTTGCCTGTGCGGCGGGGAGAGGGATTGCCAGGCTTGTGCATCCATGTCCTATGCTCCGTTTGTCCATTTGCATGTTCATTCTGGTTATTCCCTGCTGACCTCCAGTGCACGTGTGGAGGCGCTGATTCAACGGGCCAAGTCGCTGCGGATGCCGGCTTTGGCTTTGACCGATCATGGCAATCTGTTTGCGGCGATTCCCTTTTTTACCGGTTGTTTGAAGGCGGGTATCAAACCGATTTTGGGCGCGCAACTCTATCTGGTGCCCAACCGGCTCGATCGCAGCCAGCGCCCGGATCAAGAGATTCGCGATCAGTTGCTGCTGTTGTGTCGCAATAAAGAGGGGTGGCAAAATTTATTACGTTTGGTCTCGATAGGGCATCTTGAGGGGAGTCACGAAAAACCTCGGATTGATTGGGAGTTGTTGCAGCAGCACCATCGCGGTTTGTTGGCGCTCTCTGCTGGTTTGAAGGGGGAGGTTGGTCGTCTGCTGCATAGCGGACGCCGGGAGCAGGCGGAGCAGGTAGCACTGCATTTGCGTGATCTGTTTGCAGAAACCCTTCCCTCTGGCGAGAAGCAGCCGGGATTTTTTCTGGAGCTGCAGCGCCACGGTTTGCCTGGGGAGGAGGCGGTCAATCAGGAGATGGTCGCTTTGGCCCAGCAGTGGGAGATTCCTTTGCTGGCCAGCAATGATATTCATTTTATTCACCCGGAGGAGTATCGGGCGCAGGATGCTTTGTTGTGTATTGGCCTGGGCCATACTCTTTTTGCGGAAAATCGTCCGCGTTATACCGAGCAGCACGCCTTTCCGACCCCGGAGCAGATGGCGGAACGCTTTGCCGATTTGCCGGAGGCGTTGGCCAATACCTTGTATGTGGCCGAGCGCTGCAATCTGCAGTTGGAGTTGGGAAAAACGGTGCTGCCGGACTATCAACCTCCGGCTGGCGAGGATCTGGATAGCTGTTTGCGCCGCGAGGCGGAGGAGGGGTTGCAGCGTTGTTTGCGGGAAGTGGTGTTGTTGGATCGACCGCAGCAGGAGCATTCTGAGGTGGAGCGGCAGTATCAGGAGCGTTTGGCCTATGAGCTGGAAGTGATCCTGCAGATGGGGTTTTCGGGATATTTTTTGATTGTTTCAGATTTTATTCGTTGGGCAAAACGCAACAACATTCCGGTAGGACCGGGGCGGGGTTCGGGAGCAGGCTCGTTGGTGGCCTGGGCCTTGGAGATTACCGATTTGGATCCGATTCGCTATCAATTGCTTTTTGAGCGTTTTCTCAATCCCGAACGGGTTTCCATGCCAGATTTTGATGTGGACTTTTGCATGGACAATCGCGAACGGGTGATTCACTACGTGCGCGACAAATATGGTGCGGATCGGGTGGCACAGATCATCACCTTTGGGACGTTGCAGGCGCGTGCGGTGATTCGCGATGTGGGCAGGGTGTTGGAGTTTCCTTATGGGCGGGTGGATCGTATTGCCAAATTGATTCCTGCAACTCTGGGCATTACCCTGGCCGAGGCGATAGAACAGGAGCCGCAGTTGCGGCAGTTGATGGAGGATGAGGAGGAGGTCAAGGATTTATTGGAGTTGGCGATGGCCCTGGAGGGTTTGCCTCGTTCGGCAGGGACACATGCGGCAGGGGTGGTGATGGCCAATGGTCCGTTGACCGATATGGTGCCGCTGTATCGCGATCCCCGTTCGGAGATGCCGGTTACCCAGTTTAATATGGGGGATGTGGAGAAGGCAGGTCTGGTCAAATTTGACTTTCTGGGCTTGAAGACCCTGACGGTGATTGCCGATGTGTTGCGTCTGGTCAATCGACGGCGGGCAGAAATGGGGCAAGAGCCGCTGCATATCAATCGTATTGATCTGCAGGACAAGAAGACCTATCAGCTTCTCAAGGAGGGGCAGACGCGGGGTATTTTCCAGTTGGAATCTTCCGGGATGCGGGAGATTTTAAAAAAGCTGGCGCCCGACAGTTTTGAGGAGATTGTCGCTTTGGTGGCGCTCTATCGTCCTGGTCCCTTGGGATCGGGCATGGTGGATGATTTTATCAATCGCAAGCACCGGCGGGTGGAGGTCAGCTATCCGTTGCCGATGTTGGAGCCGATTCTGCAGGAGACCTTTGGGGTTATTCTCTATCAGGAACAGGTGATGAAGATAGCTCAGGTGATGGCAGGTTACACCCTGGGCGGGGCCGATCTGTTGCGGCGGGCGATGGGTAAGAAAAAGCTGCAGGAGATGTTGTCGCAGCGGGAGATCTTTGTGTCCGGGTCAACCGCCAATGGCATTTCCACAGAGCGTTCTGGATATGTATTTGATTTAATGGAAAAATTTGCCGGATATGGCTTTAACAAATCCCATTCGGCAGCCTATGCGTTGATCTCCTATCAGACCGCTTGGTTGAAGGCCCATTATGCAGTGGAGTTTATGGCAGCGACTTTGACCTGTGATATGCTCAACAGTGACAAGGTGGCCTTGTTTATTCATGAGTGTCGGGAGTTGCGCATTCCGGTATTGCCACCGGATATCAATGTGTCAGAGGCGGTATTTACTACGGAAAAGCGCAGTGATGGAAATGGGTTGGCAATTCGCTATGGTTTGGCGGCGATCAAGAATGTGGGTGAGGGAGCGGTCGCCTCCTTGCTCAAAGTGCGCCAGCAGAGCGGAGCCTTTCGTACTTTGTTTGAGTTGTGTCGTCGGGTGAGTGGCCTGAACCGGCGCATGATGGAGCAGTTGATCAAGGCGGGGGCCTGTGATGCTTTGGGGGTGAATCGGGCCACATTGTTGGATCATTTACCGATTGCCATGAGTCGGGGCAGTCGCAAGCAGGAGGCAGTCTCCTTTGGTTTTCGCGACCTGTTTGCCGGGCAGGAGGTGGATGAGGAGTTGCCGGCGCTGCCCGAATTTACTGATTCCATAAAGCTGTTATATGAGAAAGATGCTTTAGGTTTTTATGTGACCGGTCATCCCATGGATCAGTATCGGCGTGAGTTGCAGGAGTATGGATTGAAAACCATTGCCGAAGTGAAGATTTTCAGTGCATATAGCCAGGCGGATGAGGAGCCGACCACATATTTTAATGCCCACCGTGGGGGTGATGAGGGATATGTACGGGTTGTGGGGATGGTGAGCAACCGCAAGCTGCATCGCACGCGCAAGGGTGAGCGGATGGCCTTTTTGACCTTGGAGGATGCGGATGGGCAGTTGGAGATAACGGTATTTGCTGATTTGTATCAGAGTCGGCATACTCTGTTGGAAGAGCTGCCGATAGCGGGTGAGGGAGGGGGAGCTGGTGGCCGGGTTTTGATCTTTTCTGGCAAAATGGAACGGGGGGAGGATGAGGTCAAGATGTTGGCGGAGGAGATTCTTGACCTGGATGAGTGGCGGCAGCAGCATTGTCGTTTATTGCATGTGCGCACCCCATTGATGTTAGTGAACGACAAGTTATTGGAGCAGTTGCAGGGAATTTTGACGGCACATTCCGGTGGTCATTGTCGGGTGTTGTGGGAGTTGGAGAGTCAAGAGGCGGTGACGGGGTTGCAATTGGGGCAGGAGTATGCTGTGCTACCGAGTCAGGGATTATTGGAGGCGGTCAGGCAACTGTTTGGTCCTGATGGGGCGCATTTTCGGGGATTTTTGCTCTGAGTTATGGGCAGGAGTGGCTGCGGTGGATGGAATGAGAGATGAATAACAATATTTCGCGTACTTTTTTGGATTTTGAGCGACCGATTGGCGAATTGATGGCCAAGATTGACGAGTTGCGTCTGCTTTCCGATCGTTCGGACATCAATATTTCCAATGAGATAAATCGTCTGGAAGATGAAGCGCGCAACTTGACCACCCGAATTTTTGCCAAGCTGACTGCCTGGCAAAAGACCTTGTTGTCTCGGCATCCGGACCGGCCCTATTCGACTGATTATTTGCAGCGGGTGTTTACAGGATTTCGCGAGCTGCATGGTGACCGTCATTTTGGCGATGACAAGGCGATATTGGGTGGTTTGGCGGCCATTGATGGCATTGATGTGATGGTGATTTGCCAAGAGAAGGGGCGTGGGACCAAGGAGCGTGTGCTATATAATTTTGGCATGCCGCGACCAGAGGGGTATCGCAAGGCGTTACGTTTGATGAAGCTGGCGGAAAAGTTTCAGTTGCCGGTGGTGACCTTGATTGACACGCCGGGTGCCTATCCGGGCAAGGAGGCGGAGGAGCGGGGGCAATCGGAGGCGATTGCGCGCAATTTGAAGGAGATGGTTTCGTTGCGCACGCCGATTGTCAGTGTGGTGATTGGCGAGGGGGGCTCGGGAGGAGCATTGGCATTAGGGGTAGGCAATCGGGTATTGATGATGCAGTATGCCATTTATTCGGTGATTTCGCCGGAGGGGTGTGCCTCCATTTTGTGGAAGGATTCGGCCAAGGCGGAGTTGGCGGCAGAAGCGATGCGCATTACCGCGGAGGAGATCATGGAGTTGGGTTTGATCGATGGAATCATTCCGGAACCGATTGGTGGGGCCCATCGCAATGTGGAGCAGACTGCGGAAAATGTACGTACCCATATAGTCCGTCATTTGCGGGATTTAAGCAAAAAGACGCCTGCGCAATTGACTGAGGAGCGTTTCAAAAAATTTATGGCGATGGGGGTGGTTTTGGAGGGGGATACAAAACCAGGTTCGTGATTTGTTTGTGTTTACGTAACTATTCACCACCCAAAACAATTGCGGGTCCAGGGAGGGCACCTCCCTGGCCGGGTCCAGGGATGGAATCCCTGGGATTTTGCTTTTAATCCTTTAATCTTTTGCCTTTGGCGCGCTTTTCAAACTAAGCCGACGCGCTCTTTGCGTCGGCTTAAGCGCCTAATGGAAGCAAGCAGTGCGGATTGGCGCGCATTTTTGCGCCAATCCGCACTGCATCCCCATGGGGGTAGAGCTGGTGAGCCAGCTTAGATCTGGTGAGCCAGCACAAATTTGAATAGTTACGTGCAAATTTCCTCACTGTTGCCACCAGCAAAACGGTGCATGTCGGGCGTCCGCCCTCCCAGAGAGTGCCCCTGCGGGGCACAGATTGTCGCGGCGTGCGCGAATGCTGACGCATTCGCTTCTGCTGAAACGCCGCTGCATGCAGGACTCCGTCCTGCACCTGCCAGGAGGGGATAATCCCCTCCTG
>NZ_RXIU01000199.1 GCF_004217665.1 Candidatus Magnetaquicoccus inordinatus | reverse complement strand
AGCAACCGAGGTGCCGGTAGTGGCCTTTTCGGTCGGGGAGGAGGAGTTGCGTGGGGTCGATACCAAACCATTGGTCGGTCATCTTGCCTCCTGGAACTATTTCATGTCGCTGGAAAATCCCGCCAACGACGCTTTCAGCAAAATGTATAAAGAGTGGGCAGTGAAAAATAAATTGCCTGCCGCCGACAAGGTGGTTACCAACGATCCCATGGAGGCAACCTATATCGGCATGCAGCTCTGGAAGCAGGCAGTTGAAAAGGCGCAATCCACTGAGGTCGATAAGGTTATCGAGGCCATGAGTGGACAAAGCATGAGCGCTCCTTCTGGTTTTACTATCAAAATGGATGAGAAAAACCACCATCTGCACAAACCGGTCTTTATCGGAGAGGTGCGTGCCGATGGTCAGTTTAATGTGGTCTGGAAAACTCCTGGCCCTGTGCGTGCGGCACCCTGGAGCCCCTTCATCGCTGGCAATGAGAACAAGTCCGAGCAACCGGACAAATAACCGCCTTTTTCAAACCGTGAGCGGATTGCCTGAGCATGCGGCGCAGCAATCCGCTCACACCTCCTGTTTGCTCATTTTGCGTCACATTTGGGGAACGCATGCGCTATCCAATATTTCGCCAGGCACTCTGCTTGTTGCTGCTTTGCCTTGCCCTTTTGCTGCCCATCAGCACTCTCCAGGCCGCCTGGGAGGAGCAGCAGGCAGAGATCCTGCTCGGCAGCGACTCGGAAGCACGCATCACACTGTTGCGCCAGTGGCTGGCCAACGGTGAGCCTTTTGCCGAGCCGCTGTACAAAGCGCTGGCCGAAGATGCCTTGTTGATTGGTAATCGCCGTCCATTGCGCAAGCAGGATGGGCAACTCTTTGATCTGCTTGGCAATCAACCTCTACCTGAACAAGAGCTGGCTGTAACAGCAGTGACCATCAACAACCGTCTGCGTCGGGAAGTGCAGTCCGGATTGGCTCTTTTGCGTCTCTTTGATGCGGATCGGGGAGTGCGTTTGGCTGCTGCCAACGCTTTGCAAAGCAAAGCGACTCTGATCATGCTTCCGGTTCTGGAAAGGGCGCTGCAGCAGGAAAAGGATGCACAGATCGCTGAAAATCTGCGCTTGGCTCTGGCTTTGGCCATGCTCGGCAGCAGCGATAGCCAACTGCGTCGGCAAGCTGTTTTGGTCTTGGCGGAGAGTGCCACTCCTACCACCAAGACCACATTAAACCGTCTGCTCTTGCCTGGAGCAGAGACAGATCGTGAGGTGGTGCGCCAAGCTGAAATCGCCTTGGAAAAGGTCAATCGACGCCTCCTCTTTGGAGAGGCGCTGGCCTCGCTCTTTTCGGGAATCTCTTTGGGCTCGATTCTGCTTTTGACTGCTTTGGGTTTGGCCATCACCTATGGTGTGATGGGCATTCTGAATATGGCCCATGGCGAGATGCTGATGATCGGTGCCTATACCACCTATGCGGTACAAAATCTTTTTCGCAGCCATTTTCCACAACTGCTCGATGGCTATCTCTTTGCCGCCATCCCAGCCGCATTTTTGACCGCCGCTGTGGTTGGTATCCTTCTGGAACGCTCAGTGATTCGCTGGTTGTATGGTCGCCCCTTGGAGACACTGTTGGCCACTTGGGGTTTATCCTTGATCTTGATTCAGACGGTGCGCCTGCTCTTTGGAGCACAAAATGTCGAAGTGGCCAACCCCTCCTGGATGTCTGGCGGGGTGACCCTGCTGCCGGGAGTGGTTTTGCCCTGGAACCGCATTGTCATCACCTTTCTGGCTCTGGCGGTGCTGGCTTTGACCTGGAGTCTGCTCAACCGTACCCGTTTGGGACTATTTGTCCGTGCTGTGACGCAAAATCGCTCCATGGCCGGTTGTGTTGGTGTGCCCACCAGCCGTATCGATAGTTTGGCTTTTGCCCTTGGCTCAGGAATCGCTGGTTTGGGAGGGGTGGCCATCTCGCAGGTGGCCAATGTCGGACCGGATATGGGGCAAGGCTATATCGTGGACTCCTTTTTGGTGGTTGTCCTCGGTGGAGTGGGCCAACTGGCCGGAGCGGTGTGGGCTGCGCTTGGTTTGGGCATCACCGGCAAAGTGCTGGAAGGATGGGTCGGTGCTGTTATCGCCAAAATTATCCTCCTTGTTTTCATTATCATCTTTATCCAACGACGACCCCAGGGGCTTTTTGTCCTGAAGGGGCGTCAAAGCGAAAGCTGATTGCCATGGACTCCCACTCCTCTGCACTCCCCCCTGAAAAGCAGCCGCTTCTCTCTCCGCTGGCCTGGAAAGGGGTCGGGCTCTATGCCATCCTCTGCCTGTTGGTGGTGCCGCTGCTGCATCTGCTGCTGGATGCACACTCCCCCTGGCATATCTCTGCCTATTTTATCAATCTGGGGGGAAAAATTCTCTGCTATGCCATTGTTGCCGTCGCCCTCGACCTGATATGGGGCTATGCCGGTATTCTCTCCCTGGGGCATGGACTCTTTTTTGCCCTTGGTGGTTATGCTTTTGGCATGTATCTGATGCGCTCCATCGGTCGTGATGGGGTCTATCATGCAGATTTGCCAGACTTTATGGTTTTTTTGAACTGGAAAGAGCTGCCCTGGTATTGGACAGGCAGCGATCATTTTTTCCTTTCTGTGCTGTTGGTGTTGCTGATTCCGGGCCTGCTCGCCTTTGTTTTTGGCTATTTTGCCTTTCGTTCGCGCATCAAAGGGGTCTATTTTTCCATCATCACCCAGGCACTCACCTATGCCTTTATGCTGCTCTTCTTCCGCAACGAAACCGGTTTTGGCGGCAACAATGGCTTTACCGATTTCAAGCGTCTGCTGGGGATGAGCATCACCACCCCTGAGATGCGGGTGACTCTGTTTGTGCTCAGCGCCCTGACCCTGCTTGCTGCCTTGTTGCTCTGTCGCTGGATGATTACCCGCAAATTTGGCCGCATCCTCACCGCCATCCGCGATGCCGAATCGCGGGTTATGTTTATCGGTTATCAACCGCTCTGGTATAAGTTGACCGCCTGGACCCTCTCTGCCCTGCTGGCGGCCATTGCCGGTGCCCTCTATGTGCCCCAGGTGGGGATTATCAATCCCAGCGAAATGTCGCCTGCCAACTCCATCGAAATTGCGATCTGGGTTGCCGTGGGAGGACGTGCCTCCCTGATAGGTCCGGTTTTGGGAGCCATCACAGTCAACCTTGCCAAAAGCTGGTTTACCGTCTCTTTTCCTGAATATTGGCTCTTTTTTCTTGGCCTGCTCTTTGTCACCGTCACCCTGTGGCTGCCGGGTGGTTTGATCTCCCTGCTGTCGCGTTTGCGTAAAGGAGAGTCCTGATGAATCTGTCCTTGCCGGAAACCAGCGATACCTTTTTTCAAGGCAACTCCAGCCTGGGCCATCCACTGCTGCCGGGAGTATTGGACACCTCGCATCGGGTGATCCTCTATCTGGAGGAGGTGACAGTCACTTTTGATGGATTTCGCGCTCTCAATAATCTGAGTCTGGCCATCGATGCCGGAGAGTTGCGCTGTATCATCGGGCCCAATGGTGCCGGCAAAACCACCATGATGGATGTGATCACCGGCAAAACCCGTCCCGATAGCGGCAGCATATATTTTGGTCAAACCATCGATTTGACCCGGATGAGCGAGCCGGAGATCGTCACAGCCGGGATCGGGCGTAAATTTCAAAAGCCTACGGTGTTTGAACAGCACAGCGTTTTTGACAATCTGGAGTTGGCTTTGCGTGGGGAGAAACGGGTACGCCACTCCTGGCACTCGCGCTGCCAGGGAGAGCAACGGGACCGCATCGCTGAAATATTAGAGACGATTCACCTCTTGCCCATGGCCAGACAACAGAGCGGAGCTCTTTCCCATGGGCAAAAACAGTGGTTGGAGATCGGCATGCTCTTGATTCAGGAGCCCGAACTGCTGTTGCTCGATGAGCCGGTAGCCGGAATGACCGATGAGGAGAGCGAACAATCGGCAGAGCTGTTTCTCTCCTTGGCCGGTCGCCACTCTTTAATGGTTGTGGAGCATGACATGGCCTTTGTGAGCAAGCTGAACAGTCGGGTGACAGTACTCCATGAAGGTTCGGTATTGGCAGAAGGGCGGATGGAGGAGATTCGTCACCATCCACGGGTTATTGAAGTCTATTTGGGACGTTGATCATGCTTACCGTCCGCGCACTGGATCAATATTATGGAGGCAGCCATATTCTGCGGCAGTTGGATTTTACTGTGCCTACAGGAGAGGTGACCGCCCTATTGGGGCGCAATGGCGTGGGAAAAACCACTTTGATGCGTTGTCTGATGGGACTGGTCAAGGTGGCAAAAGGCTCCATTCAGTTTATGAACAAAGAGATCAGCGCACTGCCCGCGCATCAACGGGTCAAAGCGGGAATTGGCTACGTTCCGCAAGGACGTGAGATCTTTCCCCGTTTAACCGTGGAGGAAAATCTGCGCATGGGTTTGGCCTCCCTGCCAGCAGGAACGCCGATTCCAGAACATATTTTTCAGACCTTTCCGGTGTTATGGGAGATGCGCCAGCGTCGCGGAGGTGACCTCTCTGGTGGCCAACAGCAACAATTGGCCATTGGACGCGCCTTGGCCTCTTCGCCACGACTGTTGATTCTTGATGAGCCAACCGAGGGGATTCAACCCTCGATCATCAAGGATATTGAACGGGTGATCCAGCAACTGGCCAGCAGTGGGCAGATGACCATCCTGCTGGTGGAACAATATTATGAGTTTGCCCGCTCACTGGCCCAGCACTATCTGGTCATGGAGCGGGGTGAGTTGGTGTTGCGTGGCGAGGGGGCGGCGATGGAACGGGATGGTGTGCGTGCACGGCTTTCAGTCTGAAGAGTCCCGCACCTCCGAGAGCTCTTCAGAATGGCCAGCCTATCTGCATCTGCATGTGGGCAGACGCCAGGGACGCACTCTTTTGTTGCGGCGTCGCCACCAGGGCCCTTTTTTGGTACAAAAACCGCTCTATCCAGAGGGGGATTCCCCCTGTCATCTGATTTTGCTGCATCCACCGGGGGGGATGGCGGCTGGAGATTCTTTGGCTTTGGATCTGCAAATGGAACCGGAGAGCCATCTGTTGCTGACCACACCCGGAGCGGGCAAATGGTACCGTGCAGAGCAGGGAGTGAGTCGGCAGCAACTGTATTTTCATTTGGATAAGCAGGCCATCGTTGAATGGCTGCCCCAGGAAAATATCTTTTTCTCAGGCTGTCAGGCAGAACTGCAGATGCAGGTGGATCTGTCAGCCCAGGCTCTCTTTTTGGCCATGGATCTGCAGCAATTGGGCCGTCTGGCCTCTGGTGAACCGTTTGCAACCGGCAAGATAGCCATGAAGAGTGCCATCACCCAGGAGGGTAGAGCGTTGTGGCGGGAACAGGGAGCTCTGGTTGCGGGATCTTCCTGGCTGCAGGCTGAAGCGGGCATGGCCGGAATGCGGGTGTGCGGCTCTCTGTTGTTGGCCGGAGCCGTGATCAGCGATGGTCTGTTGCAGAGTTGTCGAGAGCTACCGACTCCAGAGGGGTGTCGTTGTGGGATAACCCGTCTGCCCAACCTGCTGCATGCCCGCATTTTGGCGCCAGAGATCGAGCGAGCACGCCTCTGGCTGCGTCTGCTGTGGCAACAGATCCGTCCGCAGGCGCTCCATAAACCTGCTGTGCTGCCACGCATCTGGCATACCTGAACCCACACACTGTTTGCAACAAGGAGGAGCAATGGATCTGACCCCGCATGAGCGCGATAAATTATTGATTTTTACGGCAGGGCTGCTGGCAGAGCGGCGCAAAAATCGTGGTTTGTTGCTCAACTATCCAGAAGCGGTGGCCTATATCACTGCCGCCATTCTCGAGGGAGCACGCGATGGGCGCACGGTTGCCGAACTGATGAGCTATGGGGCAACGCTGCTGGGTCGGCATGAGGTGATGGAAGGGGTGGCAGAGATGATTCCCGACATTCAAGTCGAGGCCACCTTTCCCGATGGCAGCAAGCTGGTAACCGTGCACCATCCGATTGTCTGAGCAGGCAGGAGAGAGAGATGATTCCAGGAGAGATTCAGGTACAAGAGGGAGAGATTGCACTCAATTGCGGTCGGGAGCAGCGCACCCTCATCGTGGCCAATCGCGGTGATCGACCGATCCAGGTTGGCTCCCATTTTCATTTTTTTGAGGTCAATGAGGCGCTGCATTTTGAGCGTTCCGCCGGCTACGGCTTTCGATTGGATATTCCAGCAGGAACGGCCGTCCGTTTTGAGCCTGGGCAGAGTCGTACCGTGCAGTTGGTGGCTTTGGCGGGAGAACGGCGAATCTTTGGTTTTAATGGCAAGGTGATGGGAGCACTCTGACGATGGCAACACTTTCCCGACAAGCCTATGCAGAAATGTATGGTCCCACCACGGGTGATCGGATTCGTTTGGCCGATACCGAGCTGTGGATTGCAGTGGAAAAAGATCACACCATACCTGGAGAAGAGGTCAAATTTGGTGGTGGCAAGGTGATTCGTGATGGGATGGGACAAGGGCAGGGGCTGGCCGCCGAAGTGATGGATACGGTCATTACCAATGCCCTGATTCTGGATCATTGGGGGATCGTCAAGGCCGATATTGGTCTGCGTCAGGGACGGATTGCCGCCATCGGCAAGGCGGGCAATCCCGACGTGCAGCCGGGGGTTACGATGCGGATTGGGGCAGCCACC
>NZ_RXIU01000198.1 GCF_004217665.1 Candidatus Magnetaquicoccus inordinatus | reverse complement strand
ATGTAGACGCAGGCTGGGTGCCGTGCGGGACGTGGCTTACCGTTCTGCTCCTCCCTGCTGAAACTCTAAAGTCCAGTTATATCAACAATATCGTAACAATAACCTATAACATATAAAAACACTTTTGATTGATATTTATTCTGTCATAGATGCTGAAGGGTTTGGAGTGGGTCGCTCGTGGCGCTTGCTTGTTCGTTATAAATGGAGTAGAATATACATTGCAAGAATTGAACATTTTGCGCTTGGTCAATCTCATTCCAAAACTCCATCTATAGACGAGCATAGCAAACGGTGAATGCACGCATATTGACAGTCGATGATTCGCGTACTGTGCGCCTGCGGGTGCGGCAAATTCTTGAGGGGGAGCAGGATGCGGCCTACGAGGTTCTGGAGGCTGGCAATGGCGTAGAGGCGTTACAACTGTTGCAAAAAATGTCTGAGGAGGGGCTGCCCGACCTGATTTTGTTGGATCGTCATATGCCACTCATGAGTGGTGATGCCTGCATCCGTCTGCTGAAATCGGATCCGATCTGGAAAGCGATTCCGGTGATTTTTCTTACCGCTGAGGCAGACAAGGAGGAGGTGGTCAAGGGGTTGACCCTGTTGGGTTGTAACGACTATTTGCCCAAACCCTTTCATACCGGAGAGATGCTGGCGCGTGTCAAGACGCAAATCACCCTCAAAAAGGCTCATGATGAAAATTGCCGCCTGACCCGCAATCTGGATAAGACGCTGGATCAATTGCAAAAAGCCCATCTGCAATTGGAGAATCATGCAGAGCAGTTGGAAAAAGAGGTGGCCTTGCGCACCCAGGATCTGCTGGTCAGTCAGGGCAAGTTGGAAAATCTGATTCATACCGGTCTTGAACTGGGCCGGGAAAAGGATCGGATGGAGTTGTTGCGCAAGCTTTTGTTTAGTGGTCGTGATCTTTTGCATTGCGATGCGGGTACGCTCTATTTGGTTACCGAACGCAAGACCCTGGCTTTTACCTTGCTCACCAATGAAGAGGATACCCTGCCCTCTTTTGAGATCCCACTCTACGATGAGCAGGGCAAACCGGTAGAACGATTTATCTCCACCTGGTGCGCCTTGCACAAAAAGCCGGTTATCATTGATGACATCTATCAAGAGAGCCGTTTTGATGTGAGTGGTACCAAGCGCTATGACCAGCAGAGTGGTTATCGCACTGTCTCCATGCTGACCGTGCCGATGGCGCCGCGCGAAGGGGAGGTGATCGGTGTGTTGCAGTTTTTGAATGCTCTGGATCCAAAAAGCAAACGGATTACCACCTTTCATCCGGAATGGGTGCGCTTTGTGACAGCCATGGCCGCCCAGGCGGCTGTGGCGCTGGATAACCATCAGTTGATTGAAGCGCAAAAGGCGCTGATGGATTCCTTGATCC
Organism: Candidatus Magnetaquicoccus inordinatus; assembly: GCF_004217665.1. Classification (GTDB taxonomy): domain Bacteria; phylum Pseudomonadota; class Magnetococcia; order Magnetococcales; family Magnetaquicoccaceae; genus Magnetaquicoccus; species Magnetaquicoccus inordinatus. The sequence continues at coordinate 5,340 of NZ_RXIU01000198.1, read as the reverse complement.
GCCTGGTGGCAGGGGCGATTGATACCAAGAGTCCCTATACCGGGGGCCACTGTGAACGGGTTCCCGAATTGGGCATCATGTTGGCCGAGGAAGCCTGCAAGGTCAACGAAGGGGAGTTGGCAGAGTTTCAATTCAACAGCGATGCCGAATGGCGAGAGTTTCGCATCGGGGCTTGGCTGCATGACTGTGGAAAAGTGACCACGCCAGAGTATGTGGTGGACAAAGGCAGCAAGCTGGAGACCATCTATAACCGGATTCATGAAATACGCATGCGTTTTGAGGTGCTGTTGCGTGATGCCAAAATTGACATGTTGGAGAGTGTGGCCGCTGGAACTGATCCCGAAACCGCCCAGCAGCAGTTTGAGAGCCGTCGTCAGCAACTGTTGGATGATTTTGCTTTTGTGGCAGAGTGCAATCAGGGGGATGAATTTACCTCCCCGGAGCGGGTACAGCGTCTGAAAGTGTTGGCCGAGCAGACTTGGCAACGGCATTTTAACGACCGGGCGGGGCTCTCGCATGTGGAGTTGATGCGTTATACCACGGAAGCGGAAAGCTGTCCTGTCAGCGAAAAGCTGCTGGCGGATCGACCGGAACATATCATTCCGCGCAGTGATTTCAAGTTCAGCGACCCGCAGTATGGTTTCAAGGTCAAGGTGCCGGAACATCTGTATAACTATGGGGAGTTGTACAATCTCTGCATCGGGCGTGGCACCTTGACCGAGGAGGAGCGCTTCAAGATCAACGAGCATGTCATCCAAACCATCATGATGTTGGAGCAGTTGCCTCTGCCCAAGGATATGCAGAGGGTGCCCGAATATGCTGGTTCACACCATGAAACACTGATTGGTACCGGTTATCCACGCAAGTGGAACAAGGCAGAGCTTTCGGTTCCTTCGCGGATCATGGCCATTGCCGATATTTTTGAGGCTTTGACTGCCTCGGATCGTCCGTACAAAAAGGCCAAAAAGCTCTCTGAGGCGATCAAGATTCTCTCCTTCTTCAAGAAGGATGGCCATATTGATCCCGATCTGTTTAACCTGTTTCTCACCTCTGGCGTGTACCGGCGCTATGCGGAAAAATATCTGCTTCCCGAACAGTTGGATGAGGTAAATATCGGCCAATATGTGCACAATTGAGGCTGTTGCTGCCACCGCTTGTCCCATCGCGCCTGGTTTCCGGAGCGGGTCTCCGAGAGTTTACAAAGCAGCAAAGAGCGCCATCAGGCTGGCGATGCCGGTATGAAAGGTGGGCAGATGCAGACTTTCGTTGGGAGAGTGGGTTGGGAAGGAAGCAAGATCAAGCAGTTATTCGTTTGTTGTATTGCCTTGTTGTTCTTCATCAACGCCAAAATCTTCTGCTTTACTGAATTCAGAACGTTCATTGCGCTCCAGAAGATCATGTATCTCCTTGTGTTGTGCAGGCATTGTACTTTTATCGAGATAGGGTTCAAACAGACCAAGTCTATCGGATTGATTGAGAGAGGCGCGTGTTTTGTTGATCCTATCTATCAATTGATCGCTGTGTTCCTGATTATTTCTGTGCTGCAGATAATATGCAGTAAAGCGACATATGGCTCCTTCCCATGGTGGTAGTTCTTTTTCCCAAGATGGTAATTCCCTATCCTTAAATTTTTCAACCAACCAATGAATGGGGTAAGGTTTGTCTGCGAAGACCCCTTTCATTGGTTCCCATCCGACGAAATGGCAGTTAAAAAATGACTGATTTTCGTGACGAACCAGAAGATCAACCAAGTCCATTGAAGCAACAATTGGTCCAGAGCGTGCCAACTTGGATAACCGAAACCCTATATCCATATCGGGCCCTATAAAATCTTCAATTTGTTGGTCATTAGGCAAATCGTTTACAACACGTCTGTTGCGAATAGGAAATCCTGCAGTCCATGCAGTACCCTTGAGAGATAATATATTATGTTTTTCTTGAAGCAGTTTCTGGTATTTAATGATTGTTTTATGAAAAGCTAAAAGCGTGGTAACAGCATCGTTTACCTTTTTTATGTTTGTGACAAATATCAATTCGTCCCCAAGCATTTTCCATAACTTAATTTGATCTTGCAGATCGTCACTAATGTTTCTTGCTACTTTAATTCTTGCTTCCCGTATGGCAATTTCAAATTGAATGGGAAAATCAGAAAAAAATTCTATATAAACCTTTACCCATGATTTGCTGACTGCATCATTAGTGTCCGTACCTCGTGAATCATTGTTGGCAACAGTCATAGTGATTGAAGGAAGAGACGCTTTAAACTTTGTCGAACCTGCAATATCGACAGAAAGAAACAAACGCAGGCCACTATCTGTTAGATCATCTTGTACTGCCATGATATTCACGTTTCAGAGATTCGGCGCGAAATTTGGCAGCTGGCTTGGAGACTCCAAAATGCACAGACAAATCGTGCTCTTTCCAGCCTGTCTTTTCTGCGAGTTGGAAAAATTCGGTTCTGGGCATCAATAGGGCAGCAGCAAACCTGTTGGCTTGCCATTCTGGTTTGTCTTCTCCAAAGCGATAGACAGTGACCGTGCTTTCTTCTGGATGTTGCTTAAAATACTCAGGAATATGCAGCTTGAAGTGGCCAAGCTCATGTGCGATGGTAAAATTGTCGCGAAGCACACCCGTAAATGGCGACAGGTAAATGATAAACCGTCCATCTCTCCACGCACGCATGGAACCACTGTGCTGAGACAGCGGATCAGAGAACGGGGCAACATCCAACGTGCCACCTAATTTGGCAACCAAGTCCCTGATATCATTCTGATGCGAAGAAAAACCATGTTCAGATGCAAATTTTTCTGCCTCAGATTCAATTGCAGCATATGTCAACTTGCTTTCAGGAACACCTGAACCGGATGGCATGACGGTTCCTCCTCAATAACAACATTTGTAAGGGATTAGTTGATGCTACGCTAGCAACATCCAAGTGTCAAGCGATGATTGGAAATCTCTGCAAGGACGCAATTTACCATATATTCATTGGGCATTCCTGCAGTGACACCATCAACCTACAAAGCCTTGAACAGCGCCATCAGGCTGGCGATGCCGGTATGAAAGGTGGGCAGATGCAGACTTTCGTTGGGAGAGTGGGTGTTGGCATCCGGAAGACCAAAGCCAATCAGGAGGGTATGGACTCCGAGCAGCTTGGCAAAATCGGCCACCACCGGAATGGAAGCCCCTTCACCGACCAGCAATGTTTCGTGGCCAAAACTCTCCTCTAAAACCCGTCGTGCGGTTTGCATGGGCGGCCACTGCAGCGGGATGGTGACCGGATGTCCACCACCGGCGATTCGTTGCACCTCTATCCTCACGCAAGAGGGGGTAATGGCCAGCAGATGACGTTGCAGCAGCTCTGCCATGGTTTCTGGATCCTGGTTGGCAACCAGACGCATGGAGAGCTTGGCATGCGCTGTGGCGGGCAAAACCGTTTTGCCGCCAGGACCGTTATAACCGCCCCACAGGCCGTTGATTTCCAGAGTCGGACGCGACCAGATTCTCTCCAGCAGGCTGTAACCTGCCTCTCCCCAGGTGCTGTCGATTCCCAAAGTCTCTAAATATTTGTTTTCATCAAACGGTAGGTTTTGCCACTGTTTGCGGATAGTGGCATCGACTGGCAGGACATGCTCATAGAAGCCGGGGATGGTGACGGTACCCTCATCGCTTTTCAAGGAGGCGAGGAGGCGTGCCAGCATTTCCAGCGGATTGGCGACGGCACCACCATAGGTGCCAGAGTGCAGATCCCGGTTGGGGCCGCTCAGAGTCACCTCCAGGAGCACCAGACCACGCAGCGAGGTGGTGATGGCCGGATGCTGTTCTGCCCACATGGAGGAGTCGGAGACGATAGCCAGATCGGCAGCAAGCTCCTGGCGATGTGCCTCCAGAAAAGCGGGCAGGTTGGGAGAGCCGATCTCCTCTTCCCCTTCCAGCAGGAAGATGATGTTGACAGGCAGTGAGCCGTTGCTGTGCAGGAGTGCGGCAACCGCCTGGATGTGCATCAACAACTGCCCTTTATCATCGGTGGCACCACGGGCAAAAATCCGCTCATTCTGCCAACGTGGCGCAAAGGGGGGGCTGATCCACAAGGAGAGCGGATCAACCGGTTGCACATCATAGTGGCCATAAATCAACACCGTTGGCCGACCAGGTGCCTGTCGCCAGGAGGCGGTGACGATGGGATTGCCTGGGGTTTGCCACACCGTCACCTCTTGCAGACCTGCCTCTTGCAGCAGTTGGGCGCTAAAACGGGCGCACTCCTGCAGCGCTTCGCGACAGTTGGGGTCGCTGGAGATGGAGGGAAAACGCAAATAGGCGGCCAGTTGCTGTTCGCGAGCGTTGCGGCTGCTGGCCAAATAGTCTGCCAGAATATCCATTATTCGCCGGGATAAAGAGAGCGGGGATAGGTGATGCTGCGCAGGCGCGCCGAACGCTGTTCCAAGGTATCCCAGGAGAGTTCGGTTTCCAGGTGCAGCAGGGTGGCGGTTTTGACCAGACCATAATCACCCATCTCACCCGCCGCGGCGGTGATATTGAGTTTGGCCGCTTTTTCAGTGAGATCACCAACCAAAAAAGAGGCAAGAGATTCGAGACCGGGATTGTGGCCGACAATGAGGACCGACTTGCTGTTGTTTGGTACTTCGCCGAGTACTTCCAGAAGTTCAGCGGTGTCAGCGCCATAGATGCGGCGCTCCCAATGAATCTTTTTTTCTTTAATATCAAGAACTTGACATATTCCGAGTACGGTTTGTGCAGCGCGCACGGCAGGCGAGCTGAGAATATGTTCGGGGAGCATTTTTTGCTCTTTCATCCAGACGCCCATCAGAGGCACATCTTTTTGCCCGCGTTTGGCCAAAGGCCGATCAAAATCGGAAGCAGCATCGGTATCCCAGGCCGATTTGGCATGGCGGAGGATGTAGAGTTGACGGACCATTGGTATGCACTCCTTGCAAGGTCAGAGAAGAGTCATTTTTGCGGATAGATGGGCAAGAAGCCTCTGTTCTGGATCGATTTTCTGCGAATAACCACAGGAAGGATACGTCATTTTCTGCCTTGAGTCAAACAACCTTATCTTTTTTGACAGGGCAATTGCATTGGCAAATCAGAAAATTATTATGGAGGTCCAGGAGGAGATTATCTCCTCCTGGTGGGTGCAGGGCAAAGCCCCATAAGCGTTAACCTATTTACTGTAAGCTAGATTCTGTGCTATGCTTCGGTCACTATGGCTAAGCCAATCGCACTGACGGATGAAAACTGGGACTTCGTTCTCTCTATGTTTCCCACTGGTTGGGAATCGCTCGCCTGGGCAACGAAGGCGGTTCAGCATTTCAGGGGGGG
>NZ_RXIU01000197.1:3974-6769 GCF_004217665.1 Candidatus Magnetaquicoccus inordinatus | reverse complement strand
TACCATCGTGAAATTACTGACAGCAACCAATCCGCTTATTTGGGTACAACGACTTACAAAAAGCATGGCGAGCTATTGTAATGCCATGCGTTTAAATAGATGTTATAACCGTAAAAAGAGGCTTGGGACAGGGGTTCGCGTTCGGCCAGCTTATAAGCCCCACACGTAACGGCTTAAGTTAATGGCATTGAGGTGCCCTCCCTGGACCCGCAGTTGTGTTGGGTGGTGAATAGTTACCAATAGGGATGATTAAGTGCAGCCATATTCCGTGCCAGAAAAGGTTGGAAACAAGGATCGTTGCGCTTTCCAAGTGGATTGAAAAGTGCCTAGTGCCACTCTGAGCATCCGCTTGCGAAACAGCTTACCCAGTGCAGGAGAAAATTGTGGATCCCATCAAGGTACTCATCGTCGATGACAGCGCTGTCGTCCGTCTTGGCATCCGCAAAATGTTGGCTACCGATCCCGACATCCGCGTTGTCGGAGAAGCCGCCAATGGCCTCGATGCCATTAGCCAACGGGAAAAATTGGCCCCAGACATCATTACCATGGATGTCAACATGCCCGGCATGAATGGCTTGGAAACCACCGCCCAAATCATGTCCAGCAACCCCATCCCCATCTTGATCGTCACCGATCTGGATACCGCCAACCTCGCCTTTGAAGCCATCTCCTATGGCGCCCTCGACCTGCTCGGCAAGGCGGAAATCAATCCAGAAAGCACCAGCCAGTTTATCCGCAAAATCAAGCTTCTGTCGCAAATTCGGGTGATCCGACACATCCCACCGCGTCGGCAACCCTCCGATCTGCCTACCCCATCTGAACCTCTCTCTGGCGGACATGCCCTGGAGTGGATCATCGCTGTTGCCTCCTCCACCGGTGGCCCCAAAGCCCTGATCACCCTGCTCAACACCTTGGGCTCCGATTGGCGTACCCCGATCGTCGTCGCCCAACATATCCACAGCGATTTTATCCCCAAATTGGTAGAGTGGCTGGAAAGTGTAACTCCCTTGGTTATCTGCGTCGCCAGCGACCAACAACGACTGCTGCCGGGTCATGTCTACCTCTCCCCAGCCGATCGTAACCTGGAGATCTCTTCGCAAGGTCGCGCCATCCTTGTGCCGCCGCATCCCAAAGAGATCTATCGCCCTTCCTGTAACGCCCTGCTCTCCTCAGTCACTCGTCGCTACGGCATGAAAAGTATTGGCGTCATCTTGACCGGCATGGGCGACGACGGCATCGAAGGAGCAAAAGCCATCAAAGCCTCTGGCGGCCATGTCCTGGTCCAGGATGAGGCCACCTGCGCCGTCTACGGCATGCCCCTGGCCGCACAAAAAGCCGGCTGCGCCGATTATGTCCTGCCCATCCAGGAGATCGGTACCAAAATTCGTACCTTGATCGACCGCCGCACCCTTCCCCGATCCCTGGCTGCCCGTTGACCACCCCTGCCCTCACCATGGAACCTCTCCAGGAGATCTATCGACTGCATCAGCAAGCTCTCCCGCAACAGGCCCTGCAATTGGCCCTCCAACAGTTGGAAAAAGGGGTCTATTCCCCCACTCTCCTCAATATGACCGCCGTTTGCAGCCTGGAACTGGGTCTGAGTCAGCAGGCTGAAAGCTTGTGGCAAACCACGCTACAACTCTATCCCGATTTTACCGATGCCCTGGCCAATCTTGGCTTTCTCTACCAGGAGCAAGGACGTTGGCCAGAAGCAGAACAGGCCTACCGCACAGCCCTGCAACGCCAACCTGCCCAGCCACAACTGCATGGCAATCTGGCCACCCTGCTGCTGGAGTGGCAACGCTTTCCCGAAGCAGAAGCGCATCTGCATACCGCCCTGCAACTGGAGCCACAACAACCAACCCATTGGTATAACCTGGGCAACCTGGCCGCCGAACAAGAGCGCTTCGCCGAAGCGGAAACATACTATCGTCAGGCTTTGCAACTGCAACCCGATCATCCTGACGCCGCCTGGAATTATAGTCTCTTCCTCCTGCAGGCAGGACGCTTCCAGGAGGGTTGGCCACTCTATGAATCCCGCTACCACCCGCAAAAAAAAGAGCGTGTTCTGGAACTACCGCAACTCCCCTTCCCCTTCTGGCAAGGCGAAAATCTGCACGGACGCTCCCTGTTGATTATCGGAGAGCAGGGCTTTGGCGATGAAATACAGTTTTCCCGCTTTCTCCCCCTCCTGAAACAACTCCATCCCGCCCACCTCACCCTTGCCTGCAAAGAGCCCCTTCTCCCTTTGCTGCAAACAGTCGCTGGTGTTGACCAACTCCTTCCCCTCCAGGCCCTGGCAAAGGCGCCCAGGCATGATTATTGGACATTCCTGTTATCCCTGCCCGGGCAACTGAAGATCACCCTGGAGACTATTCCCACAAACCTGCCCTATCTCCACCCCCTGCCGCAATCCTTGCAACGCTGGCAGCCACACCTACAAGATCCCAGAATGAAAATTGGCCTGTTGTGGCAAGGCTCCCCTGCCCACCGCAACGATCGTCACCGCTCTATACCCCATATCCAACTGCTGCAACCGCTCTGGAACGCCCAACCCAACTGTGCCTGGTTCAGCCTGCAAAGCGGCGAAGCGGTCAAACAATTGCGCGATTTACCCCCCACACAACCGCTCCTGTCGCTGGGAGAACAAATCGAAAATTTTGCTGACAGCGCCGCCATCGTCCGACAACTGGATCTGGTCATCACAGTCGACACCGCCATGGCCCATCTCTGTGGTGCCCTGGCTACCCCCTGCTGGGTTCTGCTGCCACGCAGAGGAACCGATTGGCGCTGCC
>NZ_RXIU01000197.1:0-3250 GCF_004217665.1 Candidatus Magnetaquicoccus inordinatus | reverse complement strand
TGCTGCACACTCTGTATGCCGATCAAGCGGCACGGAGCGCCTTTTTGGCCGATCCAGAAAGCTTCATGGCCCAGCAGGGAGTCCGTCTGGGCAGCGATGTCCAAGGAATTTTACATAACCGTATCTTTTTTGGCGATTTGCCAGGCGACAGCCTGAACCCCTCTGAATGGCAGGCACAAGGTTTTATCTCCACCATTACCCATGCCGTCTCTGATGCCGCCGACAGTGTAGCCGACATCGCCACCGATGCCGCTTCAGATGCCGCAGATCTCGCCTCTGATGCCGCCGAAACCGCCGCCGATACCTTTCACTCCGTTTCCGACGCCGTGGAAGCAGCCAACGAAGCACTCTTGGATACAGTGAGTGATGCCTCTGTTGCCGATTTGGCCGCAGATGCTGCAGAAATAGCTGCCGATGCCGCCGTCGATACAGCTATCGCTGCTGCCGTTTGATAGGTGAGAGCAGCGATGACACTTTCCCTTGCCCAACGAGTCACCCTCGCCAACAAACCTCTGGGCTTCAACGCCCTGGTTGTGGAACGCACCAGCCGCTGCAATGCGCGCTGTGCCATTTGCTATCAAGGTTCGTCGCCGCAAGGTAAGGTGCAAAAAGGAAAAAAAAGCGCAAACGATGCAAAGGATCTTTCCCCTGAACTCATTCGACGCGCCCTTCTGGAAGGCAGCCGTTTGGACTCTCTTAACAAACGTTTTCATCTGGCCGGTGGGGAAGCTTTTCTGGATGCAGAGTTATGTCTGGAGCTGTTTGCCTATGCGCAATCGCTGGGCTACTACGATATTACCACGACTACCAATGGCTTTTGGGCCAAATCTCCTGATAAAGCCCGTATCCTGACCCGGCGGATGCGCGAAGCGGGGGTAACCAATATTGAACTGAGTACCGATCACTGGCATGCCCCTTTTGTCCAGCCAACAACCATCAACAACTGCCTGCGTGCTTGTCTGGAGGCTGGGATCTCTGTCAATTTGCGTCTTTTGGCCACACATGAGCATACCCATGCTGCCACACTGGCTACACTCGATCCCTATCTCCTCAACCATACGACACGTATTACCTGTGGCCCTGTCTTTGCGGTGGGACGGGCCACAGAGCAACTCTCTACCGAGGAGTTTTTCCGGCGCGGCGCGGAAGGACGCTGTTTTGCCGTATTAAATTTGGCCATTGTGCCCAATGGTAATGTTTTTCCCTGTTGTGCCGGCATGGACCATACCGATGGTTTGCTGTTCGGCAACATTGCCGAACAGCATTTGGCAGAAATTGTACACAATATCAATCATTCGCCACTGTTTCGGGTGGTCTCCTATGCTGGAGTTTCCCGTTTTCTGCAACCGCTGCAGCATCTTGGCTATCCGATGAAAACCAGTGAAGAGTATGGAAACATGTGTGATCTGTGCAGCACCATTTTTTCCAACCGGCAGATGGTGGCCGATCTGAGCCGTTACAATAGTCAATTGGAAGCTGAACAAGTTCGTATGGCTATTGAGTATCTGCAACAATCTTCCGCCGCCTGAAAGGATACAACATGTCCACACCGTTGCCGCTGCACTCCGTCACTACCCAGGATCCTTATCCCGCTTGGTTGTTCCGGGAGATCAATCTGATTGCCGCAGTGGAGCCCAGCAACGGCAGCTCGATCCAACCAGATCTCACCGCCTTGGCTCGCTGGCTGGGAGAGTTTCAGAGATGGCAGGCACATCAATTTTTGAGCGAAGAGAATCGCTACTATTTGCTGCTGGGACGCCGCGTGCATCTGCAATTGCAATGTTCCTGGCTTGAGGGAACCCCTTATGTGCAACAATTGGCACAAGTGGTTGCCCGAACCGGGCATGCCTTGACCCTGCGCATGTCAGCAGAACAGGCTCTGCATCCTCCCGAAGAGATTAAACAGCTCCTGCAAAACAGACGCATTCAAAAATTTCTCTTAAATCTCCCCAATCCTTTGACAGCACAACTGCTTCCTGCGTTGACAGAGCTGGTAGAGTTGCTTCTCTCCTGCCGGGTGATGCCCATCTTTTTGGGTGATATGGCCAATCTGTTGCAGAGCGGATTGCTGCATAACCCACGCTTGAATGCTGCCAATTTTACCCTCTATCCCAGTCAGCGCCATTTGGATTTTCAGCCCAGCCATCCGGTGGATAGTTGCGCCACCCATCTCTCCTGGTTCATTGATTCCAAAGGGGATATTTATCCCTGTGGCGGACTATCTGGCATCCGCAGCGCCCAACTGGGCACCATTTTTGAGAGTGCCGAAACCACTCTGCAGCGCATGGCCAACCATCCCACCTTGCCACTGCAGGATTTGATACAGCATGGCCCCACTCTGCACACCGCTCAGAAAAATATCATCAATCGCTTCAATATCCCCTTCAAATGTCTTCTGCATCGCAAAGAGATTGAGGCAGCACCCATTTGAGTGGCTCTGTTAGCCATATTTTTATCGGATTGCCACTAAATGCTATAGGCTACAATCTGAGCCAGTGCAATGACATTTTAACCTTTACCACAGTTGGAGATAAATGTATGCCAAGAAATATTGCACAAAAGAAAGTTATTGATGCAGTGCTTTTAGGAATAAAAAACGCCTATGCTAAATATGAAGCATATTCTGGATATGGCTTACAAGAGGCACCGGAATATTTTGTAACATGTCAGGTCGCAGATGCTCTGTATGAGATGGATGGCGCAAAAGGTATCTTGCTTGAACCTAATGTTGACTTGATAATGAAAATTGCCGGAGCGACAGGGCCCGGTCGCCCACGATTCTCAACCAGAAAGAAAGGGCGAACGGATATAGTTTTATTCTACGACAACGCAACCCCACGAGCTATTATCGAAATCAAAAGCCCCCTATTACACATGACAGAAAGTGCGGCTAATGACATTCAACGAATTAACGACATGCTCATTAAAAATGCACAAGGTAGTTCGTTCCAGTTTGGAATGCTCGCTTTCTACTCTTATGCAACAAAGCAATTAGAAAATAAGCTAGATACGATACTCACACATGCCAAGGAAAATAGCTTTGAATGTCATGTGGAACTTGTTGGAAAAAATGGTATTGTTTCAACTGCTACCGAATCTTGGGTTGCCGCTGGATTGGTTATCACGCCTCCCTAAACAAATACCAAGAAAATTAAACACGATACTGGTTTTTCGTAAGCGGTGAATTCTCCGCGTATCTCAGCTCATTGACAAAATGGCTTTATCAATGTTCCATGGGAGGAGTTTTTCG
>NZ_RXIU01000196.1 GCF_004217665.1 Candidatus Magnetaquicoccus inordinatus | reverse complement strand
AGCAAAATCCCAGGGATTCCATCCCTGTACACGGCCAGGGAGGTGCCCTCCTTGGACCCGCAGTTGTTTTGTGTGGTGAATAGTTACGCCAAAACCAACCATACACATCAAAACCACTCTTGACTGAGGGTACCCAAATAACGCTCGCGCACAGAATGCTGTAGCAACCAGTGGGTCAACGGCGCCGAGATATTGGGATACAGCGAACTCTGGGCCACAATGTTGAAAGGTAGCCAACAGATCTCAATGGCCCGCGTAGCGCCCGGCTGCAAACAGGGTGAGCCCTCCAATACAGTCACCGGAAAAATCAGATGCACAGTATGGCGTTCGCCCACTATGGTTTCAGCGCAAAAGAGTAGATCCTCAACCTCAATGCGCAAGGCAAGCTCTTCGCGAAACTCCCGTTGCAAACAGGCCGGTGCGCTTTCACCCGCTTCCAGATTGCCACCTGGCAAATTAAAACGGTCGTGTTCACCATAACGATAGCGCATGGTCAATAATTGATTCTGATGTCGCACAAGGCCGGCGGGTCGAATGATCATAGGCAGCTCCTGGGCAGTGGAAACAGGATGATCAGGGGGTCATCTCGCTCAAAGTGACTTCCAGTTTGAGATCTCCTTCAGAAAGCTCCACCCAGCGTTGCTCCGTTTTGAAGCCGGGTTTGGAGAGCTCCAGCAGATATTTGCCGGGAGGCAAAGAGATGCCGGGTCGATAGTCGGCATCAATATTGAGAATACGCACCATGACCCCGTGCAGGGTTGGCACCACTGTCAGACTGGGCTGTTTTTCCTGTACCTGTTCGTGCAAACGAATACGCAGATGACGATCCTTGTTGCTCAACACAAGCTCACGCTTCACCGTTTGATAGCCCGCTTTACTCACTTCAATGCGATAGCTCCCTGGTGCCAAGCGCATTCCAGGACGATAGGGAGCGCGAATGGTCAAAATACGAATCTGGGCATCTGCGGGAATGGCTTGGATGGTAAGGGCAGGATGGGCAACAGGAGCCTTGCTGCTGTTGGCTTTATTGCCTGCCGGTGTAGCAGAAGAGGATGCGGGTTCAGTACGGTGTGTTACCGCTTTTGTTTGACCAGGGGCGCTGGGGAGAGGCTCGGTTTTTTTTGTCAACTCTTGTAGTGCTTTGGCCGCACTACGACTCCCTTGGTGAGCAGCCCGCTGATACCATTGCCCAGCCAGTTGCGGTTGGCGAGCAACACCCAGACCTTGGCTGTAGATCTGTCCCAACATCTCTTGCGCCATGGGAATATTCATTGCGGCAGCCTGCTCAAACCACTCTCTGGCCTTCTGATAATCTCTGACCTGGCTGCTCCCTGCAAAATAGATAAAAGCCAATTTTAATTGTGCCCATCCTTTGATGAGCGGATGAAAACGATCGGCACGCCCCGTCTGCTCGGTTACCTTGTGCAACCAATAGATCGCCTTCTGTTCGTCTCGTTCGAGACCCTGCCCCTCCTGGTAAAGCAAACCCAGATTAAATTGGGCCAATCCATCACCCTGCTCGGCAGCCAATGTAAACCAGTGGAGCGCTTTATGCAGATTGCGCTTGACGCCGACACCGTGTTGATAGAAAGAACCAATGGTGGTCTGCGCCACCGCATCACCCTGCCGGGCAGCCGGCAACAGCCGTTCAATCGCCGGATGCAGCGGAGTATCATTGGCCCACAGTGGCATGGAAACCAAGAATAAATAGCTGAACACTGGCAACAACAAACTGCGACCAAGCTGTTGGGAAAGCGACAGCAGCCACTGCTTATGACCAACCAAAGAGAAACAGGTGGAGGGCATCGTCATCCAGCACATCTGGAAAAATAAAGAGCAGAAACCGCCACAAAGAGCAGGAGGCAGCACTTTGATACTGCTTTATTATCGATTTTCTGCATTTTGTTTGTCAAAGTTAATTCCTACCTCCACAAGAGGAGTGGCGGTTTACAGAGTGAGCAGCAGAGTGGATTGAAAATAAATCATGGATTTCGCAACAATATCCCTTGACAAAAACGGAAGAATATTTTCTTCTAAAGTGCTTGCACGCGATGTTTGAATGGAAAAAAAAGCATGGCTCACTATCCTGAGCGCTTTCTTGAAGAGTTGAGCGAACGCGCCGACATGCTGGATGTGGTTGGTCAGTATGTGCGCTTGAAAAAACAGGGGGTCAATTGGTTGGGACTATGCCCCTTCCATAATGAAAAAACACCCTCCTTCACCGTCCGGCCCGATCAGGGATTTTTTAAGTGTTTCGGCTGCGGCGCCGGTGGGAATCTGTTTAACTTTATCATGCAAATCAAGGGAGTTGGCTTTCCCGAAGCAGTGGCCGAGTTGGCAGCCACAGTGGGCGTGGCCTTGCCAACCATGGAGGTGGAAGATGCCGGGCAACAGCAACGCCGTCTGGAACGACGGCAATTGCTGGAGGTTGTCGATAAAGCGCGAGAGTGGTTCTATCAACGCTTGCGCGCTCCCGAAGGAGAAAAAGCACGCGCCTATTTACAGCGTCGTGCTTTGCAACCGGCAACCATAGAGCGCTTCGGTTTGGGTTATGCACCACCAGGTTGGCGAAATCTGCTGGACTTTTTTGGCGGCGGAGAGGCAGCGGCACAACTTCTGGAAAAGGTTGGCTTATTGGTACCGGCTACCGATAAACTCGGATATGATCGTTTTCGCGACCGGATCATTTTTCCGATACGCAACGCACAAGGGGAGTGTATCGCTTTCGGCGGTCGTGTAATGGCTGCTGAGGAGCCAAAATATATCAATTCACCTGAGACAGCGCTGTATCAAAAAAGCGAGATTCTCTACGGTCTGCATCTGGCGCAGGCCGCCATGCAACGGGAAGAGCGTGTGCTGGTGGTGGAGGGGTATCTGGATCTGATTGCACTGGCAGACCGTGGTGTGGAGAGTGTGGTGGCCACCTTGGGAACCGCTTTGACCACCTCCCATGTGCGCCAGTTGTGGAAACGAACCCGGCGCATCTGCTTTTGCTTTGATGGCGATACGGCTGGACGCAAAGCCGCATGGCGTGCACTGGAAATGGTCCTGGATGGGTTGCAAGCTGACCAGCATGTCCATTTTTTGCTCTTGCCCCAGGGAGAAGATCCCGATGATCTGGTACGCAGAGAAGGGGCTGAAGGGTTGCGGAGCCGTCTGGATAGTGCTACCCCTCTCTTGACCTTTATGCTCCAGCAACTGGGTGAAGGGTTGGATCGTGCCAGTCCAGAAGGACGAGTGGCTATCCGTCATCGGGCATGGCCGCTATTGAGCAGAGTCAGGGATCCGTTGTTGCGGGAACTTTATTTGCAGCAACTGAGTCAATATCTTGACTTGCCACACTTGGTCAACGCCAGCGAAGAGGTGGTCTATACCCCCTCCCCTGCCGTCGTAACAGGCAGACAGCAACGCTCCTGGCCAAGCCAAAGAATAACCCCCTCCGTTACTGTCGGTCGGGATTTTGAACGCGCTTTATTGGCAATTGTGTTGCGTTCTCCTGAGCTGGTACCGTTGTGGGAAGAGGAGTTGAGCCGTCTCGATATGGAAGACGGTGACCTGACCGAGCTTTTGTCGGCGTTACTGGAGTTGGGCAGCGATTTGCTGCATGGCAGTGCAACACCCATTTGGCAACGCTTCAGCAATGCCAATCTGGCAGCACGGGCAGAAGCGATATTGCTCAGCGAAGAGCTGCAACCAGAATCGCTCCAGGAAGAGTTTCAAGGCTGTCTGCGCAATTGCCAGTTGCGCCAGCTCAACCGGCAGATCAAGCAGATAACCCAAGCCATAGAGGCTGGAGAAGGTGATATGGACCGGCAGTTTGGTGTGTTACTTGCGTTGAAAGAGGAAAAACGCCATCTGCAACAACGCAAGAGTCACCCTTTGCTGACATAACCAGCCGGTCTGTTGCGAACCCTGCACCCCCTTTAATCGCATGCACGAATTGGACGACAGAGACAATGGGCGATGAGTTCAAGTTTCAACCGATGAAACAGCTTGTCGAACGCGGCAAGGAGCGTGGCTTTTTGACCTTTGATGAGGTCAATGATGTATTGCCCAGTCATATCAACTCCGCAGATCAGATTGAGGATGTGGTCTCGACTCTGGATGAGATGGGTATTCATCTGGTGGACGAGCCAGAGCCTACTGATGATTTGAAGCCGGATGAAGGTGATGCTCTCAATCTGGAGAGCGACGGCATGGAAGAGTTGGATGACCTGGACAAACATGGCAGTGCCGAATCGGGTATTGACGATATTGATCTGGGCAAAACCGACGATCCGGTGCGCATGTATTTGCGCGAGATGGGAGCAGTCGATCTCCTGACCCGTGAAGGGGAGATCGTCATCGCCAAACGTATCGAATCGGGACGCAAAGAGGTGTTGACCGCCATTTGCGATTCTCCGGTCACCTTCAAAGAGATTATTCTGCTGGCCGAGCGCCTGCGCAATCGTGAGGTCTCCTTAAGGGATATTCTGGATATTCCCACTCCGAATGCTGAATTGGGTGAAGAGGATCCACTGGACAAAGTGGAAGATGCGGGCCTCGATGATGATGAGGATTTGGAGGATGAGGAGGATGAAGAGTTTGATGAGGATGAGGAAGAGCGCCTAGAGAACGAAGAAGAGGATGATCTGGAAGAGCGTGCCAAAAAAGAGGTCGATCTATCGGCGGTAACGCTGGATGGTACACCGCTGTTGGAGCTGTTGGAGACCACCCAGCGCACCTTTGACAAAATTGCCGAAGAGCATGCACGCCTGCAAGAGACCGGAGAAAAGCTGCGCGAGGCTTCGTTGCGCGGAGATGAGGATGAGGTGGAGCGCCTGGATCGTACCTACCAGGGCCATAAACGGGGTATGGTGGATCTGCTGGATTCTGTCAATTTTTCCCAGAAACAGATCGACCGCATGGTACAAACGCTGAAAGATTATGTGGACCGGATTCGCGCATTGGAAAGTGAGATGCTGAAGATGGCCGAGCGTTCCGGTGTACCCAAAATGTCCCACCTGAAGGAGTATCTGGGCAACGAAGGCAAGAAAGAGTGGGTTGATCAACTGGCAGAGCACAACCAGCAGATCTGGCGCCGTTTTTATGAACAACATGCTGCTGATCTGTATCGAATCCAGGACTCTCTGCGTCAGGTGGAGTTGGAAACCGGGCAGACCGTTGCCGAGCTGAAGGGGACCCATAAATCGATCACCAGCGGTGAACGCAAAGCAAGCTGGGCCAAAAAAGAGATGGTCGAGGCCAATTTGCGCCTGGTGATCTCCATTGCCAAAAAATATACCAACCGCGGATTGCAATTTTTAGATTTGATCCAAGAGGGTAATATTGGTTTAATGAAGGCGGTGGATAAATTTGAGTGGCGGCGTGGCTATAAATTTTCCACCTATGCCACCTGGTGGATTCGCCAGGCGATAACGCGCTCGATTGCCGACCAGGCGCGAACAATCCGTATCCCGGTGCATATGATCGAAACGATCAACAAGTTGGTACGCACCAGTCGGCAGATGGTCCAGGATATGGGACGGGAACCGACTCCAGAAGAGATTGCCGAACGCATGGAGATGTCCCTGGACAAAGTGCGCAAGGTGTTGAAAATTGCCAAGGAGCCGATCTCTCTGGAAACACCGGTCGGGGATGAAGAGGACTCCCATCTGGGAGACTTTATCGAGGATAAAACCATGTTGTCCCCTTCCGAATTGGCCATTCAATCCAATTTGCGCGATACCACCGGTCGGGTCTTGCAAACCTTGACCGATCGGGAGGAGAATGTCTTGCGCATGCGCTTTGGTATAGGTCTGCATACAGATCATACCTTGGAGGAGGTAGGACGGCAGTTTCATGTCACCCGTGAACGGATTCGGCAGATCGAAGCAAAGGCGCTGCGCAAGTTGCGCCATCCGACTCGCTCACGCAAGTTGAGAAGTTTTTTGGAATCTTAAGGCAGTTGCGGGCCTATAGCTCAGCGGTCAGAGCCGCCGGCTCATAACCGGTCGGTCCCAGGTTCGAATCCTGGTGGGCCCACCACTCTTTTCAGCAGTAACGCTATGGGATAGATCATCATCTTGTCAGAGCTGACAAATGAACCCAAGGGTCAACACCTACAACCCTAAGCGGAAAATCAGAGCAACACCGCGCTCTGATGTCGATATATGCTTACTGGCAGATTTGGCAAACAAGGTCAGTTATGGCGGCAATCCGGAACATAAACGCAATCCCGGCGATTTTGGTTTGTCCCCCCACCCAGCTATCCCCGACCCGGCACAACATTGTGTGATGATGGTGCCGTTTTCACCCGTAAACAGGCGCTCCTCTT
The DNA here is from genome assembly GCF_004217665.1 of Candidatus Magnetaquicoccus inordinatus. Taxonomy (GTDB): domain Bacteria; phylum Pseudomonadota; class Magnetococcia; order Magnetococcales; family Magnetaquicoccaceae; genus Magnetaquicoccus; species Magnetaquicoccus inordinatus. The sequence goes on along the minus strand of NZ_RXIU01000196.1, from coordinate 483 downwards.
GCTGCAAGCAGGAATCAAACGGGGTTTGATCAGCGAGCATTTTGTCGGACCCTGGCCAAAAAATGTCTGGGCAGTCGATAGTCAATGCACTCCCTTTGAAGCACAACTGGAAAATGCTGAATTGGGTCGCTATCATGGCTATCCTATGCCGGAAGGGGATCCGATGCGGGAAAATATTTTGGAACGCTGGAATCAATCATGAGTGAACCGTTTGTGATTGCCCCTGAATGGGATCAACCCACCGCTTATGGTCCTGACGAACTGCGCATGACCGCTGCACTTCTGACAATTTCCGTTAATGGTCGTCTTGCTACCCGGGTAGATGATAGTTGGGCCAGATCGGTTCGCGAAAAAGTGCGACTCTCCGCCTATCCTCTAGCTGTTTGGCTGGCGGCCTCCTGGTGGCGCCTGCGTTGGGAACCGGCACCAACAGCACTTCATGTTGCTTGGCGTATGGCCCATGATCTGCGCAGTGTTGGTTAT
>NZ_RXIU01000195.1 GCF_004217665.1 Candidatus Magnetaquicoccus inordinatus | reverse complement strand
TTTGGGAGGGCGGACGCCCGACATGCACAGTTTCGCTTGTAGCAACAGTGAGGAGATTGGCAAATGCGATTGCCCTGCGACCATTGACCACAAAGGGGAAACGGCGCATACTGATATTGTTGAGAGATTTATCGAATTTATCGTTTTGATAAAAATTTCATACCTGCTCTGATAAAGGCAGGCATGACTTGTCAGCTATCCAAACCATGATTGCCCATAGGGAAGCGGGCGTTTTGCGCAGGGACTTGGCGCGTGTAACGAAAAGAGGCAGATCATGAAGGATTGGAAAATCAGTATCAAGCTCGGCGTGGGCTTTGGTACGGTGCTGCTGTTAAGCCTGATCATCGCCATCGTGGGTGACAAAGGAATCCTTGATCTGGCCGAACGCATGGAGATTGGGCACAACATGTTCAATCTGCAAGACAAGGTCAATGAGGTCGCCGTTGCAGAAAAAAGTTTTATCATTACCAGCGATAATAAATATGTGGAAGAGAGTCGCAGCCTGCTCGAGACCATCAAACAGGAAGCCGCTCATAATCGTGACAAGCTCTTCAAGTTGGCAGAAGATAAAGCAGCGATGGAGCAGTTGCTGACGACAACTGGGCAGTATGAGACACTCTTTCGCAAATCTGTGGCTCTGGAACATACCCGTTTGGAATCATTACAGAAGTTACGGGAAGCCTCCAGAGAGATCGATCACCTGATCAGTGAAATGGTCTCTGGTCAGGTGCAAAAGTTGGATATCCAAATAAATGAGCTGTCACGCATGAGTGGCAATGGCAGTGACAGCAATGCGCTGCGCGATAAAATGGGTATGGTCAAGGAGCGCACCTATAAAGTCAATCTCCTGACCACAGTGCGTGGCCAATTCAAAGAGTCGCGCATTGCCGAAAAGGAGATCTTTATCACCCATGGCAAGGATGAGCAACAGATTCAACGCAATCTGAGCAACTCCAGCCAGGCGCTCAAACATGTCCGCGAACTGCTTCCCACCTATCGCGATCCTGCTGATATTGAACGCATGCAGCGTATTCATACTGCCCTGGAGGGGTATCAAAAAAACATGCAATCCATTGTCAGCGGTTTGCATGAGCAGGAAAAGATAGTCCAGCAGTTGCGCGAAGCACGCCATCAATTGGCCAAACGCATTGATGCCACTGTCAAACATCAAGATGAACTGGCAACGCAACAGGTCAACCGCTCCAATTGGCTGATTATCGTGGTCAGTCTGGTGGTGGTGGTGCTGGGGGTCACGGTATCGCTCTTGACCACTCGCATGATTGTCAGTGGTTTGCATTGCAGCGTTGCCTTTGCCCATCGCATTGCCAGCGGTGATTTGACTGCAACTATTGAATGTCGGCAAAAGGATGAAGTGGGGCAATTGGCCTCTGCTCTGGCCACCATGGCCGGAGATCTGGCACATGTTGTTTCCGACATTATTGCCAAAGCCCGTCAACTGGATAGCAGTGCCAAGGAACTCAATCGGGTAGCCGATTCGATGACCAATGGTGCAGACGTTCTTTCGCAACAGGCGACCCAGGTTGCCGCCTCCAGCGAAGAGATGAGCTCGACCATGGATACCATTGCGGCTGCTTCGCAAGAGATGTCGATCAACATGGAGACGGTTGCCAAGTCGGCGCAACAGATGGAAAGCAACATGAGCACCATCTCTGCTGCTGCCGAAGAGGCCAGTATCAATCTCAATACGGTTGCGCAAGCTTCGGCGCAGAGCAGTACCAGTGTGGGTCATGTGCAAAACTCGGCGCGGCAGACCAGTCACAGTGTGGCGCAAACCGCCTCGTCTGTCCAAGAGATCAATAGCACCTTGGCGGGGGTGCGCAAGCTGTGCGAATCGGCGGCTGGTGAGGCCAGTCAAGCCAGTGACAGTGCCAAACAGACCTCACACATGATGAACAAGTTGACATTATCGGCCCAAGAGATTGGCAAGGTGGTGGTGATCATCAACAGCATTGCCGAGCAGACCACCATGTTGGCTTTGAATGCCTCTATTGAAGCGGCTGGGGCTGGGGATGCTGGCAAAGGTTTTGCTGTGGTGGCCAATGAGGTGAAGGCTCTGGCCCAACAAACTGCTGAAGCAACACAGATGATTGCCAGTCAGATTGATGCCATTCAGCGCAATGCTGAGGATGTGGGACAGGCCAATCAGGATGTGACTGCCATGATCCGTCGTTTGAGCCAATCCAATGCTGAGATTCTCAACTCGGTCAACGAGCAGAGCCACTCTCTGGAGGCCATTACTGTCTCCATGGACAGTGTTTCCAAAGAGACTGGTGAAGTTACCCGTCGTCTGGAAGAGACCAGTACTGGTATTGGCGATGTAGCACGCAGTGTCAATGAGATCTCTGCTGGCATTGAAGAGGTGACGCGCAATGTCACCGAGGCTTCGGTAGGGGTATCGGACATGACTCGGCGCATTAGTGAAACCTCAGGCGGGGTAGAGGATGTGACACGCAATGTCACTGCTGCTTCGGATGCGATTCGTTTGGTGGCGGGCAATATGGTTCAGGTCAACCGTGCGGCGGAGGAGATGCAGGGTTTAAGTGGCACTGTAGACAAGCGGGCCAAAGGGATGAGTCTGATTGCCAAGGAGCTTAACGAGCAGCTCGCGCGCTTTCAGATTGCTTAAGATTTTAATCTGCAAAGCAATTTCACCAAAAAAAGCAAAAAAACTATTATGGAGGTCCAGGAGGAGATTATCTCCTCCTGGCAGGTGCAGGACAGGGTCCTGCATCTGTGCGGCGTTTTACAGAAGCGAATGCGTAGCATTCGCGCACGCCGCACCAATCTGTGCCCCGAAGGGGCACTCTTTGGGAGGGCGGACGCCCGACATGCACCGTTTTGGCTATATAGCCACAGTGCGGAATTGTTCCACAGCCTTGCCGTGGCAGCGGTTGCGAACAGTCATTCACCAAGGGGCAACGGTGCGAGAAGTTTCAGATAACTATTTAGTTCCGTGCTGGCTTGCCAACTTTTAACACCCATGGGGATGCTGTGCGAATTGGCGCAAAAATGCGCGCCAATCCGCACAACTTGCTTCCATTAGGCGCTTAAGCCGACGCAAAAAGCGCGTCGGCTTCGTGTGATAAGCGCGCCAAAAGCAACAGATTAAAAGATTAAAAGATTAAAATCCCAGAGGCTTTGCCTCTGGACTCCACCAGGGAGGTGCCCTCCCTGGACCCCCAGTTGTTTTGTGTGCTGAATAGTTACAGAATTAAAAGCAAAGGATTAAAAACAAAATCCCATGAATTCCATCCCTGGACCCGCAGTTGTTTCAGGTGGGGAATGACGCAAATTTCCTAAACCGTCTGAGTCAATTTATACCAAGCCTGCCAAATAGCCTCGAGAGCAGTCATCCCAGTCAACGGCAAAGAAACATGCCGCGCCTTGCGCACATGATGATCGTGCGGGTTGATGCGAATCATATTGGCATGGTGCACCTTGGCATAAAACTCGGAACGGCGACGAATTACCGGTAAAGCGGTACCGGCACCAATCTCAATAATCGCCAAACGTGCCTTGTCAAGCATCATCTCTTCCAACCACTGCCACAAACACTCCCCCTGCTGTTTGCTGCGCTCATCAACCCAGGATTTGTCATTGAACAACAAAATGTTGGGACGCGCCAAAGCCCCACAACGGGGACAAATGGGCAAAGGACCAATAGCCTGCAAGGTCTCTGAACTGATAGCCATATGAATCTCATCAGCACACCAAACCTGCTCGCTGCAGGGTCGCGTACACTGCAAAAAATGCAGCGAACCATGACACTCTTCAATACGTTGCGGATCAAAGCCCGCCGTCTGAAATTGACCGTCCAGATTGGAGGTGAGCACAAACACACCGCGTTTCGGACGTTGACTCATGGCCAACAAACGCACAAAACCAGCATGAGGAGTGGTACGCCGTACCAAATTGAGCCGATGACCATAAAATCCCCAGGCCAAACGCGGATGCTGTTTGAACCACTTGGGATCAGCCACCTCCTCAAAAGCCAGATTCATCTTTTGAATCGCCGGATAGGCCCGCCAAAACCCCTCCTTGTTGCGATAATCTGGCAACCCCGAATCAACACCCATTCCCGCTCCGGCAGTAATCAAGATTCCATCCGCCTCGGCGAGCAGTTGTGCAGCCCGTTGCACACGTTCGGAATAATCCTTCTCTTTATCCTGTTTCATCGCCGGGGCTCCCTTGAATGCGCTTACGGAGATCAAAAACTGTTCTGTTGATCCCACAAGTGTCGATAGATGCTGCAACGCTCCAACAATACGGCATGAGGGGCAAAATCAACCACTTCACCCCGATCCAATACCAGAATGGCATGGGTCGAGGTCAACGAGGAAAGACGGTGTGAAACGATGATCAAAGTGCGTCCTTCGGCAATTTTGTTCAAACTGTGCCGAATAATCGCTTCACTCTCTGGATCGAGGGCACTGGTTGCCTCGTCAAAAATGAGCAGACGAGGCCGTAACAACAAGGCGCGGGCAATAGCCAGACGCTGCCTTTGCCCACCGGAAAAGTTGGTAGCCCCCTCTTCCACACGTGTATCATAAGAACTGGAAAGCCGGTCGATAAACTCTTCGGCACCTGCCAACTTGGCCGCTTCAATCACCTCGGCAAGAGAGGCATCGGGTTTGCCGGCAGCAATGTTGTCACGCACAGTGCCACGAAACAATATATTATCCTGTAATACCACACCAATCGAACGGCGCAGATGCGGCAGATCATAATGGCGGATGTCGTTGCCATCGAGCAAAACCATCCCCTCTTCCACCAAATGAATAGCCTGAATCAAACGGGTGATGGTGGTTTTTCCAGAACCGGAACGCCCCACAACCCCAATCACCTGCCCTGGTTGTACCTCAAAAGAGACATTGCGCAATGCCGGAAGAGTAGTTTTACGATAGCGAAAAGTAACCTCCTTGAACTCCAAATGACCAAACACCTCTGGACGAATACCACGGCGGTTGGGGTCGCGTTCGGGAGGAAAGTTCATCACATGACCCAACATCTGCACCGATAGCGCAGTCTGTTGGTATTGATTGATCATCGAGACAATTTGGATCAAGGGTGCCGTGACCCGTTGCGAAAGCATGTTGAAAGCCACCAAGGCACCAATACTGATGTCGCCAGAAAAGACCAGATAGATACCCAAACTGAGCACAGTCAAACCCATTCCCCCCTGCAACAAATGGGTCAAGGTGGCTGCAATGGCACCAAAACGGCCTACAGAGGTGCGTTGGGCAATACAGTTGGCGACACTGCGATCCCATGCTGCCTTGCGCAAAGGCTCCAAAGCCAAGGATTTGATGGCACGCATGCCAGTAACCGTCTCCACCAAATCGGCATTGCGCGCCCCTTCAGCATTATACAACTCCTCCAAGCGTCGTTTGAAGGCCGGAATCAAAAAACCAATAATCGCTGCAATACCAAGGGTGAAAAGCAAAACTACCGAGGTCAGAATACCACTATACAGGGTCAGACCAATCAACAACAAAGGGAGTGATGAAGCCTGCAACAGGGTACTGAACAATCCTCCTGTCAAAAAGCTGCGGATCGATTCAGTCTGCTGCATATGACGAATCAACACCCCGGTAGGCATGCTCTCAAAAAAGGGCATGGGCAGGCGCAATAAATGCTCAAAGGTGCGCACAATCAATTGGGCATCAATTTTGTTGGTGGCATAAATCATCAGCATCTGTTGCACATAGGTGAACAGGCTGTCAAAAAGAGTGGCAATTACCAGAATAACGGTCAGGGTAAACAGAGTCTGTTGGCTCTGGTGGGGCACTACCTTGTCGAGCATGATCTGAAAGGCCAGTGGCATGATAAAACTGAGCAGATTGACCATGGTGGCAGCCACGATCACATCCCGGAAATAACGTGCATTTTTCATGATTTCCGGCATGAACCAGCGCAAATCAAACGGTCGATTGCTGTCGCCCAGATCATATTCCCGCTTGATCAACAACAACGAACCGTTCCATTGCTCCTCAAACTGCTGGCGCGGCATCAATGCCAAACCAGCCTGTTCCGCATTGGGATCCATGATGGCCACATTTTCAGTGCCATCGGCGGTCGTGACCGTACTGGCCACAATCACCCAATGACCACTGGAGCGTTCCACCATCACCGGATAGGCGCTACCAAGATTGGCCAAATCCTGCCATTTGCGTCTTTTTAACAGTTTGCCTTGCAGACCTACATCACTCATCAGCCGCAGTACAGAGCCGATAATATCATCCTCTTTGGCCCCCAAAAAACGCTCCGGGGTCACTTCAATGCCATGGTGTTGACAAATCAGAAAAAAACAACGCAGCGAAGTCAAAAACGGAGTCATGCCGGCTGGCTGCGGGAGAGGTTCAGTGCTGGTCAAAATGGTTTCGGGAAGTGGGCCACCACCTCCCCCTCTGCAAGAATGAAACGGGTGCGCAAATCCAGTGTGCTGACAGCAATGGGCCGATCCAAACACAGCACCAGCCTTGTTCGTTGCGGCAGCGGCCAATGGAAGAGCTGGCAATATCAGATCTCACTGCTGCGCCCGGCTTTGCTGAAATTTTGGCACAGTGCTTCCGAAAAATCCTATAAACCTTCAGCAATGTAACACATTGCCCCCCGTACTGCAAAAGAGATTCGCAAGAAGAGAAAAAGGTGCTAGACTGTGCCGGAATGTAACTATTTCAGGTTTGTGCTGGCTCGCCAGCTCTACCACCATGGGGATGCTGTGCGGATTGGCGCAAAAATACGCGCCAATCCGCACAGCTTGCTTCCATTAGGCGCGCCGCGCCGACGCAAAAAGCGCGTCGG
>NZ_RXIU01000194.1 GCF_004217665.1 Candidatus Magnetaquicoccus inordinatus | reverse complement strand
CATGGCCCCTTCATAAAACAACTGGCCCCCTATGGGGGCCTTCATCAAACCACCCGCTATGCGGGTGGTAGGTGATTCCCAAAATCGTGTCGGCTGTCCAACCCACTCATGCGTAAGCAACCGGGGTGCTCTCTTTGTAAAAGCAAATAATCAGGTGCTCGACACCGGTAACAAAACATTGAGAGAAAAAAAGGTAATGATTCTCACTATTATTCAACGATACAAACCAAGAATAAACAGGAGGAAATATGTCTGAAAACACTCGCACCTCTTCTGGTAAATGTCCCGTGCTACATGGGGGGAACACCTCAGCAGGCCAGGCACATAAAGAGTGGTGGCCGAAGGCTCTCAACCTGGATATCTTGCATCAACATGACAGCAAAACCAAGCCAATGGGATCGGCTTTCAACTATCGCCAAGCTGTCAAACAACTCAATGTTGAGGCACTGAAAAAAGATTTAATAGCTTTGATGACCGACAGCCAAAGCTGGTGGCCGGCAGATTGGGGTCACTATGGCGGTCTGATGATTCGCATGGCCTGGCATGCGGCCGGAACGTATCGTATCGCTGATGGTCGTGGCGGTGCAGCAACCGGCAATCAACGTTTTGCTCCTCTTAACTCTTGGCCGGACAATGCCAACTTGGACAAAGCACGCCGACTGCTCTGGCCACTCAAGAAAAAATATGGCAACAATCTCAGTTGGGCGGATCTGCTGATTCTCGCTGGCAACATGGCCTATGAATCCATGGGACTCAAGACTTTTGGCTTTGCCTTTGGTCGTGAAGATATTTGGCACCCAGAAAAGGATATTTATTGGGGCTCCGAAAAGGAGTGGCTGGCTCCCAGCGGCAGTGCAGGCAGTCGCTATTCCGGCGAGCGCGATTTGGAAAATCCACTGGCTGCGGTGATGATGGGGCTGATCTATGTCAATCCAGAAGGAGTGGACGGCACACCCGATCCGCTCAAGACCGCCCGTGATATGCGCGTAACCTTTTCACGCATGGCGATGAATGAGGAAGAGACGGTGGCATTAACTGCTGGAGGACATACCGTCGGCAAGGCACACGGTAACGGTAACGCCGCCCATCTTGGTCCTGCACCAGAAGGAGCGGAGCTGGAAGAACAAGGTTTGGGCTGGATGAACCATAGCGGTCGGGGTGTGGGTCGTGACACAGTTACCAGCGGTCTTGAGGGTGCCTGGACCACCCATCCCACCCAATGGGATAATGGCTATTTCAAACTGCTGTTTGGCTATGACTGGTGGTTGCAAAAATCTCCTGCTGGAGCATGGCAATGGGAGCCGGTAAATATCAAGGAAGAGGATATGCCGGTTGATGTGGAGGATCCAACACGGCGCTGCAAACCAATCATGACTGATGCCGACATGGCGCTGAAGTTTGATCCAGAATTTCGTAAGATTGCTGAACGTTTCTACAATAACCCACAGCAATTTTCCGAAACTTTTGCCCGGGCCTGGTTCAAACTCACCCACCGCGATATGGGACCAAAAGCGTGTTATATCGGTCCTGATGTGCCCAAGGAGGATCTGCTCTGGCAAGATCCCATTCCTGCTGGTCGCAGCGACTATGATCTTGCTGCTGTCAAGGAACAAATCGCTGCAGTTGCTTTGAGTATCAGCGAATTGGTAACAACCGCCTGGGATAGCGCACGCACTTTTCGTGGTTCCGACAAACGTGGAGGAGCCAATGGTGCCCGTATTCGTTTGGCGCCACAAAAGGATTGGCTGGGCAATGAACCAGAACGACTTGCCAAAGTCCTCAGCATCCTTGAAAAAATTGCTGCCGATAGTGGAGCCAGTATTGCCGATGTGATCGTGTTGGCAGGAAATCTTGGTATCGAGCAGGCTGCCAAAGCGGCAGGATATAATGTGGTTGTTCCTTTTCTGCCAGGTCGTGGCGATGCCACGCAAGAGCAGACCGATGTGGCATCGTTTGCGGTGTTGGAGCCGTTGGCCGATGGTTTTCGCAACTGGTTGAAGCAAGAGTATGTCGTAAGCCCTGAGGAATTGCTTTTGGATCGGGCTCAGTTGATGGGGTTGACTGCTCAGGAAATGACCGTTTTGCTTGGTGGAATGCGTGTATTGGGCACCAACCATGGTGGAACGCAACAGGGTGTTTTTACACACCGCGTGGGCGCTTTGACGACTGATTTTTTTGTCAACCTGACCGATATGGCCTATACATGGAGGCCTGTGGGCAAGAATCTCTATGAGATCTGTGACCGAAACAGTGGTGCGGTGCAATGGACTGCCACACGGGTGGATCTTGTTTTTGGTTCCAACTCGGTGTTGCGTGCCTATGCAGAACTCTATGCCCAGGACGACAACCAAGAAAAATTTGTGCATGACTTTGTGGCTGTCTGGAGCAAGGTGATGAATGCCGATCGTTTCGATCGCCAGTGATATTGCTGCAAAAAAGCTAACTATTCAGGTTCGTGCTGGCTCGCCAGCTCTACCCCCATGGGGATGTTGTGCGGATTGGCGCAAAATCGCGCGCCAATTCGCACAGCTTGCTTCCATTAGGCGCTTAAGCCGATGCAAAAAGCGCGTCGGCTTAGTGTAAAGGGCGCGCCAAAGGCAAAAGATTACAAGCAAAATCCCAGGGATTCCATCCCTGGACCCGGCCAGGGAGGTGCCCTTTCTGGATCCGCAATAGTTTTGGGTGGTGAATAGTTACTCATGCGTAACCATTTTTTATCTCTGTTCTGCATCTGAAGCAGGGGGAATCCATGAATCTTCGTCAGCTTGAGTATGCCTTGGCGGTGGCTCGGGAGCGTAACTTTATCCGTGCTGCGCAACTCTGTCATGTCAGTCAACCCAGCTTGAGTGTGGCAGTCAAGGCGCTGGAAGAGGAGTTGGGAGTGCCACTGTTTGAGCGTGGCCGAGGCGAAATCAAAGTCACTCGGCAGGGTCAGAGAGTTTTGGAGCAGATGCGTACTGCCCTGGAAGAGGTGGAACAGATCCGGCGGCTAGCCCGCAGTGGTTTGGATCCGTTGACCGGTTCGTTACGGGTTGGAGCCATTTTTACGGTGGGCCCCTATCTTTATCCAGGATTATCTGCCGCTTTCCATGCTCAGGCACCACGGATGAAACTGCTTCTTGAGGAAAATTATACCGCAATTTTGACTGAGCGTCTGCAACGTGGTGAGTTGGATGCCATCATTGTTGCTTTGCCCTTTGTCGCCCAGGGTATGGAGCAGATGCCCCTCTATGATGAACCCTTTGTGGCTGCAGTTCCGGCTGGACATCCTTGGGAGCATCGAACAGATTTGCAGGGGGAGGATCTGGGTGAGACCGATTTGATTCTGTTGGGCAAAGGTCACTGTTTTCGTGATCAAGTGTTGGATATTTGCCCAGAGTGTATGCGTCTGGATGAAAAGTCGGGCAGAGTGCAAAATATTATTGAGGGTACCTCTCTGGAGACATTGCGTCATATGGTGGCCACAGGGGTTGGGGTATCGGTATTGCCGCTCTCCTCGTTGAAAAATCTGCTTTGCAATCTGCCCTCCTGTCCGGTCAAGACGGAACATTTAGTCCGTTACATCCCTTTTGCCGAGCCGGTACCGAATCGTCGGGTGGTTTTGGTATGGCGTAGTTCGTTTCCTAACCAGGAGGCTATTGACACCTTGGTTGTTGCTGTTCAGCAAAGCTTGCCACAGGGTACGAGAGCTCTTCATTAGCAGGGAATAGGTATAAACTATTAGATTGATATAGATAATATATTTTACATTGTTGCAACTGTATTCTACTCTCTCCTCTATTGCATCAACCATTTTTCGCACCAAGGGGGTAGAGTTCCATGAGCAGAAATCGCTTTCCCGGCTTAGAGTGCCACTCTATGCCAACGATCACGTATCCCGGTCGTTTGCGCCGCTTATACAAGGCTTCACACATTTTCTTTGCATCTCTTGCCGGATTGTTTGCTTTGCTAGCCCTCTCTGAGGCAACAGCGGCTGAGCAGTTGCTGGAGAGGGCACGTCAGCAGTTCAAATCCATACCAACCGAGATGCCAGTGTTGAAGGATAATCCTGTCAGTCAGGAGAAGATCACCCTGGGCAAGATGCTGTTTTTTGATCCGCGTTTATCATCCAGCCATTTGATTAGTTGCAACAGTTGCCATAATGTCGGTATGGGAGGGGGTGACAATCTGGAAACCTCTATTGGTCATGGTTGGGCCAAGGGGCCACGCAATGCACCAACTGTTCTCAATGCGGTATTTAATGTGGCGCAATTCTGGGATGGCCGGGCCGAGGATCTGAAAACTCAGGCCAAGGGTCCGGTGCAAGCGGGCGTGGAGATGAACAATAAACCGGAACAGGTAGAGGCCACTTTACGCAGTATTCCTGATTATGTGAGCCGCTTTGGCAAGGCATTTCCTGGGGAAAAGGAGCCTGTTACTTTTGACAACATGGCAAAAGCCATTGAGGTTTTTGAGGCAACTTTGGTCACACCTCACTCGCGATTTGATCAGTTTCTGGCTGGCAAAAATGAGGTATTGAGTGGAGAAGAGCAGAATGGATTGGCTCTTTTTATGGACAAGGGGTGTTCCAGTTGTCACAACGGAGTCAATCTGGGTGGACAAGCCTATTTTCCCTTTGGAGTAGTGGAAAAACCGGGTTCTGAGATGCTTCCGGCAGCAGATCATGGGCGCTTTGCTGTGACCAAGAGTGCCAGTGATGCCTATGTGTTTCGTGCGGCTCCCTTGCGCAACATTGCTCTGACGGCTCCCTATTTTCATTCTGGTCGGGCCTGGAGTTTAGAGCAAGCGGTAGCGGTTATGGGGCAGAGTCAACTGGGTCAGAAGCTTACTGAAGCAGAGGTCAAGGCCATTACTGCCTTTCTGCACACTTTGACTGGAGAGCAGCCTAAAGTGGAATATCCGTTGTTACCTCCCAGTAGCGCCAGCACACCCAAACCGGTAGCAATGCTCTTGGATGCCAAAACTCCCTGATGAGGGTTGCTGGAACATCTGCCCTGGTTTTTGCTCATTTGTGGCAGAAACCAGGGAGATAGGAGCGTGTGTGGGCATGGCCTGTTTTCCTGATGCTGGGAGTGGGAGAGTTTCCCTGGTTTCTGCGCTTTGTGTGGCAGAAATCAGGGAGTCTGGGTGTGGGTGCATGCTCCTCAATAATAGGCCCCCACAATGGCTCCGGTCATCAAGGTTGCCAAAGTGCCTGCCAGCAGTGATCGCACTCCCAAAGCAACCACCTCGGCATGTCGTTCCGGGACCATGCTCCCCAAGCCTCCCAACAAAATTCCTAAACTGCCCAGGTTGGCAAATCCGCATAAGGCATAGGTGGTCATGATCCGCGAGCGTTCACTCAACAGCTCCGGAGGTAAACGAGCCAAATGCAAATAGGCGATAAACTCATTGAGAACAGTCTTTTCGCCCATCAACATGCCTGCCACCTGTGCTTCGCTCCACGGAATGCCCATCAGCCAGGTCAAAGGGGCCATCAGCCAACCTAAAACCCGCTGCAAGGTGATCGCCTCTCCAGCAATAGGGGGAATGATATGGAGCATACCATTCAAAAGGGCAACCAGAGAGACCAGTACGATCAAAAAGGCGATGATATTGATCAACAAAGTGATCCCTTCCATGGTGCCACGGGTGAGCGCATCCATGGCACTGTTTGCCTGTGAGGCGCCATGCAGCTCCCCTGTGGTTGGCGGTTCACTCTGTGGCACCATCAACAAGGCCACTGTCAAGGCTGCTGGAGCACTCAATAATGAGGCAATCAGGATGTGACCCAAGGCATCCGGGATTACTGCTCCCAAGATGGCCGCATAAATCACCATCATCGTTCCGGCAATCGTCGCCATTCCGGTAGCCATCACCCCAAACAGCTCTCCGCGACCCATCTGCCGCAAATAGGGACGAATCAATAACGGTGCCTCCACCATACCCACAAAGATGGTGGCTCCTGCTGCCAGGCCCAAAGCTCCTCCTATGCCCAAACTTTTTTGCAACAGCACAGAAAAACCGCGCACAATCCAGGGCAGGATTTGCCAATAAAACAGGAGCGAGGCCAAGGCGCTGATGACCAAGACCATCGGCAAAGCACGAAAGGCCAAGATATAACTGCCTGATGGAACAGTCTCGGCAAAGGGAAGAGTCGCTCCTCCCAAATAGCCAAAGACAAATGCTGTCCCCTGCATGGTGGCCTGTTCCAAGAGCAGGACTCCCTCATTCAACAGCATAAAGGCTTCACGCACCCAGGAGAGCTTGAGCAAAATGGCACCCAAAAGCCACTGGAACAACACTCCTGCTGCTATTGTCCGCCAGGCGATGGCGCGGCGATTTTCACTCAGCAACCAGGCCAGTGCTAAAAAAATAAAAAAACCTGCCAAACTGTGCCACATCACATTATCCTTTTGTGCATGCTGCAACCATGGTCCAAGCCAAGTCGGTTCCCCCCAGCCCTCAACAACCATCAAGGAGTTTTCTGTATGCTTGAAATTGGCGCTTCTATCCCGGATTTGATTCTGCCCGATCAACAGAACCAACCGCGTCCCTTGCGGCAATTACTTGGTGCGCAAGGAGCCATTTTTTATTTCTATCCCAAGGATAACACCCCAGGCTGCACCGTGGAAGCCAACGATTTTCAAGCGCTGCAAAGCGACTTTGCCACTCTCGGTTACACTGTCATCGGTCTTTCCAAAGATTCGGTCGCTTCCCATGACAAATTTTGCCAAAAATTTGGTTTGACCTTCACTTTGCTCAGTGATACCAACACGGAAGCCTGTGTTGCCTCAGACGGAATGTAACAATTGCCTCGTTCGGGTAAGCCAGATACAATGGCCAACCAACGGAGGTACGT
>NZ_RXIU01000193.1 GCF_004217665.1 Candidatus Magnetaquicoccus inordinatus | reverse complement strand
GACATGCTGAAACAATGGAAGAACCGCAACCCGAAAAAACTCACCGACCGCACCGCCAAGGCGTTTTTTGTACCCGTTGCAGAGATTCGTGGCGATGGCAAGTATGATCTTTCCATCAATCGCTACAAGGAGACGATTTACCAGGAAGAGCGGCATGACCCGCCCGGTGAGATACTGGACCGCATGATGGAGTTGGAGCGGGAGATCATGGCAGATTTGGAAGAGTTGCGGGAGATGGTGGGATGAAGTCTCATTCAATGACTCAGCTTGGGAAATGCACCAAGTTTATCAGAGGAATCACTTTCAAACCTGCCGATGTAATTTCTGCAGATGATACGGGTGCTGTCGTTTGCATGAGAACAAAAAACATCCAATCAACTTTGGATGAAAGCGATCTTATCGCTGTTCCAAAATCTTTTGTGAAGCGGGAAGAGCAATTCTTAGAAGAAAAAGATATCTTGATATCAAGCGCGAATAGCTGGAATCTTGTTGGTAAATGTGTTCAAGTGCCCAGATTGGAATACCACGCAACAGCTGGCGGTTTCATATCAATAGTCCGTCCGGATAGGAAGCGAGTTGATCCAGATTACTTGTATAGATGGATGTCTTCCGGAGAATCTCAAGACAAAATCAGGCATCTTGGAAGACAAACGACAAACATTTCGAATTTGGATGTTTCTCGTTTTAGGCAACTTGAAATCCCCCTTCCCCCCCTTCCCGAACAAAAACGCATCGCCGCCATTCTGGACAAGGCCGACGCCATCCGCCGCAAACGCCGCCAAGCCCTGGCACTGGCGGATCAGTTTCTGAGGTCGGTGTTTTTGGAGATGTTTGGGGATCCGGTGACTAATCCAAAGGGGTGGAAAGTAGAAAGGCTGGATCAGGTTGCCGATATTGCATCTGGAGTCACCAAAGGAAAGCAGTTCAACGGAAAAAAGACGGTCCACGTTCCTTACATGCGCGTTGCAAACGTCCAAGATGGACATATCGACATAAGCGATGTTCAGGATATCGAAGTATTGGAAACAGACATGGGGAGATACCTCCTTAAGTCGGGCGATATCCTGCTTACCGAAGGTGGCGATCCAGACAAGCTTGGCCGTGGCGCGGTCTGGCAAGGAGGGATCGATCCATGCATTCACCAAAATCATATTTTTAAAGTCCGCGTTGATCAAAACTTTGCGATCCCCGAGTTCATGAGTGCCTTGATTGGCAGCCAAAGAGGAAAACGATATTTCCTGATGTCCGCCAAACAAACCACTGGCATTGCCTCAATCAACAAAACCCAGCTCTGCGGATTCCCTGCTCTGCTTCCTCCTTTAGACATCCAGCGTGAATACCTCAGCCATGTCAGAGGCTGGCAATCTGAACAGGAGAAATTCGTAACTCTCGGAAAGGGATCAGATGATCTTTTCGGCTCCCTCACCCAACACGCCTTCCGGGGGGAGTTGTGATGTCCACGAAAATTCTCACTTTTTCCGAATCTCTTGATCAAGCGAAGGGACATAAGCACCTGCTCCTGGGCAACGGCTTCAGCATCGCCCTGAAACCTGACATCTTCAGTTATGGCGCATTGTTCGACAAAGCCGACTTCTCCGCATCCCCCCATGCCAGGGAAGTGTTTAACGCTTTGAACATCCGGGATTTTGAGGCGGTGATCCGCTTGCTGGTGGAGATGGGCAAGGCGCTAAAGGCCTATCCGGATGCCGGCCAGACACTGATCGATCAGATCAACAAGGATGCCGACGCTATTAAGGATATTCTGGTCAATGCTATTGCTGGCAACCACCCGGATCATCCTTTCCAGGTGAGTGATGAGCAGATGGCCTGCTGCCGACGCTTCTTGTCTTGCTTTGAGCACAAATATACCCTGAATTACGATCTGCTCCTCTACTGGGCCGTGATGCGGGACGATATTGATCGACAAGACCTGCATCCAGATGATGGCTTTCGGCATCCTGAAGACGACGACGGCGCGGACTATGTGACGTGGCAGGAAGGCAACAAGGCAACCATCCACTATCTCCATGGGGCATTGCATCTCTTTGATACTGGTCCTGATCTTGTCAAATACACCTGGTCACGCACCAGCATCAGAATCATAGACCAGGTGCGACAGGCCTTGGATGCTGGGAAATATCCCATGTTCGTGGCGGAAGGCACCAGCCGCGACAAACTGACAAAGATCATGCACAGCGCCTATCTGCACAAGGCGTTGCGGAGTTTCAGTGCCATTTCTGGAAGCCTGTTCATCTACGGGCATTCATTGGCGGAAAATGATGAACATGTCCTGCGTCTGATTGAAAAAGGTACAATCCGGGATGTTTTCGTCAGTTTGTATGGAGATCATGCAAGCCCCACCAACAGGAAGATCATGAGCCGAGCGCGACGCATGACAGATGCCCGAGAGAAAAGCAAAGGACGCAACCGATTGGATGTTCATTTTTTTGATGCTGATAGTGCCGAGGTGTGGAAATGCGAGGCCTAATCAGTTCGTTCAAAGGTATTATCGATTCTTAAGGAGAACATCATGGCCACTCGTAGATCGTCCGAAACCACCAGTCCAAGAGCGGACACCGCCGCGTCCAAGACCTTGCGCAACCCCAACGCCAGCTCGGCAACCAAATCCGCAGCAGGTTCGGCCTTGGCACAGGCCGGAAATGACAAAGTGACTGGCAAACAAGCCGCTTCCGCTGCTGGCAAGACCCTCAGCAATCCCTCTACCAGCAAGGCAGGTAAGAGTGCTGCAGCTTTGGCTTTGACACAACGACATGATATAAAGAAGAAATAATGTGATTGCAGGGGGAAATGCCGATGACCATCACTGAAACCGAACTGACCGCCATGAGCGCCCGCATTGCCGAGACTTTCCATCCGGAGCGGATCATTTTGTTCGGTTCCCACGCTCGTGGTGAGGCGCAAGCCGATTCAGATATCGACCTGTTGATCATCACCCGTGAGACTTACGGCCCCCACAACAGCCGCCGAAAAGCCATGGCCAGGGTGTGGCGGTTGTTGGCTGATATTCCTGTGGCCAAGGATATCGTCCTGTTCAGCGACGCCGAGGTGGAACAGTGGCGCACGGCCAAAAATCATCTGATCGCCAGGGCCTTGCATGAGGGGAGAGTGCTTTATGAAAGGCATTGATTACGCCCGGGAACTGTTGCGCCTGGCGCGTGCGGATCATCGTGCCATGACTGGCATGCGGGATCAGGAGGTGTTCACCGACGCCATTTTCGGTTTCCATGCCCAACAGGCGGTGGAAAAAGGACTCAAGGCGTGGCTGTCAGCCTTGGAAATTCTGTTCCCTCTCACCCATGACATCAGCCGCTTGTTGCCGTTGCTGGAGCAACAAGGTGTGGAGATGATGGATCTGTGGGAGTGCGTAGAACTCACCCCGTTCGCTGTGGAACACCGCTACGCCTGGGGTGATGACGCCGAAGCACCACTGGATCGTATCAACCTGATCACCCGGATCCATGAACTGCTTGAACATATTGAGGACCAGATCAGAGATGTCTACCCATGACGATCACGCCTGTCGTACACCTTTTTGTCGAACTGACAATTTGATGAGGATTTGCCCCCCATGACCATCACTGAAACCGAACTGACCGCCATGGTGCGAAGCATCGTTGCCGAAGTGCAACCGGAGCAGGTCATACTGTTTGGCTCTTATGCTCGAGGTGACGCCGAATCCGATGCCGATGTGGATCTGCTGGTAATCGAGGCCGAACCTTTTGGCCCACACCGCAGTCGCTTCCAGGAGATCAACCGCCTGGAGCGTGCCATGGGGAGCATTCCCGTAGCGACCGACATCCTGGTCTACTCTCTGGACGAGGTTGAGCGGCTGAAATCCTCTCGCAACCACGTTGTTGCTCGCGCCTTGCGGGAAGGAAAGGTGCTCCATGCCCGATCATGAGACCGCCCGGCGCATGCTGGAAGCTGCCAGACGCGATTTGCAAGCCATCACCAACATGCGCGATGTCGAACTCTTCCCGGATGAAATTTTCGGCTTGCACGCTCAGCAGGCAGTGGAAAAAGCACTGAAGGCATGGCTGGCCCATCGTGATCAGGAACTCCCCAGAACCCACAACCTGCGCCTGCTGTTGGTCATGCTCACCCGGTCCGGCGAGGATGTGACAGGAGAGTGGGATTTCATTGATCTGACCGCCTTTGCCGTGCAGTTCCGCTATGAAGCCTGGAACGCCACGGACGCCCATTTGGACCGGCAAGGACTCGTCGAGCAGGTCACCACTTTGCTGACAAAGGTAACTGCCATCGTTGAACAAGGTGCGTCATGACCATCACCGATTCCTTCCGGACCGCCATAAGCACCTGCGTCGCCGAAAGCGTCTACCCGGAGCGGATCATCCTGTTCGGCTCTCACGCCCGTGGTGAGGCGCAAACCGATTCGGATGTTGCCCAACGCATTCATCCCGCTTCTCACGTACACCGATTTCACGGTATCCTTCCGGTACGAGGCATTTGATGATTTCGACGACGATATTGACCGGCAGGCCACAACTCTTCTGGTTACAGGGTTCCTGCAGCACGTGAACCATCCGTTCAACAGCGTGAATTGATACAAGGGATCATAATGAACAATACCACTGCAGCCACTATCGAATCACAAGCCCTCAAACTGACTCCATTAGCACGCTTGGAACTGGTGGACGCCATCCTGAGCAGTTTGGATGAGCCGAATCAAGAACTGGATCGACTCTGGTCCCTGGAGGCCGAAGAACGCTTGACAGCCTACCGGCGGGGGGAGATAAAGGCCATCCCCCTGGATGAGGTTTTGGCCAAACACAGCACACCATGATCATCCGCTTTCTCGAAGTTGCCCAACAGGAACTTGATGAGGCGGTGGCATTCCATGAGGCGCAAGCCAAGGGGCTTGGTCAAATATTCCTGGCTGAGGTGCTGGCCTCCTTGGATCTGATTCGTCGCCATCCAGCGGGCTGGCAGCCACTCAGTGCCAACACCCGACGTTGCCGCTTGCGACGGTTCCCTTACGGAATCATCTATGCGGCCGACCAGGCAGAAATCCTGATTGTGGCCCTGGCCCACTTGCACCGCCGTCCCCACTATTGGCGTGAACGTATTCAGGCAGACAGGACATGATCCTCAAAGCTCTCACCCTGGAAAATTTTAAAGGTATCCGCGATCCAGTTCGAATCGAATTCGCGCCAATCACACTGCTCTTTGGTCCCAACAATGCCGGAAAGAGCACCATCATCCAAGCACTGCATTACGCCCGCGAGCTTTTCGAACGCGGCAATGCGGACCCTGGCCGCACCCTCCTGGGTGGCGATGTCCTGGACCTGGGCGGCTTCGATAGCCTTGTCCACAACCACGACCGCAGCCGAACCATCAAAATGGGGTTTGAATTGGACGTCTCCAAAGAAGATTTGGGTGATCTGGAGGAGTGGATCAACGTGCCCACCTTTGGCAGTGCACAGTTTATCAAACCACCGTCCCAGGCATCCCTGGAGATTGCAATCCAATGGTCGGAGACATTGCAAGGCCCCCGCATCGCAAGTTGCTCCATCGGCTATGATGGCAAGGCATTGTTTAATACCGAAAGCTCCGTGGATGGTCGCAGAATAACGTTCCAGGTTGAAGATGTACTGCATCCCGTCATGACCTGGATCGGACCATCCTTGCGTGTTGTTTCGAATGTGGAGCCTATACCGCTGGTTGAATATCAAACGCCTTTTTCTGAAAATCGCCCCCTCCAGATCATTGCGTCATCCGTGTTACCTCCAGGCGGAAAACCTTTAGAGTTTCATGATTTTGGAACACTATGGGAACCCGAGGACGATGAGCAGGCATCCTGGCACCAGCAAATATTGGTGATCAGCTCGCTGTTCATCGCGCCCATAACGATGTTGCGCGACAGTCTGCGGAAATTCCGCTACCTGAGTCCCTTCCGCGACATGCCCTCTCGAAACCATCAACCCGCTCGCGCTCCAGACGAATTCCGCTGGTCCAACGGCATGGCCGCCTGGGATCTGCTGTTCCTCAAGGGTAAAACACTGGTGGAGAAGGTTAACGACTGGCTTGTTCGTGAGGATCGCCTGAATTCCGGTTATCGGCTGGAAGTGAAGTGCTACAAGGAATTGGAAGTCAACGGTCCCTTGATGCTAGCCCTGACTGGCGCAACCGTCCTGGACGATGAGGAATGGATCCGCGATGCGGTACGCAGTTTGCCGGAACGGAGACAGTTGCTGCTTCGCAATCAACGCTGCGACGTGGAACTCTTTCCCCAGGATGTAGGGGTGGGCATTTCCCAAGTGGTGCCGGTGCTGGTGGCCGCCATCCACACCAAAACAGGTATCGTCGCCATCGAGGAACCGGAATCCAACATCCATCCAGCCTTTCAAGTGGCCTTGGGGGATTTGTTCATTGCCCAAACTCAAGAAAAACTGGATCTGATGTTTTTAGTGGAAACCCACAGCGAGCACCTGATGCTCCGTTTTCTGCGTCGTATCCGGGAAACCAGTGAAAACGGACTCCCGCCGGGAGTACCCTTCCTGACTCCAGAGGGGATAGCGGTCTACTTCGTGGAACCTGAGGAAAACGGCCCACGCATTCATCGCATCCGCATCGATAAGGATGGTGACTTCATTGATCGTTGGCCTCGTGGCTTTTTTCAAGAGCGGATGAAGGAGCTTTATGGGGCATGATATACGAGTTCGCCCTGGATCCAGAAATGGTAGCCCGTTGGCACGACCGAAAGGAATACGCCTTCTTTGATGGCCGTTTCGGCATTGATGCGGGCCGAACGGTCTCCGGTTACCCCAATAAATGGCGGCAGATGGTAAAAAAAGCGTTCTTTGATCAGA
>NZ_RXIU01000192.1 GCF_004217665.1 Candidatus Magnetaquicoccus inordinatus | reverse complement strand
CCAGCAGGGCTTTGCCCTGCACCCACCAGGAGGAGATAATCTCCTCCTGGACCTCCATAATAGTTTTCTGATTTTCAAATGCGATTGCCCTGACCCGACTGATAATGGCTCCACCCGACTGTCCACACTCTAGCGCTCTCCCAACAGACGCTCCAATTGCTCCACCAACTCCTTCACCGTCCACTCCTCATAATGCTCCAGGCGGTTGGCCAACGGCAAACCATGCAGCACATCCAATGCTCCCAAGCGCATCTGTCTGGCCCGCTCGCTTGCTCCCTCCTCCTGGAAAATCTCTGCCAATTGCAGATAGGCCGGGACATGGTTGCGATCCAGATAGAGTACCTTTTTTAACAGCTCCTTGGCTTGTGCGCTATCTCCACGATCATGCAGCAGATTGGCCAGCAAAAATTGCGGCTCTGCCGCAAAAGGACGCTGCCGCAACGCTTCCCGACAACACTGCTCCGCCTTGCTGGCCTCTCCCACATTGGCATACGCCCTGGCCAGCAAGATATTGGCCTCCCCAGCCACTGCACCTGTCTGCGTCAAAGAGTCTGCCTGGCGAATGGTCTCAGCATATTGCCCCTTGTCAAACAAGGCACGCGCCTCCTGCAGACGCTTTTCCGCCGAGGGTTGGAGCGAGGACGAGGGGGCCGCATTGACCCGGAAGCTCGCAGAAGGAGACGCAGAGGAGCTCACAGAGGAGGAAACAGAAAAGTTTAACGCTCTCTCTGTCACCAGTTTATCGGGCACCTCCCCCCCTTTACGCCGTGCAAGCACCGGGTGGATTTTTGCCACCGGCAGCGACGATACAGAGCTGGCCATACTGCCGCCAGGCTGCTTCGCGCCTGTCAGAGAGGAGGTATCCCCTTCCAGGGGGCGCTGAAAGATCACCGAATCGGGAAATTGCCGTGCTACCAATGGCAACACTCCCGCAGCAACCAGTTGTGACACCGGTTGCTGCACCTCGGCATGCCCGGTCAAAATATATCCTCCCGGACGCAAACTGGCAGCAAATTGCGCCATGATTCCGGCAATGGCCTCATGGCTGAAATAGATAAAGACATTGCGACAGACAATCAGATCCAAATCATACAGACCACGGCCAGGATCGGGATAGCTCTCTTTGATCAAATTGAGCCGCTCATAGACCACCATGTTGCGAATCGTTGCATCCACCTGCCACTCGTTCTGCCCGCGCAAAAAATGGCGCTCCACCTGCTCTTCAGAGACGCCGCGAAAAGCCCAACGGCTGTAGCGCCCTTCACGCGCCTTTTGCAAGGCATATTCGTTGATGTCGGTCCCTTTGAGCATAATCTGCCACGACCCAGCCCCCGCCAACAAAGAGTGCAGAATAATGGCCAAAGAGTAGGGCTCTTCCCCGGTCGAACAACCGGCACTCCAAATGCGCAAAGAGCGCGTTGCTGCACGCTGACGCATCAACTCCGGAAAAATCACCTCGCGCAATAGGCGCATCTGACCGGAATCACGAAAAAAATAGCTTTCGCCCGTGGTCAACTCCAATACCAACGAGCGCCATTCCGCCTCGGTTGCCGGTCCATCGGCACTCAGCAATGCCAAATAGAGCTCTTCGGCCCCTATGCGTGTCGCCTGCAAACGCCGACTCAACTTTTCCCGCAAATAGGGGCGGTCATGATCAGGAACCAATAAGCCCGTATGGCTCTGAATAATCCGGCAAAATTTTTCTAACGCGCTATCCATCTGCCTATACCGGGAGCTCGCTTAAGGTCCAATAGAGATTGATGGTGCGAATCACATCGACAAATTGCACATAATCGACCGGTTTGACCATATATCCCGCCACTCCCAAGTCAAAACTGCGTGCCCGATCCAACTCATCTTTTGAGGTGGTCAAAATCACCACCGGAATCGTGCGCAAGCGATCCTCTTTCTTGATGGCATCCAAAAATTCGATTCCGTTCATGCGCGGCATGTTCAAATCCAACAGAATGATACAGGGCAGATCGTTGCCCCCATCATGCAGCCAGGCCAACCCCTCTTCACCATTGCCCATCACCACCAAGGGATTGTTGACATGAATCGCCTTCAATGCCCGTTTTACTGTCATGGCATCAACGCGATCATCCTCCACCAACAAAATCGTCTTCATCCCCTTCATCACTCTTCACCCTCCTCCTCTGCACCCTCTTCCAACGGTCGTTTGGGCAAGGTAAATTCAAACTCGGTGCCGCAAGCAGCGGAGCTCTGCCGAGGCGGCGAGAATACATGCACCTCGCCGCCATGCAGCTCCACAATCTTTTTTACCAAGGTCAAACCAATCCCGGCACTGCCATAACTGTCGCCAGAGTGCAGGGTTTGAAAAATCTGAAAGATGCGCTCATGATCCTTGGCCGGAATTCCTGGACCATTATCAGCAACAATAAAACGGTACAGAGACTCCTCCTCCACACAGCGCACAGCAATCTCTCCGTGCGCTTTGTCCATAAATTTGATGGCATTGGAGAGCAGATTTTGCATCACCTGCCCCATGCGTATCCCTTCACACATCACCACCGGCAAACGGTTTTCCAAGCGAATGGTGATGTGCGCCGGTGGTGCCAGCAGGTCGATGATCTGTGTCACCATCTTGTGCAGATTGACGGGAATCCACTCCTCGCGCACCCGCCCAATACGCGAATAGTGCAACACCCCCTCAATCAGTTGATCCATCCGCCGCACCCGTCCTTGCAGCAGATCCAACTGCTCACGACCATCATCATCAAACAAAGGTCCATAATCCTCGGCAATCCATTGCACCAATGAATGAATCGCCCGCAACGGTGCTTTCAAATCATGGGAAACGATATAGGCAAACTGTTGCAACTCCTGGTTGGTGCGCTCCAGCTCTTGAATCAATCGCTCCCGCTCTTGCTCGTTTGTCTCCGTCATCAGCCGATCTCTCCTTTGCAAGCCTTGCTGTTCAAGGCTCTTTCGGCAAGGTAAAATGAAAAACAGAGCCCTCGCCCACCTTGGATTCCACCCACACCCTACCGGCAAATTTACCCACTATCTTGCGTACCAACGCCAAACCCATGCCAGAGCTCTCCTGATGATCCCGCGCCTGCAAGGTCTGAAAGACCGCAAAAATTTTTTCAAAATGGCTCTCGTCGATCCCTGGCCCATTGTCGCGGACCGAAAAATGCCACCAGCCACCACTCCCCGGCAACTGCGCACCTGCCCCGACACCCTCTGCCGTCGCCGCCTCGCCTACACAGGCGATACGAATGATCCCCAAACGCTTGTCCATAAAACGGATGGCATTCTCCAGCAAACTGTGAAAAATCTGCTCTGCCCGGCGGGGCTCAAAACGAATGCTCGGCAAAGAGTCATCTATGCTGATCTCCATCTCCTCTGGCGGCTGCAACTCCTTGATCACCCGGTTTACCAGTCGGTTCAAATCCACATCCTGCAACTCTTCATGCAAACGGGTCACCCGCACATATTCCATCAGCGCATCAATCAACCCATTGAGTCTATCGGCACGTCCCTGCAGCAACTTGACCAGTTCCATCCCCTCTTCGCCCAAACGATCGGCAAAATCGGCACTCAACCAACTGGTCAAGGAGCCAATGGCGCGAAAAGGGGCCTTGAGATCGTGGGAAATGATATAGGCAAAATCGTTCAACTCCCGATTGGCCACCTCCAGCTCACGCATGGTCAACGCCTGCGCCGCCTCGATCCGTCGTCGTTCGTTCACCTCCGCCTGCAAATTTTGGTTGATCATCTCCAAACGGGCCGCCTGATCCACCAGACGCGAGTTGAGCATTTTCAACTCCAAATGGTTGTCCATCAACTCACGATTCTGCTTGACCGCCCTTTGATAGGTCACCAGGAGCAAATCCAGCACCTGCCGACGGCTGGAGGTAATGGTATAACTTTTGTCGGCAAAAGAGATCTCAATTCCACCCTCTGTCTGCTCCAGCGCATCACTGGCCTGCAACACCCGCTGCACCGCCGCCAACAGTTGTGTCCCCTCCCAGGGCTTGGTCAAATAGTTGTCTGCTCCCGCCGACAAACCCTCCAATATCTCTTCGGGATTGGTCAAAGCGGTCAACAACATCACCGGAATGGAGTGAAGGCGACCATCCTGCTTGATCTGCCGACACAGGGTAAATCCATCCATGCGCGGCATGGAGACATCACTGATGATCAAACGCGGCAGCAACTGCTCGGCCTGCTGCAACCCCTCCAAACCATCCTTGGCCACCCGCACCATGAAGCCAGATTCCAGCAAAAAACGTTTCAGCTTATAGGCTTGTGTTGGCGAATCCTCGACAATCAAAATCCCCTCGCCGGCACGCCACTCGCCGCTGGTCAGTGCGACGCTCCCGCCACCACTCTGGCTATCGGCCAACAGCGTTGCCGCACCCACAGAGAGCTCTGCCACCTGCCCGCAAGGGCGTTCCCCCTCCGTACCGCCCAACAAGGTCTGCAAAGAGCGGGCAATGACACTGCAGGGTAACAGATTGCGCACCGCCCCCAACTCCAAAAGACGAGCCGGCAGATCAAAGACCAATGCCGAGGACTCATCCATCGCCACCGTATAGCCGCCCGCCTGATAGATGGCCTCCAAACCACGCGCTCCATCTTCGCCGGTACCACTGAGCAGCACACCAATGGTCATCGCCCCCAACCGGTTGGCTACCGACTCCATAGCCACCAGAATCGAAGGCAACTCACCATGGTGGCCATAATGTGCCGGCAACACCCCCGATGAAATCGCCAAAGTGGCCAAACGTCCATGGGCATCAATCAATAAATGGTGACCTACCGGCGCCAAATAGATGGAACCAGGCATCGGCATCTCGCCATGAGTTGCCATCTGCACCGGCATACGGGTCACCTCCCCCAACCAACGGGGTAACGCCGTTTGCAACACCGGATGCACATGCACCACACACAAGATCGGCACCGCAAAATCGACCGGCAAAGCGGCCAAAATCTCCCGCAAGGCACTGATACCACCGATGCCAACCCCCATCACCACCATATTGACCGCCGGCAAGGCCACCATGGGCAGGGTACTGACGGTGCTGTCACAGGAAAAATCCGGCAAGGTATCCAAACGTGCCAACAGTCGAATTTTGCTGGTCAATTCCCGAGAAAATGAACCCACATCCTCGCTGCGCCAGCCCAAAGGTTCCAAAAAAAGATCCAAAGCCCCGGCTTCAAACATGCGAAAGATGTTGGTTGCATCCCCGTCGCGCAACGATGCGGCCCCCACCACCAATACCGAACGCGGATAACGCTCCATCAGGGCGCGGACAAAAACCGCCCCCTCCACATCCTGCAACTGCAAACCCACACAGACCACATGCGGATCGCTTTCGGCAATCAGCTCCATCGCCTCTTGAGTGCCCCGCACGCTGCCCACCACCTGAATCACACTCACCAACGACAGGGCACGCTTCAACAGCGCCAAGGTCAACGCCGAGGCATCCACCAACAAGACCCGAATGGGATTGGGTTCACTCTCCCTCATGCTGCTCTGATCCCCCTCCTGCTGCATCCACCTCTCCCGCTCTGCCGATAGCACGTTGCATGATATGTTCAATCTTCTGTTTGGTGATCGGTTTGGTCATATAATCGCTGCACCCATCATGATAATAGGAGCGCATCGCCTCCCTGGGTGAATCCAAGGCGGTCACCATAATCACTTGGACCTCCTGCCGCGACACAATACCCCACTCCGCCTCCCGGCTGCGAATGGTCTGTACCGCTTGATGCCCATCCATCGTCGGCATCATGATATCCATGAATATGAGATCATAGGGCTCCTGCTCGGCATGCGCCAACAAAAAGGCATCCACCGCCTCCCGACCATCAATCACCATATCCACCGTACCATAAGATTCCAACAAACGGCCCATCAAAACCCGGTTGTTGAGCTCATCATCAGCGACCAGCATCTTCATAACCTGTTACCCCACTGCCCCTTCTTGCGGCTGCAACCCATCCTGTCACCGCAGCAAAACCCTATCGGCTCAGTAACTATTCACCACCCAACACAACTGCGGGTCCAGGGAGGGCACCTCCCTGGCCGGGTCCAGGGATGGAATCCCTGGGATTTTGCTTTTAATCTTTTGCCTTTGGCGCGCCTTTCACAACAAGCCGACGCGCTTTTTGCGTCGGCTTAAGCGCCTAATGGAAGCAAGCTGTGCGGATTGGCGCGCATTTTTGCGCCAATCCGCACAGCATCCCCATGGGGGTAGAGCTGGCGAACCAGCACGAACCTGAATAGTTACTCGGCTCATTTGTATAATACCATGCGCAACTGCTCGACACGGCTCTGTACCCCTGACAAATCTCCCCGGCGGGCTGCCAATACCACATGAAACGCCTTGCTGCGGATTTCACTGTCCGACGACAGCTCCCGTAAACGTCCACTCTGCTGGGCAATCAAGGTCAAATCACCCTGTGCCACCGCCGCCAATAATCCCTGCCATAACCCACTGGTCTCCTCATCCTCTTCGGAGCCCCCCTCTGTCACCGGCTCTTCGGCAAGCAGCGCAGGCTCCCCCTCTGGCAGCAGCCCATGGCGCGAGATCTGCAGATTACGCTCCAAAGCCAGGTGCACACTAAAACGACTCCCCTTGCCCGGTGTACTCTCCAGGACAATGCGACCGTGCATCAACTCCACCAGACGCTTGGTAATCGCCAAACCCAATCCGGTCCCCCCACTTTTGCGCGTTGAGCTGCCATCCACCTGCGTAAAGGCATCAAAGATGGCCTCATGCCACTCTGGCGCAATGCCAATACCGGTATCCGTCACCGCCAGCGTCAACAGCACAAAGCGCTCTGTAGACTCCAACAGCTTTGGCTCTGCCCCAGGCTGCTCTGTCTGGGCATTGGCAT
>NZ_RXIU01000191.1 GCF_004217665.1 Candidatus Magnetaquicoccus inordinatus | reverse complement strand
CACCGGGAAGCAGTTTTGGCTATGGTGCCGGGGCCGATACGCTGAACGGTGGTTCTGGCTCCGATCATCTGTTTGGTTTGGGGGGCAACGATACTTTTGTCTTTGAACTGCAGGATGCCGGGTCGAGTGATGTGGATACGGTGTGGGATTTTGACAAGAACAGTGAGGCCGACAAGCTGAAATTGACCAACAATGGCACCATTTTGGACAGTACGGCAGTGGACGCCTTGCTGGCCGCGCAGACGGTTAGCGGCAACGATCGTTCTCTTCTCTTTACCGACAGTGCCGGCCATCAGGTGACCATTCTGGTAAAAAATATTGCACGCAATCTGGTGGCAGGTGATTTTTGTACCGTGGGTGCAGGCGACCCGCTGGTGCTTGATCTCAATGGCAATGGCATCGAACTCTCTTCCCGCGAGAGCAATCCAGTCTATTTTGATATGAACGGTGATGGGCAGAAAGAGAGGAGTGGATGGGTGCAGGGTGGGGATGGTTTGTTGGTCATGGATGGCAATGGTGATGGCCACATTGCAGCAATTTCAGAGCTGATTTCCGACCATTTTGCACCGGGAGCAGTGGGAAGTCTGGCAGCCCTGGCCACCCTGGACAGCAACCATGATGGCCTGATGGATCATCTGGATGCGGCTTTTGCCCAGTTGCGAGTGTGGGTGGATGCGGATCATAACGGCATTTCATGGGCCACCGAGCTGTACACACTGACCGATTTGCAGATTGTCAGCCTCTCTTTGCAACTGGATAGAACGCATGCCGCTCTGCAAAACGGCAATCTGATCAATGGCTATGCCATCGCCAATTTTGCCGATGGCCAGCAGAGCGCGTTGGCGGAAGTACAGTTGGGTTATGAAACAGTGGCTGCATTAGATGCGGCTGCCAGCACAGAGAGTACACCTGTTGTCGCCACAGCGGAGAGCGGGCCAGCCACTCCCCAACAAGTGCTGCAATGGGAGGGGGTGACCTTGCAGCAAGAGGGAGCGCATTTACAGATACTGGATGGGGGCAGTGTCGATTTGGACAGCTTGCTGGCAAACAATCGGCAGTTGCCACCTGTGCAGAGTGTGGAGATGCGCAATGGTGTTGCCAACAGCCTGCAGATTCATGATTTGCTGGATCTGACCGGCAGCACAGACTCTCTGTTGATTCAAGGAGAGGCGCAGGATGTGGTCAACATGCAACAGGCCATGGATCATCTGTTGGCAAGCAATAGCACGGTGCAGGTCAACGGCATCAGCCATGCCACCGATGCCGCAGCGCAGACCACCATTGATGGGCACACCTATACCGCCTACCATGGGGTTGAAGGTTTGCATACGGTATTGGTTGAAGCAGAGGTGGTACTCAACTGGTTGCGCTAGCAGTTGAGCGCGGGGAAAACAGAAATCGCAGAAATACGCCACTGCAAGGGCAAGAGAAAGGCAGAAGCAAATGAGAGTGATTATCAGTTAAAGCACTGTTTTGTTTACTTTCTGCATCAACATGCTGGGCAAGAGAGTCCACTTTCCTTATCAATGGTTCGATTTTGCTTGCTTTTGTACCGGCACTCCCTATAATAGCGGCGGCGGGGGCTTGATATAATGGTCGCTGAAGGAGGAGTGTACCGAGGTTTAGCCGTGCGCAATATCGGAACATCAATCGGATTTTCCAGTTGCATCGGATCATCAATCGGATTTTCCAGTTGCATCGGAACATCAATCGGATTTTCCAGTTGCATTGGATCATCAATCGGATTTTCCAGTTGCATCGGATCATCAATCGGATTTTCCA
Organism: Candidatus Magnetaquicoccus inordinatus; assembly: GCF_004217665.1. Lineage (GTDB taxonomy): Bacteria > Pseudomonadota > Magnetococcia > Magnetococcales > Magnetaquicoccaceae > Magnetaquicoccus > Magnetaquicoccus inordinatus. The sequence continues at coordinate 5,092 of NZ_RXIU01000191.1, read as the reverse complement.
GTTGTTTGCTGCAGAGAGCAAAAGACTGAAACAGAGGAGAGTGGAGAGTAATGGCCAAGACGATCATGACCGTGGATGACTCCTCCAGTGTCAGGCAGATGGTGGGTTTGACGCTGAAAGGGGAAGGTTATCAAGTGGTGGAAGCTGTGGATGGCAAGGATGCTTTGGCCAAAGTCAGTGGAGCGAGCATCGATATGGTGATTACCGATTTGAACATGCCGAACATGGACGGGATCACCTTGATTCGCGAGTTGCGCAAGTTGCCTGCATTCAAATTTACACCGATTGTCATGTTGACCACCGAGTCACAAGCAGAACGCAAACAGGAAGGCAAAGATGCCGGGGCGACCGGTTGGATTGTAAAACCATTCAAGCCAGAACAGTTGATCGGCGTGATCAAAAAGGTGCTGGGATAATTTTGTCACGGATGATAGCCAGCAGTTTACAGGGATAATCCATGGCAGAAGGTTCGAGAGTACTCTCTGCATGGGGAGGCAAAGCGGGTGCGAGCCAAAAAAGATCAGGGACATCCTTCTGGGATTACTGATGCCGATTTCAAACGATTAAGTGAATTTGTCCAGGTACAGTGTGGCGTGCGTCTCCCTCCTGGCAAGCGGACCTTGCTTGCCGAGATGATACAGGAGCGATTGCGGGCGCATGGCCGACACTCATTCAAAGAATATCTAGACTGGCTGCTGGGCAGCGGTCATCCCACCGAAGAGTTGATACAGTTTGTTGATCTGGCGACCAGTGCGGAAAGCGAATTTTTTCACCAGGCCGATCATTTTGAATATCTGGTACAAACAGCCTTGCCGGAGTTGATCAAGGTTACGGGTGCGGGAATTTCTCGTGATTTTATGATCTGGAGTGCGGGTTGTGCCACTGGGGAAGAGGCATACACCTTGGCGATGGTGTTGCAGGAGTTTGCCGATCACTATCCAGGGATTCCGTTTCGGGCCAAGGTGTTGGCCACAGACATCTCCGAGCGGGTGTTGGCAACCGCCAATGATGCCATTTATAATATTGAAAAGGTGGCGCCGATCTCCATGGAGATGAAGCGCAAATATCTGCTCAAGAGTCGGGATCCCAATCGGCAATTGGTGCGGGTGATACCGGAGTTGCGGGAGATGGTCAAGTTTCGGCGTCTGAACATTCTGGATCATGATTTTGGCTTGCGCGAGCGCATGGATATTATCTTTTGCCGCAACCGAATCAGCCATTTTAATCGGCCTACACAGCAAAAGCTGGTCAGCAATTTTTGTCGCAATCTCTCCCCCGGCGGCTATCTTTTTTTGGGCCACACCGAGGAGCTCAATCATCTGCAGTTGCCGGTAGTACAAGCCGCCCCATCGATCTATCGTCTGCCCTTGAGCGCATAATAGGCGCTCTCAAGCAAGGGAGAGAGTGATGGATTCAGCAGCATTTTCAACAGCCTGAGCGGATCAACCGCTTATCCTTTTTGACTTTTCCCCATTGTCTGACTCTGTAAGAGCAGTGCGCGTGCTGGCGGCAAGCGCATGGCGCTGCCTGATATATGATGATTTGCTTATAAAATTATAGATGGCTCACATCTTGCTTTAATTTATTACAGAACCAACAAAAACAGCTCCACACACGCATCGAAATGCTGAGAGAGATGTTTTTGATAATTAAAAATATTTTTCTGGAGGTTTGCCAAGAGTTCAGTCCAGAACAATCCCTGTCGCATCGGCAGTACTGCAGCTTCGGTCAGCAGATGAAGCCGCAAAGGAGATAAAAATGGAAACCACCGGTCTTTGGCAGCATTTTACCAAAAACATCCAGCACTTGACTGGTAACTCCAACAGGACAGAAGAGCCCGAAAGCTCTTCGACGTTTGCATTGGACGAAAAACCCAAGGAAAATATTCAGGAAGATCCGGCCACCATCGCCCAGACCTTGATGCACGCTGTGGACAGCCGCTCTGAGGTACAGGTCTGTTTTGGCAGTAAAATTTTAATTTATAGAAGCCGTTTTTTGCCGGAAGTGGAGAGCGGAGCAGGTGGCAGTGGTGAACTCTCCAGCGAATATCTGCGCAACATGGATTATCTGCTGATTGGTCCAACCGATCCGCCAGAAGGCTACTATAAATTTTTGCATGGTCGCGCCGCGACCCTGTTTTTCGTGTATGGTGGAAAAATCAACCAATTTGTCTCCAGTCTCTGGAATGGATTTTCCACGCGCGAGATGTCGGTGGCCACAAATGTACAGAAAACGGCTTCCTCCTATGCACCAGCACGCCCCGAAACCGCCTTGTCTGCCGCGACCGATAGCCTCGACGGCAGTGCAGTGATGAGCAGTCTCAAGTTGATTTTTCCCGAGCGGATCTTTCGCAAAGCGCAACAGCGTGATTCGGTACGCATCAAATATCATGAGGATGCGCGGGTTTTGCTCACCATTACGCGGGCAGCAGGTTATGATTTTTTTGCCAAGATTGTCGATCTCAGCACGGGTGGTGTTCGCTTTGAATTGCCCTCTGATGAGCCATTCATAGCAGAAAAATCGGAAGTATCCACCACATTTTCTTGGGCTGAAGAGATGGCGGTTACCACCAGGGGAACCGTGGTCAAGATCATGCTCCGCAAGGGCAAACCTGTCGGTCAGATCATCTTTGCTGCCGATTCCTATGAGGTGATTCGCGATATTGGCAAGCTGGTTACCCATATCGAGCGAGTCCATTTGCGCAACAGGCACCCCTTGACAGAGACTCCCATCAGCATCCAGGCAGAACATTTTGCTCACAACACGCCGCAGGGGGGGCTCCCTCATTAAGCGGGTTTGTGCGTCATTGGCATGCGATCGGCTGCGGCCTGCTCCTGCATTGCCCCCAGTTGCAGGAGAGCGCCGATCGCTTATCCAAGCACAGCCAGTGCATGTCCCATTGAAACAGGGGGTAGTATGAAACAAGAGAGTTCAAAGCAGGTTTGAAACAGAAAGAGTATGCTGCACCATTATCCAGATACTGCATTTTTTTTATGCGGTCTGTTGAATGCTGTCGGCAAAAGTGCCAACATCCTCCTGGCACGCTGTTACATGCTCAACTGCTTCTGCACCATTGCGCGGAGAAGATCACGCAAATAATCCTGTGCACGATGCTCCTGCCACAGGCAAAAAAGCTCTCCGCAACCCGGTACGATAGGGCAAGCAGTGCGTCGTCAACTTGATTTTGAAGCGAAGTGAGAATTTTGCAATGTCTTTTTCTGCACAAGAACAGAGAAAAGGATCGTGGATCCAAACCTTTACCGGCATCCAATTCTGGCCTCTGGATGCCCGTGTCCAGGAGGTGGAGATTATCGATATTGCCCATTCGCTCTCTATGCTCTGCCGTTTTAACGGCCATTGTCGCAGCTTCTACTCGGTTGCCGAACATTCGGTGCATGTCTCACGGGTGGTCGATCCGACACTGGCCCGCTGGGGGCTGCTCCATGATGCGGCAGAAGCCTATCTCTCCGATCTGCCTCAGCCTATCAAACAACAGATGCCCCTCTTTCGCTCCCATGAAGAGAGCCTGTTAAAAATAATCGCGCAACGCTTTGCCCTGCTGCCCAGCGAGCCTCCAGAGGCCATCAAAGAGGCTGATATGCTGTTGCTCGCCACCGAAAAGGCTGCCCTCATGGGCAGAGAACCTGCCCCATGGCAGGGATTGCCCGAACCGTTGCCGCCATCTCTTATCGCCGCATGGAGCCCAGAACAGGCCAAAGAGATCTTTTTGCAACGCTTCCATGAGTTGTTCTTCTGAACAGGTTGCTGGAACAGGCTGAGGAGGTGCCCGCCATGGACGCACAGATCATCCCCTTGACCCTCGCCTGGCAAGAGGCGGTGGTGGCACTCTACAATCGCCTGCATGCTGCTTCCCCCTTGCCCTATGGCAAAGAGATGCCCGCAGATTTTGTGCAGCAGCGGCTGCTGCGCTCCTCTCTGTGGAGCAGCGATTGTTCGCGGTTGTTGATTGATTGCAGCGGACAACTGCGTGCTGTGGTGTTGGCCAATCATCGCCGCAATCCGGGCCTGCAGCAAAATGAAAGTATGCTGTTGCACTGGCTGGGGGTCGAGCCAGAGTGGCAAAGAAAAGGCTGGGCACGGCAGTTGCTGCAGGAGCTGTTTTTTTTGGCGCAACGAGAACAGCAAACAGTGCTGCAGAGTGCTCTGCAATGGAGTGGTATCTGGCCGGGGGTGCCGCAAGGGTTGCTGGCGATGGAGCAGTTTGTGGAACAGACGGCAGGGAGTTGGCAAACGGGAGAGCTGTTTTTGCAATGCACCCCTGCTGAGGTGCTGGGCAGAATGGCCACCAGAAAAGCCAATACCGATAAAAACATTTCTATAATCCTCTATGAAAGCAGGCATCAACAGGCTGTGCAGCGTCTGCTGCAGGAGCATTTCAGTATCGGTTGGCAACACGAGCTGTTAAGCCGGATTGATCCACATTATGATCCGTTTAACGGTTATGGCTTGGCCACCACCTATAATGCAGCCCATCCGGGAAAGGATCTGCTTTTGGTCGTAGCCGAGCAGGAGATCATCGGTTTTTGTGCCCTGCATACGGAAAAGAGAGAGCTGGCCTTTTTTGGTCCCATTGGGCTGCATCCCGCATGGCGTCAGCAAGGGATTGGTACAGATCTCTGGCAGGCAGCCCTGCGTCAGGCTGATGCTGCCGGTTGCCAAAAGCTGGGATTATGGACCAGCCTGCCCATCGCCCAAGGATTTTATCTTCCTCTGGGAATGGAGATCAGCCACAGCAGCAGACATGCTTGTTGGTCTGTTCCGCAATAGTGAGCCCATTTGTAACTGATTTTTCCCAAAAGAGGATTGTAGACGATACCATCTGGCGTCAGGAGTGGTTGATCAGAGCGAGCAGGGCTATGAACGCAGTGCAAGCGCATTTAAAAATAAGAAAATTATTATGGAGGTCCAGGAGGAGATTATCTCCTCCTGGTGGGTGCAGGGCAAAGCCCCATATGCGCTAACATGTTTTCCCCGATACAGCCATTTGTCGCTTACGTTTTCGCGGTGATTCTGCCAGTTGGGTCAGGATCACAGACCAATCTTTCATGACATTGTCGAAAGAAAATACTGG
>NZ_RXIU01000190.1 GCF_004217665.1 Candidatus Magnetaquicoccus inordinatus | reverse complement strand
TGCCTGATAATGCACATATTCGCGAATCTCGAGCCGGGTCAAGGCAGATAACGATAAAGTGGCTATGGTAGCATTGCGTATCAGTTGAAAAGCAGCATGCTCCAGATAGTGATCCAACTCTGGCCGTCCACTCATCAAAATCTGCAGCGGGGTGCCATTACTGGCAGAAGATAATAATAAATTATTAATAACATTCAAATTGTCTTGTGTTATCTCCTGGGCATCATCCACCACCAGCAAGATATTGCGGCCAAACTCTACACGACTGGCAAGCGCATCCAACACCTCCTCGATGGAAATAGACCAACTGTTTGGTCCCGCCACTTCGACACCAATTGATTCACAAATGGTCTGGGTAAAGGAGGCTTGGCTTTGCCCGGCATCGGCAACATAGGCCATATCCCAACTGTCCGGTAAAATGGAGCGCAAACGCATAATCAACTGACTTTTGCCTACCCCTTCTGCCCCAGTCAGAACGATCACACCCTCCCCTTTGGCCAGTGCCGCACGTAAAGAACGCCACAATACGCCATGGCTGCGCACTGTAAAAAAAGGCTGCAATTCTGATCGGTTGCCCTGAAGAGAGCGTACTACTGGAAACCCCATGGTCGTGCTGCCATCCCTCGCAGGAGGAATACTCACCTCAAAGCAGTAAAGATTCATGGTGCACATCTTCCTGCCTGAGGCTATCTCTGATTGGAACATTGTAGCAGCATTCTCGCCCCGCAAAAACAGCCGATACGCAGAAAGGCAGTCACATTTTCTCTTCCTCGCCCTCCGCATCCTTTCCCAACTGCGCCAATGTCTGATCCATCATCCCAACCAGCTCCTGTAATGCCTGCAACAATGAGGTGGGAGTATCGGGAGGCATGCTGACAATCACCTCCATAAAAAATGCCCGCATAAAATGAATGCGACGCTGCGGCACCGAAACCAGCAGCTCCTCCCATCGATTCAACAGATCAAACCACTCGGTTACCGTCAACACCCCCATCGGCACCCCAGGCAAGCGACGTTCCGGCGCAAAGGCGATTCGCAATGCCGTGATCAATGGTAATGCCGCTTCCAAACGTTCATTTCTGGCCCTTTTTGCCAGACGATTGAGCAGTTCATTGATGGCCAACGAGGAGTGCGCAAAAGAGATGTTCATGAGAGAAGGTGTCCCGTTTAATTAATGCGCTCACATCAACAGGTGTGCATCGCCTGCGACCAATAGGTATAACGTCGAATCAAGGCCTGAGAGCAAGAATAGAGTGAGCGGCACTCTACACCACTCTCTTGCTTTGCCGGGTTTGCTGATCCATTTTCCGCAACAAAATCAACTATTTTTGCATGAAAATGCACACTCTCTGACTCTAACACTTCCCTTAACAACCGCTCTATTTCCGCTCCCGAGAGAGTACTCTTTTCTTCCTGGGCCAACATGCCTGCATCCTCCTCCAAGATCCCTGCACAGATATGGTTGCCTTTTTGCCGGGCATGCTGTTCTAATATCTCTTGAAAATCGGACGATGCCGGACTACCCTCAACCCTCTCTTGCTGCTCGCTCTCTGTGCAGAGCATGCCGCTACCCTTTAAGCAACCGGCTATGGGTAACGCTGTCCGCAATTCTGGACATGATGCAGGTTCGTTCATTGCTCGTCGTCTCCTGGTTAGATACGCTCTCTCTCCACAGCCCAACGGAAAGAGTGACTTGTCGGCCATAACAGCAAACTTGATACCAATTGATGGGAGAGCATCAAGAAATATTCCAGGCGAACCGTTTGATATTTTATTAAAAAATTATTGCAAGTCGAAAGACCACTCCCCGCTGGCCCCCCGCCTCCGGGCTGATTCGGTCTCTTGTTTTTGTGGAACCACTTGGGAGAAAAAATCAGATGAGCAAATCCATGGAAGATCGGGATGGAAAAATTTGGCTGGATGGCCAATGGTTGGATTGGCGGCAAGCCAAAGTGCATGTCTTGACCCATACCCTGCACTACGGATTTGGCGTCTTTGAAGGAATCCGCTGCTACGCCACCAACCAGGGACCAGCCATATTCCGTCTGCAGGAGCATATCGACCGCCTGTTCCGCTCCGCACATATCCTCAACATGAAGGTTCCCTTTTCCGTTGCCACGATCCGTGATGCCTGCGTGGAAGTGATCCGAGCCAACCAATTGCGCTCCGGCTATATTCGCCCCATCATCTTCTACGGGGCTGAAGGGATGGGGCTCAACCCTGCATCTTGCCGGGTCCGTGCGGCAATCGCCGCCTGGGAATGGGGCGCCTATCTCGGTGAAGAGGGTATGGAAAAGGGAATCCGTATCAAAACCTCCTCCTATACCCGCCACCATCCCAATGTCACCATGACCCGTGCCAAATCGGTGGGCAACTATCCCAACTCCGTTTTGGCCAAAACCGAAGCCCTCTCCTGCGGCTTCGATGAGGCTCTGCTGCTCGACACCGAAGGCTATGTGGCAGAAGGTTCTGGAGAAAATATCTTTATCCTGCGCTATGACGGCACCCTGCTCACCCCACCACTCGACTCTGCCCTTGACGGCATCACCCGCGATACCGTCATCCAACTGGCAAAAGAGAGTGGCCTCAACGTGCGCGAACAGCGCTTCACCCGCGACGAGGTGGTCATCGCCCAAGAGGCTTTCTTCACCGGTACCGCCGCAGAGATCACCCCCATCCGTGAACTGGATGGACGACAAATCGGTATCGGTACTGCCGGTCCGGTCACCAAGTCGATTCAAAGCCGCTTTTTCGACGTGGTGCAAGGCCGCAATCCCCATTATGCTCACTGGCTGACCAAAGTGGAGTAATACGCTGATGGCCAATCCGCAATTTGTTTTTACCATGCACCGAGTCACCAAGGTGGTGCCACCAAAAAGGATCATCTTGCAGGATATCTCCCTCTCCTTTCTGCCCGGCGCCAAAATTGGCGTCCTCGGTCTGAATGGCTCCGGAAAATCCAGCTTGTTGCGCATCATGGCCGGTGTCGATCATGAATTTACCGGAGAGGCCAAAATGGCAAACGGCTTGCGGGCCGGTTTTCTGCCGCAAGAGCCGGAGCTGGATCCCAACAAAGGGGTGCGAGGTAACGTCGAAGAGGGGGTCGCTCCCATCAAAGCCCTGCTCGACCGCTACAATGAACTCTCCATGAAGTTTGCCGAACCCATGTCCGATGAGGAGATGGATGCAACCATCCGTGAGCAGGGAGAGTTGCAAGAGGCTATTGATCGGGTTGATGGCTGGAACCTGGAGCGCAAATTGGAAATTGCCGCCGATGCCTTGCGTCTTCCCCCCTGGGATGCCGATGTCAAAACCCTCTCCGGTGGCGAAAAACGGCGCGTGGCCCTCTGCCGCCTCCTGCTCTCCACCCCAGACATGTTGCTGCTGGATGAGCCTACCAACCACCTGGATGCCGATTCAGTGGCCTGGCTGGAGCTCTTCCTGCAAAACTATCCCGGTACCGTGATTGCCGTTACCCACGACCGCTATTTTCTCGATAATGTGGCCGGCTGGATTCTTGAGCTGGATCGTGGACACGGCATTCCCTGGAAAGGCAACTACTCCTCCTGGTTGGAACAAAAAGAGCAGCGTCTGGCCCAGGAAAAACGTGAGGATGACTCCCGCCGCCGTCGCTTGCAGGAGGAGCTGACCTGGGTACGCGCCTCCCCACGGGCCCGCCAGGCCAAAAACAAAGCGCGTATTCATGCCTATGAAGAGTTGGCTGCCCAATCCCGCGAACAGCGTCGCGAAACCAACAGCCTGTTCATCCCCTCTGGTCCCCGGCTGGGTGAGGTGGTGATCGAAGCCGATACCATCAGCAAGGGCTATGGCGACCGTCTGTTGATGGATAAACTCTCCTTCCGTCTGCCACGCGGCGGCATCATGGGGGTGATCGGCGGCAATGGTGCCGGAAAAAGTACCCTGCTGCGTCTGATTACCGGTGTCGAACAGCCGGATAGCGGACGTCTGCTCCTCGGCGAAACAGTACAATTGGCACACGTTGACCAGAGCCGTGCCGGCATGGAGCCAGAAAAAAATGTCTGGGAGGTGATCTCGGATGGTTTGGATATGTTGGATCTGGGCGGACGCGAGATCAACTCCCGATCCTATGTCTCCTGGTTTAACTTCAAAGGTGCCGATCAACAAAAAAAGGTCAAGGTGCTCTCTGGTGGGGAACGCAACCGCGTGCATCTGGCCCGGGTTGTCAAAAGTGGTGGCAACCTGTTGCTGCTCGACGAACCCACCAACGACCTGGATGTGGAAACGCTGCAAGCTCTGGAATCAGCCATCACCACCTTTGCTGGCAGTGCTGTCATCGTCTCGCACGATCGCTGGTTTCTCGACCGGATCGTGACCCATATTTTGGCTTTTGAGGATGAAGGTCAGGTGACCTTCTTTGAAGGCAATTATCAGGAATATGCTGCCGATCGCAAACTGCGTCTGGGAGCCGATGCCGATCAACCACACCGGGTGCGCTTCAAAAAGCTGACCCATTAACGAATAAGCAAACATAAAGACCAAGGAGGATATGCCAACTTGGTCTTTATGGTGCTATATTATCAAGAATTATCAATTCGATCCTTAATAAGGCTGTATAATTCCTGAAAATCGCTTGGTTGGTCGCTCATTTTCTTTTTTACTAGATCGTTTATTGCCTCAATATATTTTTCTTCGCCCTGAAGCTGTAATCCTTCTCTGTCAGTTACTTGGAAACAACTATTAACAATTTGTCTTAGTATTTCTTTTCCACTCATACGAGCACACCATTCCCCAACACCAAATTTAAGGGGGATACTATTTCCAGAAAAAAAGTTAAGAACATCGTTGAACAATTCATTTATCCTGTCGTTACTAACAGAATTATCAATTTGTCTCCTTCTTAATGCGAATTCTTGCATATCAGTAAGCGCCTTCACAGCTTCTTGTGGAGTACCAAAATTAGAAAGATTTGTAAAGACATTAATCCAATTATCTTTTTGCTCTTCTCTTATTATTAATATAACTCTATTTACCACTTCCATATATACTCTTTGATTAGCAAAGCAGGTTATCTTCTCCTCTAATTTTTTTATTCCGCTACTTCCTCTATATAAAGGCTTTAACAAATCTGATTCCTGAAGATATTCCGGATCGAGAAAATAGTTCTCAAACTCCTTCTTTTTCCATATTAATAAGTTTGATGTTGCACTATCTGGAAAATTATTCCAACTACTATTAACGACAATATCATCGTGATGGTCACGATCAATCAGAAAGTAATAATTAGGATGCGACGGGTACAAAGCAGTCGCCACACTTTTTAAGTGGAATGATGGACCCATTGCCTCGATTCTAATCATATTTCTAAGAAGCGTACCAATGGCAATCGAGTCAACTTCCTGACTGCTTCCTTCGACAAACAAAACATGTCTGACACGACCATTTACGTCGTCTGGATGACCGCCGACTTGTACAGGTAACATTTTCAATCTCCTTATTGCAATTTCTCCATCATCGTAATTTGTTTTGCGCCAATAAATAATCGTCTTTCATCTTTTACAGAGCTGAACATTTCATTACTATGCGTAGCAAATATATACTGATTCTCAGGAGCAATTTGATATACTTGCTGAACAAAATCGCGATGCCATTCAGCATTTAAATGCAGCTCAGGTTCATCAATCAGGATTAGACAAGGCTGATCCTTAGAATAATGCCATATTAGAAACAGAGTCGATATTATTTCTTTTTGCCCAGAACTTAGCCCATCAAAAGCAAAGGACACCCCCCCCTTTTTTTGCGTAATTCTGAAATCAAGAGTGTTATCAGTAGATGGACGCAGTTTATCTATTGTTCCCCCTGCATATCTTTCAATTAAATTATTGATTTTGTCAAAAGTCTCATCTGCGTTATCACTACTATCAAGAAGGTCAAACAAATTGGCTCTTCCCATCATTGCACGCAAAATCTGTAGCTTAAAAATACTCACATAAGAATTTTCACTAGACTGAATTGACATTCTTGAATATGGTGATCTAATAATACGACGCTTAAACATCATATCATGTTCCAGCATCATGCCCAGCTCTGGCTTACCTTCTTGCACTTTTCTGTAACTATGAAAATATAAGCAAGGAGGCATAATAACTGGCTCCATATAGTGTCCGGTTAGTAAAGTAAGAAAACGTTCTGTTAAATCATCATACATTCTCTTTCTGTATGGTTCAAAAAATTTATAGATTTTTTCTTTATCTCCACCTACACTAATTTTCCCACTTTTATCTAGTTGAATCGTAAATTTAACATCTTCAGCGTTAATGTAGAAGATACCAGATATATCTGCTGACTCTGATCCAGACCTTACAAACATTTCTGAAAAACGTACAAATGCATCCTGTTCGCTGCCATGAGCAAATCTAGTACCACTAAGAGCAGCCAAAAACAATAAAGAACACGCCTCAAGAATTGATGTTTTTCCTATACCGTTACGACTTCCCATTACATAAATATCAGGATCATCCCTCATTCTTGGCGGAAGAAAATCAAGAACAATTTGATCTATTCCCTTAAAGTTATTTATTTCTAACTGCTTTAAGCGAAAAGAGAACTTGTCTTTATTGCCTGATTGTCGCGTTGATTTTGGCCTCGACGCCATATATACCTCCATTTATAGTAAATCTAACACATTTACTGTTTACTTGATTACTCAAACATATATATACAAAGTAAACACGTAACTATTCAGGTTCGTGCTGGCTCGCCAGCTCTACCCCCATGGGGATACTGTGGGTATTGGCGCAAAAAATGCGCGCCAATACCCACAGCTTGCTTCCATTAGGGTCTCCTCAAAAAGCCCCTACCGCAATTGATCTTCTACCCTGAGATGGGTACGACCTATCGGCGGTTTTTGCCA
>NZ_RXIU01000019.1 GCF_004217665.1 Candidatus Magnetaquicoccus inordinatus | reverse complement strand
CGATTTGGCGAAAAATGTGATCCAATCGAATAGGGCGCGGGGGATGCTATCACATCCTTTGCTGTCCATGGCGGTACTCCAGGAATCAGGGTTGGTCCCGTTTCCAGAGTACCGCCTCTGCGAGCCAAATGCTCGATTATTGAAATGTAGACACAGACTGGGTGACGTGCGGGATGTGGCTTACCGTTCTGCTCCTTCCTGCTGAAACTCTAAAGTCCAGTTTATTGAATTTATAAAATGATAATTTATCAAGATACCGTCAAAAGTACCGTCAAAATTTTTCGCTGGATGCCTGAAGAAGTGACTGGTCATCCTTTTTCCCTCGTGCTACAAACACAAATGGCAGTTTTATCTCCCCTGGTTCCGGCACATAATCTCGGAACTCTTTTTTCATCGCGATAAACGCTTGCAACGCATCCCTTCCGTTGGCAATGGCCTCATCGGGTGTTTCGCCATCAGACATGCACCCAGGAAAATCAGGAAAGCTGATAAGGTATCCACCTCCATCTGCTTCAGAAAGAGACTGAATTTCAAAAGGGTATTCTTCCAACTCGGCCATGGTCATTCCTCCAGAAGAGTCAGAAAGGCTCTGATATAAACAGGTTTAATTGGCCTATGTGCGGGTACTGATATGGCTTTTCCATCCGTTCTGCGAAAGACGACATGACTGGTGCCATACTGGCGATGTGTAATGCCATATCGCTCGGCCAATCCTTTCAGGGTTTCAATGTCCCACCCCTGGGGGTTGTTGCGCATTCTTGCAATCAGTTTGTCGACTTTGCTCATGCGGGGAACTGTAACATGGTAGAGCCAATCCGGCAACTGCGAATTCATCCAATGTAGTCCATCTACGTCTTGCAGCAAACATGATGTTCAAGCGGAACTCGTCACTTTTTGGAAATCGGGGGACAGGGAAATCGGGGGACAGTGTATCCATTTCCCCACTCCCACCAGTTTGTGGGAAATCGACAGGGAAATCGGGGGACAGGGAAATCGGGGGACAGTGTATCCATTTCCCCACTCCCACCAGTTTGTGCATGGCTGGGCTTGGTGCGTGCGCCGTTCAGATGCACCTTGCCACCGACCACCGCCTCGGTTGCCAGATGGCGGGGTTTGAAAAACCGGGCCGCCCACGGCCATTTGTCCAAACGGTACCGCGTTTCTGTCAACGGGGATGGCTGGTTCATGTCATCCTCATCTGCAACTGGGTCCACGGTTCAACCCTCCCACTCCCACCAAAATCAACCGCAAACCGGCGTACCGTACCTCATTTCAATCTCCAGACGATAGGAGTCCGAAAATCAAACCAGTATGGAGACGTTGACTTCGATACAGTTTTGTTTTGATCGACTTTTATGAAATTCGCAAATTGTGTACCTACGGAAGCGAGGTCAACAGCTTGTAGAGAATCGGGCGGAGAGGAGAAGGGGTGAAAATCGGGAGAGAGAGGTATGGGAAACAGCCGGACATCCCGTAAGACATGCCGCATCAACCATTGGAAACATCGGCGTTTTCAGGCACAAAAAAACCGCCTGGGCGGGCGGTGAATTTGCAAAAAAGCCATATTGTCTTGAACTGGTGGAGGTGAACGGGATCGAACCGATGACCTCCTGCTTGCAAAGCAGGCGCTCTCCCAACTGAGCTACACCCCCAAGATCTGCCTTTTGAAGAGCTTTGGGTCTTGCTTGTGGCTGGATAAATGGTGGGCCTAGGTGGACTTGAACCACCGACCTCACGCTTATCAGGCGTGCGCTCTAACCACCTGAGCTATAGGCCCAACAGAGCCGGAACTTATACAGTAACTTTCCGGACAGGTCAAGGAGTCATTACAGCCGACTGCATTTTTTTTATACTTCCCCCCTTCTCCACCCCATCCAACAACTGCAACGCATGAAAGGATGAACGTGCCAAAGGATGACTCTCTACCGCCTCGAAGCCTAACATCTCTGCCCGCTCTTGCCAATAGATAAACTCCTCCGGCGGTACATATCGCTCCACCGGTTGATGCGTGCGGGTCGGTTGCAAATATTGGCCAATGGTCACGATGGCGACCCCTGCCGCGCGCAAATCCTCCAATAAAGCCTCAACCTCCCCCTGCTCCTCACCCAATCCCAACATGATTCCCGATTTGCTGCATAGCCCATAGGCAGAGGCCTGTGCCAACACCTGTAACGAATAATCATAACGTGCCGCCGGGCGCAAACGCGGATATAAACGGGCTACCGTCTCCATATTATGGTTGAACACCTCGGGAGCACTGGCCAAAACCTGCTCCAAAGCGCCCTCCTTGCCACGAAAATCGGGAGTCAACAGCTCAATGCTGGGACTATTCGCCAACGCCCCCTCGCGCAGCGCATGCACACAGGCAACAAATTGAGAGGCCCCACCATCTGCCAAATCATCACGATCTACCGAGGTGATCACAACATGCCGCAATCCTAAACGTCGCACTACCGCCAACAACCGACTCGGCTCTTCCCGGTCCAATGCCGCAGGCTTGCCACTCGGTACCGCACAAAATGCACAATTGCGCGTGCACACCCCACCCAAAATCATAAAGGCCGCCGTCCCCTCCTGCCAACAGCCGCCACGATTGGGACAGCGCGCCGAAAAACAGACCGTCTGCAACTGCTGCTCCTGCAGAAGCTGATCCACTGCCAAATAGCCCGCACTGCGCGTGCCACTTACCTTAAGCCATACCGGCTTGCGCAACTGTGTCACCTATTGATCTTCCGCGCCAATCTTGGTCAAAAACTTTTTCTGGATTTTGGCATTGAAGGTCTCCCACTTCAACTTGGCCAATTCGGGATCATCCTGACCGGCCAAAAATCCTAATGGAATTTCAAAGCCTCCCGCCCGCGCCTTGCCTCCTCCATAATAGGATCCCCCATCCATCCGTCCCAAGGCATCTTTCAAAAATTGATCCGGCGACAAGGAAAGGCGGGTCGTGCGCAATGAACCATGAATCTCCTCCTTGTCCCCCTGGACAATGCCAAAAACGATTACCGTATGTACCGTTTCTTCGGTCAACAAAAAATCGGCTGCTTGCGGCAAGGCATCTCGATCCGCCGCCCGCAAATAGCCGACTCCTGTGATGCAAAATCCAGAACGAATCACCCGGTTTTCCAACGCCAAACGAATCACTTCCATCACCTTCTGACTGCGCTGCTGATGGAGAATCTCATTCAACAAATCTCGATCACAAAAAGGTTGCAAATAGGCCGCTGCCGTAAAATCTTGTGCCTGCGCCTCAATCAAAGCTCCCGTCTCGGAAATAATGCCGTGCATCAAGGCTGTGGCTAAATAGCGATGCTCTGGTTTGGAAACCAATGGCAGCAAACCACCCTGCAAATAGTCCACAAAAATGGATGCACATGCCCCCACCGCTGGACGCAAATCAGCAAAAAGAGGCTTTAATTTTTCTTGCGGCGCATGATGATCCACCACCGCCAAAACCGGTATCTCAGCTCTCGTTAAACGATCCACCAGCGAAGAGGTGGTCCCCTGACCATCGACAAAAACGCTTCCCTGATAATATCCCTTGGGAAATTCATGATTGTCAAACAGGCTCACCGGTATGTTGAGCAGATTGACCATCGCAATATTCTCCTGATGGCTGATGCGCCCGCCATACAAAATATCGACATCGATCCCCCAGGCCGCCGCTATACAACGATAGGCAAAACCACAAGAAAGAGCATCAGGATCCGGAAAATCCTGCAGGATCACCGCATGTCGCTCACCGCTGCGTTCGCGCAACAACGTCTCCAACAAAGCTGTTTGTTTGTGTTCCGCACCGCTGTTGCCCATGACACCTGACTCTTTTTTCATAAGATGCTACTCCCCTGTTGATCAATACTTGACCTGATGACCCGATTCGTTTGACCATATTGAAACACATGTTAACACAGAGCACTCCTGCTTTGCTCGTGTTGACAAATTTTTTTGCCTAGCCCCAAGCAGGTGGGCTGTACCGGTTTTCCAAGGAGAGTGCCATGGCGGAAATAACCGCACGTGTAAAATTGATCGAAGGAATGCAAATGTTGGGTGAGTCCGGTTCGGGACACTCCCTGGTCATGGATGCAGCACCGAGCGTCGGTGGGCGGGATATGGGTGTACGACCTATGGAGTTGTTGTTGATCGGAATGGGAGGCTGTGCCTCCATCGATGTGGTGACCATTCTCCGTAAAGGACGTCATGCCGTCTCCGATTGTGTCGCAACCCTCAAAGGGGTGCGCGCCGAAACCGATCCAAAGGTGTTTCTGGAAATCTTCCTCCATTTCGTAGTCACTGGCAAGGGCTTGCCTGCCAACGCCGTCGAACGGGCCATTCGCTTGTCCGAACAAACCTATTGCTCCGCATCGGCGATGCTCGGCAAAACAGCAACCATTCACACCTCCTATGAAATTGTGGAAGGATAATCGATGCGGCCTCTTTTTCTGGCCCTCTGCCTGGGCTCCTCTTTACTGCTCTCTGCACCCCTCTTCTCTGCCCCCGCCCTGCAGGAAGGGATCCATTATGACCTGATCACCCCAGCGGTCGCCAAAACCACCGACAAACCAGAAATTGTCGAAGTCTTCAACTTCAAATGTCCCCATTGTGCCGCCCTCGCCCCCCATACCGCAGAATGGGCAGAAAAAAATAAAGCACGCTTTCAATTTCGCTCCTTGCCGGTCTTTTGGGGCAAACAGACCGATCTGCCGCTGCGCGCCTTCTTTGCCGCCGAATTTCTCGGCAAAGGCGAGGCCATGAAACAGGCCATATTTAACGCCCATTTTAACCACTCCGCCGACATCGAAAACAAGGAGGAGCTGGTCTTCATGGCCGAAGCCCTCGGTCTGGATGGAAAAACCTTCCAAAACCAATTATTTGCCTTCGCTGTTTCCGCCAAATTGTCGCAAGCCAAAGCCCTGCAAGAGAGTTACCGTGTCTCCTTTACGCCCACTCTGGTCGTCAATGGCACCTATCAGATTCTGCCCAGCAGGCATGCCAAAGGAGAGAATGGAGTCGATCATGCCCGCTTGTTTGAGATTATCGAAACTTTGGCACAAAAGTGAAAATTCTGGTCGCCATCAAACCGGTCTGTGATCCGACACAACCCTTGCCGCTGCACAGCAGTGCTGCCGAGCGCGCCTGGCCGCCAGCCACACGACTCAATCCTTTTGATGAGGTGGCTTTGGAGGCGGCTCTGCGCTGGCGTGACAGCGGTAGTGCAGAGTGGGTCCAGGTAATCAGCGTGGGGCCAAACAGTTGGGAAAATCATCTGCGAACCGCCCTGGCAATGGGGGCTGATCAGGCTGTGTTGCTGCAGACGGCAACGGAGTGGCCCCCTTTGCTGGTGGCAAAAGGGTTGGCTGCGGCAGCCCGGCATCTGCAGGTGGATCTACTCTTGTGCGGTCGCCAGAGTGTAGATCGCAACCATAATCAGACCGGTCCCATGAGTGCGGCACTGTTGGCCTGGGGACAAATGACCCAGGCCACACGCTTGGAACCACAGGGTGATGCGCTTCTGGTCGAACGGGAGCTGGAGGGGGTCAGAGAGTGCTGGCTGTTGCCTCTGCCCGCAGTGGTCACTGTCGATTGGGGCTTGAATGGCATCAGCGAAAATGGTGGCATTCGCTATGCCAGCCTGCCCAACCTGGTCAAAGCCCGCCGCAAAACCATCCTGCGCTTTACGCCAGAGCAGTGGCAACTGCCCGACAAAGAAGAGAATCCACTTGTGCAGACCCTCTCCTGGCAACTGCCAGCTCCACGCAGCACTGGCCAACGGCTGACCTCATTGCCCGAACTGCACGCAACCTTGCGCCAACAGGGGCTGTTGGCAGAGAGCGGCCCCTCCGCAAACTCCGGGAGTATTTAATCGTGGCGGTCCTGTTGCTGCTGGAGCCGGAGTGGCTGGCACGAACGGAAGATGATCGTCTGGATCGTTTAGTGACAGCCTCAGCCTGTTGTGGTGCGATTACTCTGTTCTGGCTGGGAGCGCTCAACGAAACGATCTGTCCGAGCTGGGCGGCTGTGGAAAAACAATATTTTGTGCAGCTTTCTGCCGGAGAAGAGTTGTCTGTAGAGGCGTTGGCAGCCTCGCTTGCCCAAGAGGCAAAAGGCTATTCGCATATCCTGGTGGCCGACTCGCCGCGCGGCTTGAGCCTGCTGCCACGGCTGGCTGCCCTGTTGGATCGACCGATGTTGAGCGGCGTGCAGGAGATAGTGCGCCCGGATACCTTTGTGTTGCCGATTCTGAGCGGACATCTCAGCAGCACCGTGCAGGTAGCGGCCATGCCGATCTGTCTGGCTGTGCAACCCTATGCTTTTGCCCCTGCTCCACGCTTGCCCTCAGCGGCAGGTACGCTCATCCCTTTTGTTCTGCCCGCATGGCCGCAAGCAGCCCGTCTGCTACAGCGCCTGCCTCTGGCCAACAGCGATCGTCCCGACCTGGCTTGCGCCAAGCGGGTGGTGGCCGGGGGAGGAGGTTTGTTGAAAGAGGGCAGTTTTGCCTTGATTGAGCAGTTGGCAGAGCGTTTGGGAGCCGCTGTTGGCGCCTCACGGGCGGCTGTGGATGGTGGTCTGGTGCCCAGTACTCTGCAGATCGGCCAGACTGGTCAGGTGATTGCTCCTGATCTCTATATCGGCATAGGCATCTCTGGCTCCATCGCCCATTTGGCGGGTATCAAACAGGCCAAAACCATTGTCGCCATCAATTGCGACCCCTTGGCGCCGTTGATGCAGATAGCCGATTGGTCGCTGCAAGGCGATTTGTATGAGATTATTCCTGAATGGTTGGTTCTGGCACCAGAAAGGGGCTAGAGAAATACACTTTCTCTTTAGTTAAAAAGTGTAACTATTCACCATCCAAAACAACTGCGGGTCCAGGGAGGGCACCTCCCTGGCCGGGTCCAGGGATGGAATCCCTGGGATTTTGTTTTTAATCTTTTGCTTTTGGCGCGCCTTTCACAACAAGCCGACGCGCTTTTTGCGTCGGCGCGGCGCGCCTAATGGAAGCAAGCTGTGCGCATTGGCGCGCATTTTTGCGCCAATGCGCACAGCATCCCCAAGGGGGTAGAGCTGGCGAGCCAGCACGAACCTGAAACAGTCACTAAAAAGTTTTGGTCAGATTGAGCACCACATTGCTGCCACCCAGATCGATCTTGTCGTTGGCATTTTTGAGCGATGCGGTGTTATCATACAGCGCTCCATTGCTGGCATAGGTATAGGCTACACCCACATTCCAACCACCGTCGAAGGTCTTATTGATTCCCACTTTATAATCGGTATAGCTGGGATCCACTCCGGCTGCCGTATCCGAGGTATAGTTGGTACGACCAACATGCACCGGCAGGGTCACATCTTTGCTAAAGGTCTCTTCCGGCAGCGGAATATTGGCTGTCAGATCCCAATAGGTGGTACCGCTGCTACCACCTTTATAGCCGGAATCTTTGTTGGCACCAAAATAGTCGGTCACGGCTACGGAGAGTTTGGCGGTGATCCATTTATAGCCGATACCGGCATTCACCTCAACATTATCATAGCTTTGCGAGGTTCCAGGATATTCTGCACCGGGATAGTAGACCCCCAACAGACCCACTGTCCAGCTCCAGTCATCATTAAACTTGCCGTTGTAGCCTCCATAGAGATCCAGCTCTACCCAGCCATCGCCATACTGCTTGTCTGTGATGCTGGAGCCCCAGACGCCGGCATACCAACCATCGGCATGGCTATAATCGGCACCCGCTTGCAGGGCTGGTTTATTCCAGGTTTGGGTCAAGCCGCGAAAGATATAGTTGCTCACCACTCCGATATTGGCGGTAAAGGTATGGGGAGAGCTGCTGGCGCTATCGGCCTCTGCGGCATGCAGTGGGCTGCTCAACAGTGCGCTCAAACCCAGCAGGGAAACAAGAGCATACGAGGTGCGCTTGACGGACATAATGACTCCTTTGCCATAACGGTTAAATAATATGCGAAATAGTGTCTGCTGCTCTTTATCTCCGCAAAAGGGAGGCCAACACGATAAGATAATGATTTATAAATAAATATTTTTATATATTGCATTAATATGCAGGCCATGATGATTATTCTTTGTGCTTTTTACTTATCTCGCGGGGGATGATTGATTAAAAATTAGGCGAATGCGCTCTGCTTTGCCCGTGCAGGAAGAGGCCGCATGCGGGTTATTAAAAACCCTGGCCTGTTACCGCCCCCACACTGGCTAACGAAGGGGCCACACAACGCTGCAATTGCCGGTAGCAAAAAACAAGAAAAAATGATAGACTCAACAATGGGTTGTGCCGGAAAATGCGACTGCGCTTGCGGTTGTGTCTGCCGATGAGAGTTGGCGCAGGGGTTGGCGCCAGAAAACCCTACCCCGTAGCGAGCAAGCGCGACGGCTTGATGTCTGGGCCTGTGCATTGCGTTTAACAGGAGGCTAGAGTGTGAGTACCTTTAATTTTTCTACCGCCAGCAACAATCTGAGCGCTTTGTCGGCGACTCTGCTGGCCAATCTTGCCGATAGCAGCTTGAACAGCCTCTCCTCCAGGCAGTTATCCTCCCTGACCGATACCCAGTGGAACTATCTGAGCTCTGTGGGAGTGCAGGGACTGGCCAATAGCCAATTGAATGGCCTCTCCTCCCTGCAACTCAACTCCCTCAGCCATACCCAACTCAATGGCTTGCTCTCCAGCCATCTCACAGAACTTGCCAATAGCCAATTGCAGGGGCTCAGCTCAGCCCAACTCTCTACTCTGGCCAACTCCCAACTCAACGGCATCACCTCCAAACAACTGACCGCCTTGGCCGCCAGCCCCCTCAACGGCCTCACCTCCGGGCAACTGGCCAATCTGGCCAGCAGTCAATGGAGCGGCCTGAGCTCTCTGCAACTGCTTACACTGGCCGATAGCCAACTGGATGGGTTGAGCTCCACACTGCTCGGCACACTCTCAGCCTCTACCCTGAAAGGGTTGAACAGCCTCTCCCTGGGTGGCCTTGCCGCCAGCCAATTGCTGGGGCTGACGTCGCAACAGCTCTCCAGCCTGGGCAACAGCTTCCTCTCCCGCCTCTCCGCCCCACAGCTCTCTGGACTCTCCTCGGCGGCCTTGAATGTGTTGAGCTCCAGCCAACTTGCCTCTCTCTCTACAGAACAATGGCCGGGATTCAGCTCGCTGCAGTTGGCCTCTCTGGCCAATACCCAATTGCGCGCTCTCACCTCGACACAATGGGCCAGCATGGCCAACAGCCAATTGAATGGCCTCTCCTCCCTGCAACTGGGCAGCCTCGCCCATAGCCAACTCAATGGCTGGAGCTCCCAGCAATGGGCTGCCCTGGCAACCAGTCAGCTCAATGGCCTGCTTTCCAGCCAATTTCGCCAACTGGCAGAGAGCCAACTGGCTGGTCTGGGCTCGCAACTGTTGGCCTCGCTGGCCGATAGCCAGTTAAATGCTCTGACCTCCTTGCAATTGAACGCATGGAGTGAGCAACAGTTGAATGGCTTTACCTCCCTGCAGTTATTTAACCTGGCCGATAGCCAATATAATGGACTAACCTCCCTGCAGTGGAGCTCCCTGGCCTATTCGCAACTCAATGGGCTACGTTCGGGACAATTCAGCACGCTGGCCAATAGCCAGCTCGATGGCCTCACCTCCCTGCAGTTGAGCACTCTGGCAGCCAGTCAACTATCTGCCCTCTCTTCGGCAGGTTTGGCCAGCCTGGCCGAAAGCCAACTCGATGGTCTTACCTCCAGCAACCTCTCCGCATGGTCTGCCGCCAACCTCAATGCCGGCTTGACAAGCGCTGCCTTTGCCTCTTTGGCGGCAACACAACTGGCCGGTCTCTCTTCGCTGCAGTTTGCCACCCTTTTGGAAAAACGTCTCTCTGAGTTTTCTACCGCCCAATGGGGAGGAGTGCCGACAGCAGCCTTGCTGGCGCTGCGCTCCAGCCAGTTGCAAGCTCTCAGCTCCACCCAGATCAGCGGCTTCTCCTCCAGCCAGCTTTCGGCCCTCAGCGAGGGGCAATATAATGGCCTGACCTCCCTGCAACTGTCACTGCTCAGCTCCAGCCAGATCAATGGTCTGGGCTCGGTGCAACTGAACAGTTTGGCCGATTCACAATATAATGGCCTTCTGTCAGGACAATTGAGCACCCTGGCCGCCACACAGTGGGATGGCCTGAGCTCCAGGCAACTCTCCTCCCTGGCCATCAGCCAATGGGAGGGAATCGCTTCGGGACAATGGGGATCCTTGGCCAATAGCCAGTTGAATGGTCTTACCTCTCTGCAACTGGCATCCTTGAGTGAGCAGGCTCTCAATGGCTGGAGTTCGGGACAATTCAACTCGTTGGCGGACACACAGTGGAATGGTCTCGGCTCGCTGCAACTGCTCTCTCTGGCCAACTCGCAGCTCAATGGTGTGCGTTCGGAACAGCTCAGTGCTCTGGCCAACAGCCAGTGGGATGGGCTCAGCTCGCTGCAACTTTTTGCCTTGGCCGCAAGCCAATGGCAGGGTTTGCGTTCGCTGCAACTGGCGCAACTGGCCGACAGCCAATGGGATGGATTAAGCTCTGCCAATATCAGTGGTTTATCCTCGGCGATGCTGCGGGGATTGACGGCAACTGCTCTGGCCGGTCTGGCTGCCAGCCAACTGAGTGGTCTGAGCAGTATGCAGTTGGCGGCACTGCTGCCCAATCGTTTGAGCGAATTGAGCTCTCTGCAGTTGAGTGGCTTGAGCAGCAGGGCCTTGGATGCCCTCAGCTCCAGCCAGATCAACAGCCTCTCCAGCGCCCAATGGCCGGGGATCACCTCTGGACAGTTGGCCTCCTTGGCCCATAGCCAACTCAATGGTTTGGGCTCTGTGGCTCTCTCATGGCTGACGACCACGCAGTGGAATGGCCTGAGCGCCGAGCACTTGGCCAATCTGGCCACAACCCAGCTTAATGGTTTGAGTGCGGCTGGCTTGTCCAGTCTGGCGGCAACACAGATGAATGGTTTGGCTTCACGACAGTTGAACTCCTTGGCCGATACGCAGTTGTCTGGATTGCACTCGGCGCTGCTGGCCACTTTGGCTGCCACGCAATGGGATGGAGTCACCTCTCTGCAACTGGCCAGCTTGAGCGATACACAGTGGAATGGTCTGCTCTCCTCCTCCCTGGCTACGCTGGCGGCCAGTCAGTTGAACGGTTTGCGTGATCTGCAGTTGAGCGGCTTGGCACAGAGCCAATGCAATGGATTGACCTCGTTACAAATCGCCAGCCTGGCGGTCACGCAATGGGATGGTTTGACCTCCCTGCAGTTGAACAGTTTGGCGGTTAGCCAACTTTTGGCCCTCTCCTCTCTGCAGTTGGCCTCTCTGGCTGACAGCCAATGGGATGGTTTGAGCTCGGCCAACTTTTCCGGCTTAAGCACTGCTGCCCTGAAGGGGTTGAGCAGCGCCCAGTTGGCCGGCTTGAGTGCCACACAGTTGAGCGGCTTGACAGCGGCACAGTTTTTGTTTTTGACTCCCAACGCTTTAAGCAATTTGAGCGCTGCCCAACTGGGCGGTCTCAGTTCGCTGGCCCTGCGTGGCCTCAGCGCCACCCAGATCAATCGACTGGCGGTGAGTCAATTGAGCGGCATGAGCTCCCTGCAATTGAGCAGTTTGGCCAATACGCAATGGAATGGCTTTACCTCCCTGCAACTGCAAGGGTTGGCCAATACCCAATTGAATGGCCTTGCCGCAGCGCAACTGAGCTCGCTGGCCCATAGCCAATTAAACGGCCTGCTGGAGGAACAGATCACTGCTCTGGCGGCCAGCCAACTGAATGGTCTCACCTCGCAACAGTTGGCCAATCTGGCTGTCACCCAGTGGTCGGGATTTGGCTCGGCCCATTTGGCCTCCTTGGCCGACAGTCAATGGAACAGCCTCACTTCACAACAACTGTTGGCGTTGGCGACTGGACAGCTTAAAGGGATTGCGGCTGCGCAATGGTCGGCATTGGCGATAACACAAATGAATGGCCTGAGCGCTGAGCAGGTAGCCGGTTTGGCACTCACGCAACTGAATGGTTTTAGCTCGTTGCAACTCTCTGCCTTGGCGGCCAGCCAATGGGAGGGTTTGAGCTCGTTGCAGTTGAGCAGTTTGGCGGCCAGCCAGTTGAATACTCTCTCTTCGCAACTGTTTGCCACCTTGCGCAACACCCAACTGGATGGCTTGAGTTCGTCCAATCTTGCTGGCCTGAGCACCGCCACCCTCAACGGTTTGAGTGCTGAGGGGTTGAACGGTTTGGCGGCCACGCAATTGAGTGGCCTCTCTGCTGCACAGTGGCTGGTGTTGTGGAACCGCTATCGTTGGGAATGGCGCAGTGATCAATTGGCAGCCCTCTCTGCTGTAGCCCTCAATGGTTTAAGCTCTTCTGGAATAGCGGCCATGGCGGAAACGCAATGGTTGGCCTTTACCTCACTGCAGTTGGCAAGCCTTGCCAACAGCCAGTTGAATGGCCTGAGCAGCAGCAAGCTGGGTGCAATGAGTGTGCAAGCGCTCAATGGCTTGCAAGCAGAACAGCTCAGCGGCTTGGCCTATACGCAACTGCGCGGCATGCAGGATTGGCATTGGCAAACTCTGGCGGCAACCCAGTTGAATGGTCTGTTGTCGGGGCAGTTGGCAACATTGGCCAGTACACAACTGTTTGGTTTTGGCTCTGGCGCACTCGCCTCTCTGGCCGACAGCCAATTAAACGGCATATCCTCCAGACAGTTGGCGACACTGCGCGACAGCCAACTGCCGGGGATAAGCTCCGCCCAGTGGGGCGCTCTGGCAATGACACAACTGAATGGTCTGGCGGCCACCGCCCTTGCCACGCTCAGCACGGCGCAATGGAATGGCTGGTCTGCACCACAGCTCGCCTCGTTGGCCAACAGCCAATGGGATGGGCTGAGCTCTTTGCAATTGAGCTCCTTGGCGGCAACACAACTGACGACACTCACTTCACTCTGGTTGAGCAATCTGGCGGCAAGCCAGTGGGATGGACTGACTTCGCTCAACCTTTCCGCCTTGTCCGCACAAAGCCTGAAAGGGTTATCCAGCGATAACCTGCTCTCTTTGGCGGCAACCCAGTTGAGCGGTTTGACGGCAGCACAATGGAGCGCCTGGATGAACAGCAGCCAATTGGCATTGCTGAGTTCCGGGCAGCTCTCTGGATTAAGTCTCTCTTTGTTGGATGGTTTTACCTCCAGCCAACTGGCGCAACTCAGCTCGCAACAATGGCCGGGCTTGCGCTCCCTGCAGATTGCATCCCTGGCCCATACCCAACTCAATGGCCTGCGCTCGCTGCAACTGGGTGAAATGCAACAGATACAATGGGATGGTCTGACCTCTGATCAACTCAGCGGCTTGGCCCATACCCAGTTAAACGGTTTGAGCTCCTCGGCGCTTGCCACCTTGGCGGCCAGCCAACTGAATGGGCTGTTATCCAGCCAGTTGACAGCGCTGGCCGACAGTCAATTATCCGCTTTGAGCTCTGCCCAGCTTGCCTCCCTGGCCGATAGCCAGTTGCTGGGTTTAAGGTCGCTGCAGTTGGCCAGTTTGAGCGAGACGCCATTGCGTGGTTTGAGCGCCGCACAATGGCGCAGTCTCAGCAACCCGGTTTTGAACGGCTTGGGTTCGTTGCAGTTGGCGGTTCTCTCCAGCACGCAGTTGCAAGGGTGGCAATCGGTGCAGTTGGCGGCCTTGGCCAACAGCCAGTGGGATGGCTTAGGCTCAGGGCAACTGACCGCTTTGAGCAGCCAGCAACTGACCGCTCTCTCCTCATTGCAGTTGTCCGCTTTGACCAACAGCCAGTTGGATGGTTTGAGTTCGGCCAATCTGTCGGGGTTGACGGTTGCGACTTTGCGCGGTTTGAGCACATCCGGATTGGCTGCACTGGCGGCCAGCCAACTGAGCGGTTTGAGCTCCCTGCAACTGGCCTATTTTTCCGCACAACGGCTGAACGAATTGAGCGCCGCACAACTTGCTGGCCTGCAAACCGCCGCTTTGAGTGGCTGGAGTTCGGCCACGTTAGCGGCGTTGAGCACGGAACAGTGGTCGGGAATAGGCTCTGCACAGTTGCAGGCACTGAGCAACCTGCAATTGAACGGCCTCTCCTCCCTCGCCTTATCCCTGCTCACTCAGGGGCAGCTTAATGGCATGCGTGCCGGGCAGTGGCAAGAGTTGGCGCTGACTCAGTTGCGCGGCTTGGGCGCGGAGCAGCTTAGTTCTCTGGCTATCACCCAATGGGATGGCTTTTCTTCGCTGCAACTGGCGGCGTTGGCCAGCACCCAATGGGCAGGCATCAGCTCGCAGGGCTTTGCCTCCTTGGCCGACAGCCAGTTGAATGGATTAAGCTCCTGGAAACTGGGACAGTTGGAAGAGAATATTCTCAATGGTTTGACCGCAACGCAATGGGCTGGGCTGGCCAACAGCCAATTAAACGGCATGGGCTCTGCGCAGTTGGCTGGCCTGGCCAGCACGCAATGGAATGGCATGCGCTCGGGGCAACTGAGTGAGCTGGCGGATAGTCAGTTGGATGGATTGACGGCGCTGCAGGTGAGCAGTTTGGCTGCCACCCAGTGGCAGGGGTTAAGCTCTCGGCAGCTTTCTGGTTTTGCGGATACGCAACTCGATGGACTACTCTCCTCTGCCATTGCCGGATTAAAAATCGCAACTTTGGCCGGATTAAGTGCTGAACAGTTGAACTCCCTGGCTGCCACCCAACTGAGCGGCCTGAGCTCGGCACAACTCTCCTATCTGGCCAGCGTGCGTTTAAGCGATTGGCAGGCTGCCAATCTTTCTGGTTTGAGCAGTGCCGCTTTGGACAGCCTGAGCAGCAAACAGATGGCAAACCTCTCTGAGCTGCAGTTGCTCTCGTTGACCTCGCTGCAATGGCAAAGTTTGGCCAACACGCAATTGCTTGGCCTGGGCTCTGTCCAATTGGCAGTTTTGCAGCAAAGTCAATGGAATGGCTGGCGTTCTGAACAACTGGGCGGCTTGAGCAGCCAACAGTTGCCAGGTTTGGCCGAGGAGCAGTGGAGCGCTTTGGCGATTACCCAACTCAATGGTCTGTTGTCGCGACAACTGCAAACCCTTACGGGGACACAACTGAATGGCCTGAACAGCCAGCAACTGGCCTCTTTGGCCGCCACGCAACTCAACGGCTTGCAGGCGCAGCAATTGGCCAGCTTTGGCGACAACGCGCTCAAAGGGATCCACTCCGCGCAATGGAGCAGCCTGGCCAATACCCAACTGGATGCTCTGGGCGCCGCACAGTGGGCTGTTTTGGCCCAAACACAATGGAATGGGTTGCGTTCTGGGCAACTGGCCTCTTTGGCGCACAGCCAATGGGATGGCATTGCTTCTGCGGTGATTGCCTCCTTGGCGGCAACGCAATTGTCTGGGCTGGCGACCACCACCCTCAGCCAATGGGCAGAAACGCAATGGGATGGATTAACATCAAGCAACATAACCGGTTTAAGCTCGGCACTCTTTGCCGATGCCAGCTCTCTATTGTTGACAGGTCTGGCCGCCAGCCAGTTGCCCGGTCTCAACAGCGCCCAATTGGCCTCCTGGGGTAAATCCGGCTTTGCTGGCTTGACCGAAACCAATATGGCAGGTCTCTCCGTGGCTGGAATCAATCTCATCACCTCCACACAGCTTGCGGCGCTTGCCGAGAGCCTGTACAAAGGTTTGACCTCGCTGCAACTTTATTCCCTGGCCAACAGCCAGTTGAATGGGTTGCGTTCTGAGCAGTTGGGAGGGTTGGCCGATTCGCAATTGAATGGTCTGCAGGCGGAGCATTGGCGTGGTTTGGCGCAGACCCAGTGGGCTGGACTCTCCTCCACACAATTGGCAGCTTTGGCGGCAACACAACTGGACGGTCTGCTCTCCGGGCAACTGACGCAATGGCAAGATACGCTGCTGACAGGCTTGCGCTCGCTGCAATTGAACACTCTGGCCAATACCCAGTTGAACGGTTTGACCTCTGCCCAATTGCTGGTTTGGCAGGAGGAGAGCTGGAATGGTCTCTCTGCCGGACAGTTGAACGCCCTGGCCAACACCCAGTTGGCTGGGCTTGGCTCTGCTTTGTGGAGCAGTTTGGCCAACACACAACTCAATGGTTTAAGCTCCCTGCAGTTGCGGGCTTTGGCAAACAGCCAACTCTCTGAACTTACCTCGGCGCAGTGGTCCGCATTGGCCAACACCCAACTCTCGGCAATGAGCTCTGCCCAATTGAGCGTGCTGACTGGCAATCATCTTGCTGGCTGGAGCAGTCAGCAGTTGGCTGGCTTGTCCAGCATACAACTGCAAGGGTTGGCAGCAGAGGCGTTGGCGATTCTCCATTCAGCACAATTGGCTGGCCTGGGCAGCTTGCAGATTGCCGCCTTGCACAGCGAACAGATAGCGGCCTTTTCCAGCACGCAATTGGCTTTTCTCAGCAGTCAGCAGATCAATGCCTTGCGCAGCCAACAGATGCAGTGGTTATCGGCGGAGCAATTTGCCGCCTTAGGCTCCCAGCAGGTGCTTTGGTTGAGCGGAGTGCAAATCAGCGCTCTCTCTCAAACCGTCATTGCCTCTCTGGATGAGAGCGCTTTGGCGCGCTTTACTGCCACGCAACTGCAAGGCATCTCCAGTCAAGCGATCGGCCATCTCTCGGTGATCCCGACGACCACACAGTTGGCACTGTTATTACCGGCGCAGGTGGCAGGATTGTCACGCTGGCAGATTACCGATATGAATGCCACTGCAATTGCTACCCTCTCTTCGGCCCAGTTTGCTGCTCTTTCTGCCGAACAGATTGATGCCATTGACCAGGAGGATCTGCTTGGTTTGAGCTCGGTGCAGTTGCAGGCGCTGCAGGTCAGCCAGTTGGCTGGTTTATCTGGGCTGCGTCTGGCGGCGTTGACCGGAACACAAATCTCTGCCCTGGGTACCAGTGTCATCCAGGCGTTATCCCCGGATCAGTTGACCTGGGTAGAGAGCCAATGGGTCAGTGGTTTGACTCCAGCGCAGATAGGAGCTCTTTCGACCACGCAGGTCGAGGCGATGGGTATTGCGCTGGTAATGGGTCTGCCGGTCGCCGCCATCAACCGTTTGCCGGTCAGAGGTTTGAGCTATCAGCAGGTGTTGGAGCTTTCGACAACACAGATTGCGGCGCTGACCACGACCCAGATTAGCCAGTTGAGTATAGATCAGTTGACCGCTTTGGAGGATGCAGATCTGGCTGCCTTGACGACCGCACAGATTCCCGGTTTGACAACGGCACAGATTGCCTCTCTGTCACCCAATCAACTGCTCGGCTTGGAATCCACCGATCTGGCCCGCTTTTCAACGCTACAGTTGAACGCTTTATCCACCATGATCGGCCTGTTGACTACCGGCCAAATTGCCGGTTTGAGTTCGCTACAGATTCGTGACTTGACCACCACACAAGCTGCAGAGCTCTATCCCGAACAGATTGCGGCTCTCACCCTCACCCAAATCAAAGGTCTCGAGGCCCAGGATTTGGCAATGTGGCGTTCGGATACCATTTTTGGCCAGATAGAGGCGATGACTTCGGCACAATTGGCCAGTTTGAGTACTGTACAGTTGCATGGTTTGAGCTCCAGCCAGTTGCAGCTTTTGTTTACCGAACAGGTTGTGGCTTTGAATAAAACGCAGTTGGCCTCGTTGACGGCCACGCAAAGCATTGGTTTGAGCGCCGAGGCGGTACAAGCCTTGAACATGGAGCAGTTTAGCGCCTTAAAGAAAGCCAGTTTGACTGAAACGCAATTGGCGGCTTTGACTGCCAGCCAATTTGCCACCTTTACTCGTACTGATATTGCGGCTTTGACCGTCACCCAGCTTCCGGCTTTGGCGGCACAGGTCAGCCATCTTTCGGTAAGCCAGATACCGGGCATCAATAACAGAACCTTTGAGTTGATTGGCAGTGCCATTAACCTGTTTAACCAAGAGCAATATAACGCCATGTCTGCACAACAAAAAGCTGCCTACCATGCTGTGGGAGGGGCTTTGGAATAATGGCTCGTAGCGCCGCAAGACATGCAGAGTAGAGGAGGAATAAACAGTCGATGCGTTTACAAATTTTGCAGCATGTAGCCTTTGAAGGGCCCGCGCATATTGCCCATTGGGCGGCGCATACCGGTCATAGTGTTGCTGTCACTCATCTCTATCAGGAGCAGCCTTTGCCTGAGTTGGCTGAGGTGGATGCTGTGGTGGTGATGGGGGGACCAATGAGTGTGCATGATGAGAGAGAGTTTGACTGGTTGCGCCGAGAGAAAGAGTGGTTGGCCAAGGTGATTGCGGCAAAAATACCGGTCACTGGCATCTGTCTGGGGGCGCAGTTGTTGGCGGAGATTCTGGGGGCTCAGGTTGTTAAAAATCGTTATCGGGAGATTGGCTGGTGGCCGATTGAGCGGATGAGTATGGAGGATTCGCCACTTGCGGCCTGGATGACGGAGCGCTTGGAGGTATTTCATTGGCATGGTGAGACCTTTACCTTGCCTGCAGGGGCGATACATTTGGCAGGCAGTGATGGCTGTCAGATGCAGGCTTTTTTGTATGAGCAGCGGGTGTTGGGTTTACAATTTCATTTGGAGAGCACGCCAGAGTCTGTAGCTTTGTTGTTGGAGCATTGTGCTGAGGAGTTGCAGAGTGCGAGTCCCTATATTCAGGATGTACAGGCGATTCGTGGCAGTGCTGCACAGTTTGCCATGATTCATCCGCGTATGGAGCAGATTCTGGAGGGAATGGCAAGAGTTGCTGCTGACTAAAAAATGGGATGTACAAACTGTCAAGGAGCTCCAGGAGGGGATTATCCCCTCCTGGAGGCCATCAGCCCATCTAAGTTGATTTCCAAAAACGAGGAAAGAACAAGATCAGGATAGTAAAAAGCTCCAGACGACCGGCAATCATGGTTACTGTCAGCAGCAGCTTCCCCACATCATGAATGAAGGCATAGTTTTCCACTGGTCCCACTTTGGCAATGCCCGGTCCCACATTGGCCAGACAGGCCAGAGAGGCAGAAAAAGCGGTGGTAAAATCCAGACCAACCGCAGTCAAGACTATCACCGACAAGAGCATGACAAACAGAAAGATCACCACCATAATCAGGCTCCCTTCCATAACCTCTGGAGGGATAACGGTTCCTGCATATTTGGGCAGGGTAATACGTCGCGGCTGCATCAAGCGATCCAGAATACCCTGAAACAGTTGCCACACCATCACCAGACGTATCACTTTGACCCCACCTGCCGTCGAACCGGCCATACCGCCAATGATCATGAGGTTGAGCAGAATCACCTGCAAAAAGAGTGGCCATTTGGCAAAATCATCGTTGGCAAAGCCGGTGGTGGTCATGACCGACACCACATTAAAGAAGGCTTGGCGCATAGACAGCTCCAGATCCTTGTCCTGGGCAACCATCAGGGTAAAGCCACAGATCAAACTGGCTACCACAACGATACCAAAGTAGGTTTTCAGTTCAGGATCCTTGAAGATTCCCCAATCACGGCGGAAGAACAGGCGATAATGGAGCAAAAAGTTGGCACCAGCCACAAACATGAAGAAGGTACACCACCATTGGGCAGATGGTGAAAAGGCGGCCAGACTGGCATTGCGGGTGGAAAAACCGCCGGTGGCCATGGTGGCAAAGGCATGATCGACCGACTCCAGAAAATCCATGTCGGAAGCCATAAAGGCAACGATATTGGCCACGGTGATGGCAAAATAGAGCACCCAAAGGATGCGTGCAGTGGTGGCGACACGTGGCACCAGGCGATCTTTGGTGGGGCCAGGCACCTCTGCCTTCAAAATCTCCATCCCACCCACGCCGAGAAAGGGCAGGATGGCGATGGCCAAGAGCAAAATACCCATGCCGCCCAGCCATTGAATTTCCGAGCGCCAAAAGAGTTGGCTTTTTGGCAAAATCTCCACATCGGTCAGGATGGAGGCCCCGGTAGTGGTAAAACCGGAAGCGGTTTCAAACCAGGAGTCGATCCAGCCCATCCAGCCACCGAAGACAAATGGCAGACCGGCCAAAACGGTTGCCAATATCCAGCCGAGGCCGACAATCAAGATACCATCGCGAGCGCGCAAGAGTGGAGTGGCGGAGGAGGTTGCAAAATAGAGCAAGCCACAAGCTGCCCCCACAGCCATCGATTGGATAAAGGGCATGGGTGTTTCGCCGACCAGCAGAGCCACCAGCACGGCGGGAATCTGGCTGAAGGAGAGCAAGGTGGCCAACAGGGACAACACACGGATATTCATCATTAAATTCATAGGTCAGCTCTCCACAAACAGCAATTTGCGGATTTCCCGGTTGAGTTTGGCTTGCCGGTTGGAGACAAACAACAGTTGGTCGCCAACATTAAAGGTGGAGTTGCCATCGGGCAAAAACAATTGGCCATCGCGATAATGGGCAGCGATCACCACCCCTTTGGGCACACCGGCATGACGCAACTGCTTGCCGACAATAGGAGCTCCAGGTTGCAGAGGCACCAAGAGGGCATCCAGTTTTCCACCCAGCAGCAGTTGGGCTTCGTTGACCGGATAACGGCGCAACAGTCCCATCACCTGACCGATGGTGGTAAATTTGGGATGGATGGCGGCATCCACACCCATCACCTGGGAGATGGACATATAGCCTTCATTATCAAATATGGTGATGGCACGCCCGGCCCCCAGGCGCCGCGCCAACACCGAAGACAAAAAGTTGATCTCCTGATTGCCAGTCAGAGCAATATAGGTGGTTGCAGGGGTGATCAATTCACTCAGCAGGTTGAGATTGGTCACATCACCTTGCAAAACCTGGCTGCTGGAGAGGCGTTCCAGCATATGTTTTCCTTGTTGCCGATCCTGTTCGATGATGATGGGAGAGATTCCCTTCTCTTCCAGACGACGCGCCAACAGATAGGACATTCTGCCACCCCCACCCAACAGATAGCGACTGTTTTTCATCTGCAGATGGCTCTGTTCCAAACCCATAAACTCAAAAGAGCTGGAGAGTTTTCGGCCCTCCAACAAAGGGATAAACAGGCGATCCTGGGCTGCAAAGATAAAATCTCCGGTGGGAACGATTGTTTCACTGCCTCTTTCCACGGCGGCAACCAGGGTGCGATTTTCTTGACTCTGTACCAACTCGCTCAATTTTTTGCCGATCAGCGGACTATCCTCATGCAGGCAAAAACCGGCAATATTGATCTTTCCCCCCATGAAAGAGGCCACTTCAAAAGAGAGAGGAATTTCCAATAAATCAATCAACAAATGCAGTGCATTGCGTTCTGGCGTCAGCAGCATCACCTGATCCAATTGGGCGCCGCTCCACAGTTGGGTGTTTTCGGTAAACTGGGTGTCACGCACCCACACCGCGGTACGGGCGCGTGGAGCCAACGGATGCAAGGCCAAGGCGGTGACGATATTGGTGGTATCCATATCGCTGACTGCCAGAATCAGATCGGTATTCTGAATCTGTACCTCGGTCAAAATGGCGGGATCCTGGATCTCCCCCACCAAAGCCCGCACATCCAGATGGCTGACCATTTCGGCTATGGCATCGGAATTGGCATCGACAACATGGACATCATGTCCCTCCTCGACCATATATTTGGCCAAAACTCCGCCCATCGGCGTGGCACCGGCTATGAGTATGTTCATCCTGACTCCTCTATTGAGCAATCCAGCCAGCGCTCTGCAAACGCTGTCTTGTGTTCTATGGAAATAATGGGAAAAAATATCGCAAAAATTTTGGCAAATTATTGGCAATAAAGCCAGAAAATGCCCTCATATTCTATGAAAACTGTTGCAGGAAAATATAATAATCTTTCAAACTGTGCAAGAGGCTATCATGTACAGTTTGAAAGAGGAGAAAAACCTTGTAAATATCTTGATATTATTTGATTATTCAGACAACTGACAAGCTGCAGAACCAACAGAAGAGAGCGCTGGTGGCCATCTTGAACGCAGAAAATTGTAAATACTCGCACCAGGTTATGGGACTGCACTTCAAAATATTGGGGAGAGCTGTTTTGTGCTGTGCCTGCTCTGCCTGAACAAAGCAGACACTTGAGGAGATTTTTTTTGCGCCATGAATTGCAAAATGGAGCGTTCTGCCTGTTCAACGCTGCAAGAGACGTTGCAGATTACGGTCGGGAAAGAGCCAAAAATGACGGCGTTGGCTGAGCAGCAACACCGGTACAAACAGAGTCACCAAGCCACACATCAAAATGCTGGCCAAGGTGGTTCCCAAAAGGCGATTCCGCCAATGACGCTGATCGACAAACAGAAAATGCCACAAGGTACCCGTGGTAATTACCGACTTGATAATGGCCAACGACAGCCAAACAAACAGCATCACCTTCCACAGCGGCCAATCGATAATTGCCAGCATGATAAACCTCTCTCAAGTTGGGTTTACTGGTCGCAACCGTTTTCCCTGTAGAGGATACAATTGCCACAGAAAGTAACCAAACTTCATCAATTTTCATGCCTGATTGCCTCATGTCTGAATAGTGTCAATTATTTCAACGTATTATCATTGAAATCTTGCAAAATTGTCATCAAAGTCAGGCTGCAGCAAATGCTGCAGCCTGATGAGGATTATTCATCAATAGGTTAGATATATATTTATAATAAAATAACAAACAAAATTGATACCCCAGCACAATATGCTGCACCCCTGCTCCGGCAGCAGCGGCCAGCAGTCAAGACAAACCTTTGCAGAGCCTCCTGGGCAGGAAAAAATGTATTGTCGCAAATATTCATGATTGAATAATGACGCAGGATGGAGTAAAAATTGAATCATTATTTGAAAAGATTTTCTGGTTTTGCTTGGCTGTCCTGCAGCGCTTCTCTCTTTTTATCTATTTTTGCCGTTGCGCAGACTTTGCTACACAAATTTGTCGTCATTCACTTTCCGTGCTTAGGAGTGCATCCCATGTTTGACGCCTCTACCGATTCTTCCCAAGAGCCAGCAACCGGTGGCTTAATCGGACTGTTCAATAAATTGGCCGGAGCCATTATCGCTCTGTTCATCAAAGCCGATCCCTTCTTGACAACGGCCCCCTCCGCCAACAGTTCCGCTGCCGTGCCTTTTGAAACTGAATAATAGGCAGGCTTGGTGGCATCTGCTGGGCTGTACGCGCCAGAAGGATGATCGCTCCTGGCGGATGGTTTCTGCTCGTCGGCCCTCCCCCCATGGGGATGCTGTGATGAGTACACCAAAAACAAAAGATTAAAAGCACAATCGTGACTATTCAGGTTCGTGCTGGCTCGCCAGCTCTACCCCCATGGGGATGCTGTGCATATTGGCGCAAAAATGCGCGCCAATCCGCACAGCTTGCTTCCATTAGGCGCTTAAGCCGACGCAAAAAGCGCGTCGGCTTGTTGTGAAAAGCGCGCCAAAAGCAAAAGATTAAAAGCAAAATCCCAGGGATTCCATCCCTGGACCCGGCCAGGGAGGTGCCCTCCCTGGACCCGCAATAGTTTTGGGCGGTGCATAACTGACAGCAGCACCTCTGAACAGAAAGCAAGCCCCTCTGTGCGCATACCCCACTATTGCGGCGGCAGCGGCAGAGAAAAAAGTATGGTCGTACCCTCGCTCTCACTGCTGTGCATCGCAATGGACCCCCCTTGCGCCTGAGTAAGCAATCGCGCCGAATAGGCCCCCAAACCAATCCCTTTGCTCTTACCATAAGTCACATATTTATTAAAAAATATGTGGCGGATCTCTGCCGGCACCATACCCTGATTGTGAATGCTCACCCAACCCATACCCCCCTCCTGCCACAATGAAATGGTCACTGGCTGCTGCATCGGCGTTGCCTCCACAGCATTCTTCAAGAGATTGCCCAACAACGACTCACAAAGCAGCTCCTCCCCATAAACCCAAAAATGCTGACCAGAACATACCTCCTCTTTTTCCAATAACAAACAGATGCGACTCCCTTTGAGCTGTAACGAACGCTTGAGAAAACTCTCCTGTCGGCGCAACAAACCCAACAGATCCAACGCTGCCGCATCCAGCCGAAAAGTGCCCTGCTCTATTCTAAACAACTCCATCGACAGGTTGATCATGTTCAACAAAGTCTGCGCTCCCTGGCTGACCAGGTAAAACATCTCACTCTGCTCCTGATCCAACTCCAGACTCTGTTGCAAAATATCCAGAAAACCAATCATGGCGTTGAGTGGCGCCTTCAAATCATGACGCATGATCCGCTCAACATCATCACGCATCTGGCTGGCTTGCAAAAGTTGCTCATTTTGTTTGGCCAGCTCACGACTCTGCATTGCCAGCAGCTCGCGAGAATGTTTCAACCCCAAATGGGTCTGAATACGTGCCAACACCACCGGCGGCGAAAGCGGTTTGCTGATAAAATCAACCGCTCCCATGGCCAAAGCACGAGTCTCTTCAGCAACACTGTTTTGCGCCGTGACAATGATGATGGGAATATGACGCGAGTGCTCGGCCAACTGCAATCGACGACAAACTTCAAATCCATCCATCTCCGGCATCAATAAATCCAATAACACCAGATCAATGGTGTGCTGTTGCACAATGGCCAAAGCAGCCTGACCACTGGTGGCCACAAATAAATGATAGTCGCTGGCCAGAATAGCAGTCATCAGGCGAATATTGCTCGGCAAATCATCCACAATCAACAGCTTAGGCTTGTTATCCATGCTTTTCCCCCTGGGCAGCCCCCCTCTCCGGCAACCCATCCTCCCAAGAGAGCGACAAACCTTCGGCAATTTGTCTGAGAATTGCCGCCGCTTCGGCAAAGGCAAACTGCTCCATGCTGCTGGCCAATTGCTGCCACAACGCACGTTCTGCTACTGGCAAATGCTCCCCCAGCAAGGGGTGCAAGCCATCAAAAGTATGCTGGGCGGTAAAATCGGACTGACACAACTGAAGATGAAACTTTTGCAGCTCTGGCAACAACTCCTGCCAATCCCGAGCCGAGGAGCCATCCGCGGAATAGTCCGGGTCAGCAGCAGTCTGGGCAGGTGCAGCATGGAGAAAATGGTCGATCTCCTGCAAAAAACGCTGCAGATATTTCTGAAACCGTTCCAGTAATGGAGAAGATTCCGCCCACTGCTCCTCACGAATGGCCACCTCCAATAGTGTCGCCGCCTGATAGAGCGCTTCGGCGGAGAGATTGCCAGAGGAGCCTTTTACCGAATGCACCAACCTGCGGGCACTCTCTTTATCAGCCTTGCGGCGACCAGAAAGGGCCTGTACCACCTCTTCTGCTGTCTGCTGATAATCGCGGAGAAAATCTGCCAGGATGGTGCGCAGCAGCGCATGATTATGATTCATACGCTGCAGGGCAGCCGCCACATCCATGCTGGGGATGGCATCCAGGGGCACCGCAACCCCTGTAACCAGGCTCGGCTCGCGAACAACTGCGCCCGTTTCAGTTGCCGGGCGATTGTTGGGCGACAACCAGCGTTGCAATGCGGCAAACAGTGTGGGCGCATGAATCGGCTTGCAAACATGGTCGTTCATGCCTGCCGCCAAACTCTTTTCTCGATCACCGCTCATGGCATGGGCGGTCATGGCGATGATGGGCAGTGCTCTATACCTCTCTTCGGCCCGCAACTGGCGGGTGGCGGTATAGCCATCCATCTCCGGCATTTGAATATCCATCAACACCCCATCATAGTCGTGGGCGGCAATCATGGCCAAAGCCTCCCGACCATTATTGGCCACCTCCACCACACAACCGGCACTGCGCAAGATTTCACAAGCCACCTGCTGATTGATGCTGTTATCCTCGACCAGCAGCAAATGGGCCCCTTGCAGCCTCTGATCCTGAGTCGGCCACAACGCTTGCTGCTGTTGAATCCGCGACAGCGCCTCCACCTCTACCCCGAACAGATTCATCAGGGTGTCAAACAGCAGCGAGCAATGAACAGGCTTGGTCAAGTGCGCAGCAACCAATGTATCCGCCAAAGACTCCTCCTCCTCACGACCAAACTCGCTTAACAACACCACGCGGGGAGGTTTGGAGAGACAACGGGGAAATATCTGTTGTTGCAACGCGGCATGATGCTCTTTTCCAAGCAGGGATTGATCACAAAGCAGCAGGATATAGCCATCGG
>NZ_RXIU01000189.1 GCF_004217665.1 Candidatus Magnetaquicoccus inordinatus | reverse complement strand
CTCTGGGGGGAGCACAGGCCTTGTATGATGTGCGTCCCGATTTGACCACCTTGGGCAAGGTTATCGGTGGCGGTCTGCCTGTCGGCGCCTATGGCGGCAGCAAAGAGATCATGGAACAGATCTCCCCTGCCGGTCCGGTCTATCAGGCAGGCACCCTGTCTGGCAATCCTCTGGCTACCGCCGCCGGATTGGCTACATTAAACCTTATCCGTCAAGAAGGCTTTTTCAGCACCCTGGAACAGCGTACCCAGCGACTCTGCCAAGGAATCTCGCGCACCCTTAAACAGGCGGGCATACCCCACCTGGGGACACAAGTTGGCTCCATGTTTGGACTCTTTTTTACCGACAGGACAGAAGTGCACAACTTTGCCGAGGCGGCGCAGAGCGATTTGCAACGTTTCAACCGCTGGTTTCATGGCATGCTGGCCGAAGGGATCTATTTGGCTCCCAGCCAGTTTGAAGCCGGATTTCTCTCGTTCGCCCATGATGATACGCTGATTGATCGTACCATCGAAGCGGCGCAAACAGTCGCCAAACAGATCTGATTGGCCACTTGCAGAGAGCGTGTAAAAAATGGTCGCGAGCAGGAGAGAACAACCAAGCAGGTAAATAAACGAACAGGTCACTATTGTCTGGATTATTCTGCAGCCGCTTTATACACTGAGCGGGAGAGTAGGCTACATGGAGTGCAACACCAGCTCCTGCTCTCTCTTGTTTGGCGTGAAAGCTATCATGGACGAGAAAATGAATAATGCCCTATCTATCCCTTCCCACACCATTTCGTGATGGCCTCCTGCTTTTTTTGCTGCACATCCTCTCCGCCTTGTTAATACAGAAATTGTTTGGCAATAATGATATTATCCGCTTTCCTTGGCTGGTTTACGGACCGGTAATCTATTTTACCATCATTCATGGTTATACCATGATCGGCATTACCATGCTTGCCGTATTCTTTGGTAATCTGCTTATTGGTGTTCCTATCGATTTTGCTGTGCAGAACACTTTACGCAATCTGGTAATCGTTACTGCAGGATTTTAGTTTTATAAAACTACTGGTGGCAACAATCCGCTCTCTTTTTGTAACGTTAAAGACTATCTGCGCCTTTTTGCTGCTGCCTTGGCCATGGGGCTTGTTGCTGTGTTCGTTGTCTCAATACAACTCAAACTGGGCATGCCGACTATCGCCATACAAAATATTATGCACAGGATAACCGGCACAGCATGTGGTTTAGTGATCTCATTTGCACCCCTGTTGATTTGGCATAATACAACCAGACATAAATTTGATCTGGTCAAATTACTGGAAAGCATCCTGATTATTGCTCTTGCCGGCGTGGTCGGTCAGGTACTCTTTCTCAACTGGCTGCATGATACACTAGGCCTGGTGGCGCGGGGCTACTGGATGTTTCTCTTTGTGACCTTGGTTGCGCTGCGTGCGGGCGCCATAGGTACCATCATCGTAATTTTACTCACCGCTGTACAGGCACTCAGCGGTGCCTTGATGCATCTAGGTTTTTTCAACCATGATCTGGAACAGACAGCTCTGACCAACTATTTCTCCTACCTTTTGAGCCTCTCCTCCGACGGACTGCTGGTGGCTATGCTCTTTACCCAAGACAACCAAGACCGCAAGCTTCTGGCCAAAGCACGCGATGATGCCCGTCATACCGCTCAACTCTTGCAAACAACTCTCAACGAACGGGCTGATTTGCTGCATCGCATTCCCATCGGTGTCTATCGCTGGCGTTTTCTTCACAATGGGACATCGCGCTTCGATTTTGTCAGCCCTGCATGGTGTCATCAGTTGGGGGTCAGCGAACAAGAGGTCATGGAGAACGATCAGGTGGCTTTCGCCGTGATACACCCTGAAGATCAAGAGCGATTTTTTCTGGATATTCAATCTGCCAACGCCACACTCTCGCAATTCTCTTGGACCGGCAGAATTTTTCGCAATCAGGAAACGCGCTGGATCTCCATCGATGCCACTCCCAGTGTTGAGCAAAATGATATTGTCTGGAATGGTGTACAAGCCGATATCAGCGAACGGCACCAGGCAGAGGAGGCCATTCGCCAGGCCAGAGAGGCTGCAGAAGCAGCCAACCTGGCCAAAAGCCATTTTCTTGCCAACATGAGCCACGAAATTCGTACTCCCATGAATGCCATCCTGGGCATGGCCGACCTGTTGTGGGAGAGTGAATTACAGCCGGAACAACAAAAATATGTAAAAATTTTTCGTTCTGCTGGAGAAAATTTGCTGAGCATCATCAACGATATTCTTGATCTTTCCAAGATTGAAGCAGGACAATTGATTCTGGAACAGATCCCCTTCAACCCTGCAGAAGAGGCACGTGTTGTTTGTGACATGTTACAGTTGCGTGCCAACGCCAAAGGGTTACATCTTGTTTATCACGTTCACCCCAATGTGCCGGAGTGGCTGCTTGGCGATCCAACCCGTCTCCGGCAAATCCTGCTCAATCTGCTGGGTAATGCCGTCAAATTTACTGAACGCGGCTCCATACTCCTGGAGCTGAATGCTACAAACCCATCACAGCCTCCTGACGATGAGAAAATTTGGCTATACATCCTGGTCAAGGATAGTGGTATTGGTATTGCCGAAGAGCGATTATCCAAAATTTTTGACCATTTTGTACAAGCCGATTCCAGTACCACCCGTCGTTATGGCGGTACAGGACTTGGTCTGTCGATTGTCAACAAATTATTGAATCAGATGGGTGGCACCATTCGGGTTGAAAGCCAAATTGGCAACGGCAGTTCATTCCATCTGACCATTCCCCTTGCCAAAGCACAACCAGTTGCAGCACAACCTGCTCTGCAACTGCAAGGTGTACGCATTTTGCTGGTAGATGACAATGCCGCCAATAGAATACTCTTTCAATCCTATCTCGAACCTACCCAGGCAACAGTGGATGAAGCGGAAAATGCTCTGTCAGCCATGCAAAAATTGGAAAAGTCTATCTGCATTGGCAATCCGTATCATTTGGTATTGCTGGACATACGCATGCCGCAAATCGATGGCCTCCAGCTTTTGCAATTGTGGCGCAGCACCCATCATTCCCAATTTCCAGTACTTATCCTGACCTCGGAGCACCAGGAATCATTCCTGCATCGTTGCCAGGAGCTGGGAGTACATGATTATCTGATCAAGCCGATTCGCCGTATCGACTTGTTGCAAGCGATTGCCAATCGTCTGCCAGAAATTGAACAATTCTTTTCCTCTTTCTCCACTCCCGCATTGCCAACACAAACAGCCATTGAGCCAAAACGCATCCTGTTGGTTGATGATTCAGAAGACAATCGACTGCTGATCTCTGCCTATCTGAAAGAGAGCGAATTTATTCTGCAAACAGTGGAAAATGGGGCAGAAGCCCTGGAACAGTTGAACAAAAACCCTTTTGATCTGGTCTTGATGGATGTGCAAATGCCGGTGATGGATGGCTATGCGGCAACACGCGCCTGGCGCCGCTCAGAAAAGCAGGAAAACAGAGAACGGATCCCCATTATCGCGTTGACTGCCCATGCATTATCAGAAGATGTTGCACACAGTCTGCAAGCCGGTTGCAATGCACATTTGACCAAGCCCATCAAGAAAAAAATCTTGCTGGAGACCATTCGCCAGCAGCTTAAACGACCAAAACAGTTATAGAACCACCCTGTCAGCAAACAGTTTCTGAGAGCTTGTGCACCAATATCAATACAGTGTTGCGAGCTTGTGGACCCGTGGTCATGAA
The DNA here is from genome assembly GCF_004217665.1 of Candidatus Magnetaquicoccus inordinatus. Classification (GTDB taxonomy): domain Bacteria; phylum Pseudomonadota; class Magnetococcia; order Magnetococcales; family Magnetaquicoccaceae; genus Magnetaquicoccus; species Magnetaquicoccus inordinatus. The sequence goes on along the minus strand of NZ_RXIU01000189.1, from coordinate 3,153 downwards.
CTGATTGCATTCTCCCCACAAGCTCCTGTCACCGCACAAATTATGGTTGTGTCATGGCCGCCACCATCAACTGCACATTGTGACGAAACATCTTTTCATAAGTGGTTGCCGGACCATCGGCAGCAGAGAGCGACTCAACATACAGTATCCCCCCCAGTTTTGCCCCTGTCTCTTTGCCAATTTGCGTCAGCAAGCGTTTATCACCACTGTTTTCCAAAAAATAGAGGCGAATATTTTCCTGACGAATCTGTCGAATAAGCTGGGCAACCCCTTTGGCATTGGCCTCCGCTTCACTGGATATTCCCAAAGGGGCTAAAAACCGTACTCCATACGCATCAGCAAAATAGCCCAAAGACTCATGATTGGTGAGAATTTTGCGCTTTTCCACCGGAATGGCAGCGATATCTTGCCGACTTTTTTCGTGTAACTCTTGCAAAGTGGCAAGCATCTTCTCACCTCTGCTCTGATAATAGGCAGCCTGCTCAGGATTATTTGCCTGCAACGCCTGCATTATATTGCGCACATAGATCATGGCATTGGCAGCACTGTTCCAGGCATGGGGATCCGGAACACGCTGCCCGCCCTCCTCCAGATAGCGCACATTGACCCCGGTACTGGCAACCAGACTCTGGCCACGAAATGCCGCAGCCCGCAATAATTTTTCCAACCATCCTTCCAAATGCAGACCATTGCCGACCACCAGGCTTGCCTGTTGCAAATTGCGCAGATCCTCCGGGGAAGGCTCAAAAAGATGCACATCTCCATTGGCCTTCACCAAAGTGGTGACCCGCACCTCTTCCCCTCCTACTTGCTGTACCAGATCCGCCAAAATCGAAAAGGTGGCAACCACCTGCAACGGAGCGGCCCATCCCAGGCTGATCGCTCCCAGCCACAACCCTAAACCAAATACCACGCCTTTGCCCCACTGTACCCTTTTCATCTGCGCTGCTCTCCCTGGTATCGCCTGTTGATGATCGTCCCCATCGTTCTTTGAGATGATATATTATATCAATCAGCTTGCATCATAAGATCAACTCGTATACCCTGTCAATCCCTGAATAAACGACCCTCTACCATTCCAGGAGTGTGTCATGGCCCACCTCCCCCGTTGTGACAGCCCTCCCTTTCCAGCAGTGGATCATGATCATGGACGCTGCCGAAGCTGGATTTTGCAACGCGCCGAACAGTTGTGTCAGCAGCAAGGCATCCGCTTTACACCACAACGCCAGCAGGTCTTGGCCATCCTCTCTGCTTCGCATCGCTCTCTGGGAGCCTATGATATTCTGGAACGTATGGCCGAATCGACACGTCGCCCCACCCCAGCGGCAGTCTATCGCGCTTTGGCTTTTCTCATGGAGTTGGGAGTGGTACACCGCATGTCCGGCAACAACGCCTACTTTGCCTGCACCCGTACCAATCACCAACACATTATGCAATTCTGGATCTGCCGTCGTTGCGGCGTGGTCGCGGAGACAGAGAGCAGCACCATCGCCCAAGCAATTCCACTTCTGGCAGAAACTCTGGAGTTTCAAACGGCCTGGGTGACCATGGAGATAGAAGGAGAGTGCCGCACATGTCGCACAGCCTAGGGCCCCCCCCCACTTCGCTTGCCCCAGCACGGGAAAAATGGCTTGGTGGCCTGCTGCTGTTGCTGGTGATCTTGGCCATTTTTCTGCCGGCATTGCTGCAACAGCAGATCGGTCTGCCGGCATATCTTGATCGCCTCAACCAACAGCCTGCTCCCGGTTGGCGGGAAAACTTTGCCACCTATTTTATCGCCATCACCCTGGAAGGGGCTCCCTATATGCTGCTTTCGGCTCTGGCTGGCGCACTCCTGGAGTGGTGGATTCCCGCCCAGTGGCTGCCACGCATGGTCAACCGTCTGGGCGTCTGGGGAATCCCAACCATTATCCTGTTCTCTCCCCTCTTTCCGATCTGTGAGTGCGGAATCGGCTTTGTTGCCCGTCGCCTGCTGCGCCTGGGATTACCCTTGCCACACACCATCGCCTATCTGTTGGCTGCCCCCATTCTGAATCCCTTGGTCCTTGCCGGCACCTGGATGGCTTTTGGGCAAAATCTCTATTATCCCCTGTTGCGCGCCACGGGAGCTGTATGGGTAGCGCTGCTGGTTGCGCTGTTATTACGTCGTTTGCCTGTAGAGCAACAATTGATTACCGATGTGGCTTTGGCACACTCTGCTGCAAGTGCGGCTCCTGCAGCCTGCTGTCCTGCAACCAACCATTCTTCCGGTTGGTCGCGTTTGCGCTCTGTGTTGCTGCAAAGCCGTGCCGATTTTCTTGATTCTGCCGGATATTTTCTCTTCGGCGTCCTGATTGCCAGTCTGATGAAAAGTCTGCTCAATCCTGCCTGGCTGAGCGCATGGGGACAGGGAACAATATCTGGACCTGCCACCATGATGCTCATGGCTTTTACACTCTCCCTCTGTGCCGGTGCCGACGCTTTTGTGGCTGCCAGTTTTATCACCTTCTCCCCCCTGTCACACCTGGCCTTTCTGGTCATTGGTCCCATGTTGGACATCAAGCTGCTTTTTATGTATCGCACTGTCTTTCGTGGCCCATTTATCCTCCGTCTGGCCTTGCTGATTATTTTCTTGGTCTGCGCGTATATCGCTTTATTACAGAGCTTGCCCGAATCCTGGTTTGACTATCTCTCTGATGTCGATAACCGCTGGCAGGTGTTGCCATGATGCACCGGGCACTGCACTTTTGGAAAAATATCCAACTCTACCTGTGGCTGCTCTTTTTTGGATATTTGATCAGTAAAGGAGAGGAGAGCAACTATCTGGCTCAGTTGCAAAGCGATTTGCTCTATGTGGGCAGTGCTCTACTGCTGCTCATTCTCCTGGCTGGCCTGCTGCCAGGCAGCGCTCAAGAGGGGCCCTCATTGGGTTGGCGTACCCATTTGCAATGGGCTGCCGAATCGCTCGCACACGCCATCCCCATACTGCTGGTGCTGTTGGCTGGTGTCACCACCCTCAATATCAATAGTGCCAGCCTGCGTGAGGGCATTCAAATGCGTATCCTTGATCCCAACCGCTCAGCCACCTTCCAGGCAGATCCTCTGGCAGATCCAGCTCCCGGTAGCTATTTGGAGACGACCCATTTGCAGCTTTATGGCAATCCACGCCTGCAT
>NZ_RXIU01000188.1 GCF_004217665.1 Candidatus Magnetaquicoccus inordinatus | reverse complement strand
GGTAGAGCTGGCGAGTCATCGCAAAATCGCAAACCGGTAGAGCTGGCGAGTCAGCACGAACCTGAATAGTTACAAATCTGCCTGCCAGCACAAACACAGCGATATTGGCAGCCACTGACGCAAAGGATGTTCCATGGTGACAATTGGCAATGAAAACGAGAAATTTATGAATATCAACAAAGCAATATCTACCCATCAGGAATCTGTATGAGCCAATCCCCTTGGCGTTTGTTGACGCTCAACTGTCATGAGGCATGGGTGCATCAACTGCATGCCTTGCCTTGTCAATTGGATATTATTGATGGTTTGCCAGGAAGATATACCCCACAATGGGATAGCCGCATTCGCCCTCTTCCCGCCAATGCCCGTCTGTTGACCTTGCAGCAGGCTTTGACTGAAGGAAGAGCCTATCACTGCATCATTGCCCACAGCATGACCGACCTGTTGGATGTCAAGAGTCTGCCATGGCCGCGTATTCTGGTGTTGCACAACACCTTGGAGGGGCGTCTGCAGGGACAGGAACAGAGTTCAGCAGAACAGGTCCGTGCGGTGTTGCGCCAGTATGTGCGCTTGACTGGAACACATGTGATTGCAGTAACGGCCATGAAGGGGCGTTCCTGGGGATTTACCAAGGATATTGTGGCATGTGGAGTGGATGTGGCTGCCTATCCCGCCTGGTCAGGAGAGTTGGCCTGCGGGATTCGGGTTGCCAATCAGATTCATCCCAAACGCACTTTGCTCAACTGGCAATTTCATGAAGAGGCTTTTGCTGATCTTCCGGTACGTCTGGTCGGCCATAATCCTGAATTTCCTGGGGTGGCGCCTGCAGACAATTGGGACCATTTGAAAAGTCTATTGCAAAGTCACCGTTTTTATATTCATACGGCAGATCAACAACAGGAGGATGGTTATAATATGGCGGTTTTGGAAGCGATGGCCGCCGGTTTACCGGTATTGGGCAACCGACACCACTCTTCACCCATCATCGACGGAGTCAGTGGCTATTTAAGCGATGATCCGCAAGAGCTGGCACAACGAGCCAGAGAGCTGTTGGCAGATCGGGAGTTGGCTTTACGCATGGGTGCGGCAGCACGGCGGACAGTTCAAGAAAAATTTTCGTTGCAACGATTTGCCACCCGCCTGCAACAGGCCATTAACAGTGCCAGAGGCAACAAAGGTCGGGCTTCTACTTCATGAAGCGGATACAGAGCTGCTGGTCATACGCATCAGGCAGTGGCTGAAGACATTGGCCAGATCTTGCAGCAGATCGGTGGCATCACTGGGCAGAAAGCGATTGGGCGCTTCACCCCCCAGGTTAAGGGCACCGATCAAACGCCGTTGTGGGGCCTGACCATCATCTGGTGCATAGAGCGGGACAAGAGCTTCGGAACGGATTGAGGGGGTGATCTGGCCAAAATAGCACTGTTTATTTTTACCCTCTCGGCCCACGCGAATGACTGGCGCACTGCCCTCACCCAAAATTTGCGTCAACAGGCTGTGGTCCAGAACAAAGAGGCGCTCTTCCAACGCTTCTGGAGGGGGTGTACGATGAAACAGTTGTACCAGAGAGGATTCTTTGGCGGTAAGCGATACGGTTACCCGTTTGATATTGAATAAATTTTCTGGTTCCTGGGTAGCAATAGCGATTACAGCCCAGGGGCTGCTGGCCAAAATCATCCGGGTTTGGATGGCATGAAAGGCGCGGTAGATCTCTTCGTTGCGCAACAGACGATTGAGAATGGCATCCAGCTTATCTCGCAACTGGTCATTCTGGCGGCGTAAATGGCTCAATTGGCCAGCTTCCAGGCTTATGACCTTACCGTCAGCACCTGTTGTGGGCAAAAGCTCGGGATGGTTGGGTAAAAAATCCGGGTTTTGCTGCAACCAGGCCAACACTTGCGCTTCTTTGAGTGAGGAGATCGTATTCATGGAGTATGTTATGCCTCGAAATCGGGAATCTTGCAAGCAAAAATCCGTTGACGGCCATGGTGATCGGCGCGTATTATTCATTATTTGATTTTCTGGAGCAGGAGTTGGGCTTGGGTCACGGCTGAAGCTTTAGTAAGTTCCTGCAGTTATTGATGAACGAATTCAGGGGGATGTTGTGTCCGGCAATTTTGATGAAGCCAACATTGAAAAGGTTGCACGCTGCATGAAGGCGTTGGCTCACCCGTTGCGGTTAAAGGTGATTGTCGCCCTGAATGATCAGGAGTTAAGTGTGCAAGAGCTGGTCGAAGCGGTGGGAACGACGCAATCCAATGTCTCCCAGCATTTGACTATTATGCGCGACAAACAGATTCTCTCCTCGCGGAGGGATGCCAATCAGGTATTTTATCGGGTCGGTGACTGCAAAGTGTTGGATCTCGTCTCTTTGACGCGCAACATCTTTTGCAACGCTACCCATTCGGAAAACTGAAATCGGCAAACATCAGGTTAGGATATGAACTGGTTACAGGAAAATGCACTGACATTATTGATGTTGGTAGGCTTTGCCGTGTTGATGGTTCGTGGACCATTGATGGCAAGGATGGCTGGGGTGGAACATCTTACAGTTCATGAACTGGCCAAACGACTGGCCTCCTCTTCTCCTCCATTGTTGCTGGATGTACGCTCAGAGCAAGAATATGCAGGCGGACATGTACAGCAGGCCATGTTGGTTCCTCTGCCCGATTTGCGGCAACGCCTGGATGAGGTAAAACAACGAGCCTCCTCTCGCCCCATTGCTGTGATCTGCCGCAGCGGTAATCGCTCTATTTATGGGGCGGTGATGCTGAAACGCATGGGCATGCCGCAGGTATTCAATGTTTCTGGCGGCATGCTGGATTGGAAGACACAGGGTTATCCGGTACGCCCTTAAAAGGCGCATCGTTTATTGCCATCTATTGCAGGAAATAGACTCTATTATGGCTATCGAAGAAGAGATCAAGCTGACTGCTGCCTCAGCGCTTGTGTTGGACACTGTGGCGCAGGATGGTGCTCTGCTGGCCAAATGCCAGGGCACACCGATCAAAACGCGCCATTTTCTCGCCACCTATTATGACACGCCAGAACGACATCTGTTGCAGAACCATTTGGCTTTTCGGATGCGTCAGGAGCAGGGCGGAGGCTTGCGCGCCAATCTCAAGGGCACGGGTGGTCCCATGGTTGCCGGTTTGGCACAACGACAAGAGTGGGAAGAGATGTTATCGACCCCCATTGCGCATTGGGAGGAGTTACCTGCTGGAGAGATGCGCGAGCGGATTCTGGCGGCTGTAGATCCGCAAGCAGCTTTGGTTCCTCTGTTTGTGACCGATTTTCAGCGCCGGGTATTATTGTTGCAGTGGGAGGAAAATCGGGTCGAAATGGCCTTGGATCAAGGGGAGATTCGTACAGACACCCAGATCCATCCGTTGGCAGAGGTAGAGTTGGAGCGGTTGGCGGGTCAAGGAGAGGCCATTCGTGCTTTGGCTGATGATCTGATGCAACGTTATCCATTGACCTATTCACAACGCAGTAAATTTGGTTTGGGCTTGGCATTGTTGGGTCTGGACGCAGAGATTTGAAGGTAGCGGGAGGGGTAAAAGCGATGGGTGTGCGCTATATCAGTACGCGCGGTCAGGTGGAACCACTCACCTTTTCCCAGGCGGTCATGATGGGATTGGCGACCGATGGTGGTCTGCTGTTGCCGGAGAGCATCCCACAGGTTTCCGAAGATCAATTGCGTCGTTGGGCCACTCTCCCTTTTGCCGAACTGGCAGTAGAGGTGATTGCTCTTTTTGCCGACCATGAAGATTTGCCAACAGATACCCTGCGCACTATTTGCCAGCGCTCCTTTTCCTGTTTTGCCCATCCCGATGTCACCCCACTGGTTGCGGTAGGTGGACGGCGCATTCTGGAGCTGTTTCATGGTCCGACGTTGGCTTTCAAAGATGTAGCGCTGCAATTTCTCGGTAATGTGTTTGAATATATTCTTGCCAGAGACGGTGGACGGCTGAATATCCTGGGTGCCACCTCCGGTGATACCGGTTCAGCAGCGATTCACGGGGTACGGGGACGACAAGGTATTCATATTTTTATTCTCCATCCCTATCAACGGGTCTCCCCCATTCAAGAGCGACAGATGACCTCCGTTTTGGATGACAATGTGCACAACATTGCCATTCGTGGATCTTTTGATGATGGACAGCGGATCGTCAAGGATCTGTTCAATGATCTGCCCTTTCGGCAAAGCTATCAATTGGGAGCGATCAACTCCATCAACTGGGCCCGCATTTTGGCGCAGGCAGTCTATTATTTCTTTGCCTGGGGCAGAGTCTCGGCAGGTGATGCGGCTTGTCGGGTCACTTTTGCGGTACCAACCGGTAATTTTGGGGATATTTTTGCGGGTTATCTGGCTTTGCGGATGGGTTTACCGATTGAACGTTTGCTTTTGGCAACCAATCGTAATGATATTTTGACCCGTTTTTTCCGTACCGGCAGTTATGGTTCAGCGGAGGTATGGCCGACTGTCAGCCCCTCCATGGATATTCAGCGCGCCTCCAATTTTGAACGTTATCTCTATTATTTGTTGGATGAAGATCCAAAACAGGTCACTGCAGCGATGCGCGGCTTGGATCAGAGTGGCTGCATCGCAGTCTCTGCAGAAAAACAGCGTCAAGCTGCGGAGATCTTCACTGCTGTAGCAGTGAGTGAAGAGGAGACTCTGCAACAAATTGGCTCTTTTTATCGCGACAACGGTTATCTGCTGGATCCGCATACGGCAGTTGGTGTCCGAGCGGCGGCAGATTATCCTGAGGCCATCTGTTTGGCTACCGCTCATCCTGCCAAATTTGGCGCTGCGGTCCAGCAAGCCATTGGTGCAGAGCCACCCCTACCGCCAGCCTTGCAGGGCATGCTTGATCGGCCCAGTCGTTGTGCTGTATTGGCAGCAGATGCAGAGTTGGTCAAGCAGCACATTATCAGCACTTTGCCTTCTGGATAATCTCCATTTACCGTTCGCCAGACAGAGCTGGTAACCTCTTTTGAGAGTGGAGCGGAAATGCTTACTGTGCGCCATGTCATCACTACTCTTCTGTTGAGCAGTGTCTGCATCTTGCCAAGCACAACGCTCATGGCCAAAGGGATCTACTCTTTTGTCGATGCAGAGGGTGTTTTGCATTTGACAGACCGCCCCAACGATCCCCGCTATCGCCCGATAGCCGCGACCAACCGTCATGTTGCCAATAAAAAATTTATCAATCAAAACGGATTGCTGTATTATTTCCCTGCGGACACACCAGGGCATCTCTCTGCTGGTAACCTCTCCACAACTGCATCAGCAAAGCACACTGCTTCTTATCTGTCTTCGGCCAAAGAGGATGCGCATCCTTATGGAGATCTGGTGCGCGATGCGGCTCGACAACATGGTTTACAAAGTGCGCTGCTGCATTCCATCATCCGTGCCGAATCCAATTTTGATCCCTATGCAGTCTCCGCCAAAGGGGCTGTTGGTTTAATGCAGCTTATGCCGGAAACAGCACGTCAGTATGGTGTCCATGACAGCACCGACCCGGAGACCAATATTCACGGCGGAGCCCGCTTTTTGGCCGATCTGTTACGCCAGTTCAATAATAATCTAGAGCTCTCATTAGCGGCCTACAATGCCGGACCCAACACGGTCATCCGTTATGGGGGCACCATTCCTCCCTACCCGGAAACCCGCCAATATGTCACACGGGTATTGCGATATTTCCGGGAGTACCAGCGGGTGATGTGACAGGATGAAGCGGATATGCTGGCTTGCATGGTGGCTATTATTTCTTGGTCTGAGCTGTGGCACAGTTTGGGGTGAGGATTTTTATCGTTGCCATGTCGAACAGGGCCCGCCGGCCATCTATCCGCAGAGTGCATGTCGTTTATTATCCGACCCCAGCCAATCTTCTACTCCAGCAACGGCGCCGCCTCACCCCTCCTCCTCATCTGCAGCAGCCCTGCCAGCCTTGCCACCGCGCAGCGGTCCCTGGCGATTAACCCAGTTGTTACAAGTAGATAGTGCACATGGATCTTCTTGGCAAGCGCTGATTAATCAGCGCAGAGTCACTGTTGGCACCTGGATAGATGGTGGACTGGTCAAAGAGATTACCCGAAACCATGTTTTGATCAGCCATCCGGGTGGCGAGATCCGTTTAGTTGCTGGACAGGAAATCTATGCGGATGGTTATAGCCGTCCAAAAATTATTTCTTTGACTCTAGAAGAATTAGGGTTGGACAGTTCTGCTAGTCGTCTGTTATTGTTGCAACGCATTGCTGCAGGCCAAGAGCTATTGATCATGCATAACGGAATGCCATTAGCACGCCTGCAGCCGATGCCAATGCCTGAAAAATAGATCAAGCATTGCATATCGGATCTTTGTTGCCAATAATAGTAACTTAAGTTGGAAAACACATGCAGAGAGTCACACCTGTCGGTATGGCGGCAATTGAAGATTTACGTTTATATCTTAAAGGCCGCCTGTTTCACACTATCCTGGCCGATCCACCCTGGCAGTTTCACAATCGCACCGGAAAAATTGCCCCAGAGCACAAGCGGCTTACCCGTTATGACACCATGCAATTGACCGATATTCTTGCCTTGCCGGTTGACGAACATCTGGAAGAGATGGCACACCTCTATTTAGGGTCTCCTCAAAAAGAATAACACATTGAAACTATACATTAAAATGCGATTATGATAGAATTGTGTGCATGAATTTCGGCCAAAACAGCCAAAAAGGCGTGCATCTGATGATCCGAGAACGCGACAAAAAGCAGCTTACCTTGCCCGGATTTGAGAGTCCGTTTGAACGAGGTCTTGATCCGAACAACCGGTGGGTGAAACTGGCAGGGTTGGTTCCCTGGGATGAGTTTGCGAAGGCATACTACAGTGGCATGAGTGCTGACCAGGGTACAC
>NZ_RXIU01000187.1 GCF_004217665.1 Candidatus Magnetaquicoccus inordinatus | reverse complement strand
CCGGGTCCAGGGATGGAATCCCTGGGATTTTGCTTTTAATCTTTTAATCTTTTAATCTTTTAATCTTTTAATCTTTTGCTTTTAATCTTTTAATCCTTTGCCTTTGGCGCGCTTTTCAAACTAAGCCGACGCGCTTTTTGCGTCGGCTTAAGCGCCTAATGGAAGCAAGCTGTGTGGATTGGCGCGCTTTTTTTGCGCCAATTCGCACAGCATCCCCATGGGGGTAGAACTGGCGAGTCATCGCAAACCGAGTAGACTTGGCAAGCCAGCACAAACCTGAACAGTTACCTAATTTTTTGCCTTTGGCGCGCTTTACACGCTAAGCCGACGCGCTTTTTGCGTCGGCTTAAGCGCCTAATGGAAGCAAGCTGTGCGGATTGGCGCGTATTTTTGCACCAATTCGCACAGCATCCCCATGGGGGGTAGAGCTGGCGAGCCAGCACAAACCTGAATAGTTACAAACAGAGTGGATAGGTCTCGAGAAAAAGTGCGTTTTGGCACGCTGCTGCCTGCCGTACAGAGGCAACTGCTGGACAGGGGCATTTACCACACCCTGCTTATTGCTCAGGATCGGCGATGCGATTGCGATAATAGCCGGCTTTTACCTGCATGGGATTGCCGCTGACCAGAGAGTAGGGCGGAATGACGCCAGGATCGACCACCGTTCCTGCCGCAATCACCGAGTGATGTCCAATATGGGCACCCCCTTTGATCACGCTGTGTGAACCGACAAAAACATGCTCTTCCAGAATAATATCACGGCGTACAATCTGTTCGCTTACCCCCAGGCAGCGCAGATGTGAATCGGCACAATTGATGCTGACAAACGATGCTATATCACAATGATTGCCAATAGATAATCGTGCTCCCTTGCCGTTGATCTGCGAAAAACCACCGATAAAGACCCCCTCGCCAATCTCCGGTTCACCGATGATCCATACCAGGGGGTGAAAACGATTGTGGGGAAAATCGGTCAATTGGCTGAACAGATCCTGCAAGGTTTCTATTTCCATAGGTCATCATCCTGTGGCATGGGCCGGTCAAACAGAGAAAGAGAGGAGAGCAGCAGCCACCCGCATGCTGCCCTGGCCATCGACAAGCTGGGCGGCAGCACCGGAGAGCAGCAGGAGCTGGGCTGGTGAGATCTCTTCCAGAGCTTTTGTATAATCAATGGGCTGCAACTGTGCAGCAAATCCCAGGTTGCAAGCGGCTCCAGCCTGCTGCAGGCGCTCCGCTACGGCAATTTGGTTGTCCGCCAGGATGGTGATGAGAGTGGGCAATCCCAGGCAACATCGCTCCCAGGAGGCGGTGCCTCCGGCGCCAATAGCCAGATCGGCGTTGTGCATGCGTTCGGCTATATTGTCTATGTGCACCTGCAAGGAAAGCCGCTGGCCTCCTTGCGCCACCAGCCTTTGCAGCGGCTCCCGATGCGCATAGGCTTTGCCCACAATCACCTCAATGCTGCCCGAAAAGGAGCTTTGCAACAGCCCTTGCAGAGCTTTGCAGGTTTCATTTCCCGGATCACTGCCACCAAAAAAGAGCAGAACATGTTGCAGTTGGCTGCGCAGACGCATCTGTTGGCGCAGATTGGCAAATTCAGGACGCAGCAAGGCATAGTGTGGGCCCAGCAGCGGGCGGCAGGAGGGGGGGGTGAGCGCTTGATAGGGATTGCTGTTGTCCAGAAGATTTTGATCCAACAACAGGTCACAATCATGAGGGCGCTCTAGATCATCAATGGCCATGATCGGACAACCGAGCGCACGCATACTCTGTTGCCAACGCCGATCCAGACCATAGTGGTCGACAATCAACCAGAGGGGAGTGTCGGTCAGTAGGGCCCGGCAGAGTTGGGCATCTTCATCACTATGGCGGGGCTGTTTGGGTAAAAGAGAGAGACGGTGGCGCCGTTGCAACACCTCCTGGGCCAGGGCAGCTCCCTCCGGAGCGCAGATAAAATGGGAGTGTATACCCTGTTGGGCCAGAGTATCGGCCAGGGTCAGGCAACGCATGACATGACCCAAGCCTATTTGTGGCGAGGCATCAGCCCGAAAGCAGAGCGAACTCAGCTTGGCCACAGCAGCTCCAGGGACATCGGCGTGCCTTTGGCGACAGCACGTCCGACCGGCTTGTCCAACAGCCATTCCAAAAATTTGGGTGGCAAACCCAGGCCAGGGCGAATGGCGCGCAAATTGTCTTTGTTCAAGCGATCTCCTGCTTGCAGATCTTTGGTAATGTAGAGGGAGCGGCGAAACTGCAGCGAATCCCGTTCAGAGCTGGTGGCACCAAAATGTACCTGGCCCATTGCCTGCCAGGCGCGCCCGGTTTCATCGACCAATTGGCGCAGTTCGTGTGGCTCCAGGGAGAAGGCGGCATCGACACCACCATCAGCGCGGGCCAGGGTAAAATGTTTTTCGATGACCGTGGCTCCCAAAGCGACGCTGGCCACAGCAACCCCTATGCCGAGGGTATGATCGGAGAGACCGATCTGGCAATCAAACAGGGTGCGCATGGTGGGGATGCTCTGCAGATTGCTGTGCATGGGCGAGGCGGGATAGGTGCTGGTGCATTTGAGCAAGAGCAGATCCTGGCAGCCGGCACTGCGGGCGGTTTGTACGCTCTCCTCCAACTCTGCCAAGGTAGCCATGCCGGTGGAGATGATCACAGGTTTACCTGTGGCGGCTACTTTTTTGATCAAGGGCAGATCGATATTTTCAAACGAGGCGATTTTATAGCAGGGCACCTGCAAGGATTCCAGAAAATCGACAGCAGAGGCATCAAAGGGGGTGCTGAAGGCGGCCATACCCAATTGGCGACAGCGTGCAAAGAGAGGTTGATGCCACTCCCAGGGGGTATAGGCTTGTTGATAGAGTTGGTACAGGGAGGTGCCTTGCCAGAGGCTGTCCGGATTATCGATGCGGAAGGGGCCGGCGCTGAGATCCAAAGTCATGGTATCGGCGGTATAGGTTTGGATTTTCAGGGCATGTGCACCTGCTTGGGCAGCGGCCTCCACGATAGCCATGGCCCGTTCAAGGGAGCCATTATGGTTGCCGGAGAGTTCAGCGATGATAAAGGGGGGATGCTCTGCACCGATGGTATAATCGGCTATGGTGATGGGCTTCATGGCCGTACTCCTCTTGCAACTGGAGGGATCCCGTGCTCAGCCGACGCTGGCAATCTGTTTCAGGATGGCGTGGATCTGTTTGGGAGTAATGGTTTTTTGTACCGTCTCCATCTTTGTGGCATAGCGTTGCGGAAGCAACATGCTTTTAATAAGCAGCATGAGATCGAAGGTATAGGGTAGGCCCAGCATGGTTTTGAGGCGCATTTTGGCCGCCCGAGTATAATCGGCAAACTGCATCTCTGACCAACGGGTTGCGGCTTTATTGTCTACCGCTTGTTTGATGATCGAGGCGATGCGTTGGCAAGTTTGACCATCCAGGGCAGCGCACCAACGCTCCAGATGGGCTTGGCGAGCAGCGGCAAAGGCGGACTGCTCTGGTGCAGCCAACTCCTGTGCCACCAAACCAGGCAGCTCCTCCGGGGAGTAACAGGAGACATTCAATTGGGCAAACTCTTCGTGGTAGAGCATGGGATGTTTATCAAAAATCAGGGAGATGGTTGGTTTGCGTGAGATCCAGCTCTCCATGGTTGTGGTGCATTTTTCGACAGAGATGGTCAAATCGCTGTTGAGAATCAACTGGGTGATATGGGTCTCCGCCTCCAGATGGATATCCTGGCGCAGGCTGGGATCCAGGCTGGCCAGCCAGTTGTGATAAAAGGTTAAATTTTCCCGTGGATGGGGGCGCAGCGTGACTTCGTAGAGCCCTGTCTGGATCAAGGCCAGGATATAGGCAGGCAGAGCATCGCGACGCTGTTGCAGCGAATAGATACATCCCCAATAATCGGTAAGGGTGCTGATGCGTGGCGCCCAGGCAGAAAAGAGTTTATCCGCCTCCTCTTTCGGTCGCTCCGCCAGGGCGACCAGACCAAAGTTGGTACACAGGAGAATTCTCTTTTTTTGCGTGCGGGACGGGGAGCTGTTGTGAAACATGTTTGACCAGGGTGTAAAATAGAAGTCGAAGCGGGGGATGCCAACCACCTCCAGAGAGGTTCCAGAGTGATGAAAGCCGCTCTCCAGCAAAGCCTTTTTCAACTCGCCGTGCCAACAAAAATAATAGTCGATATGGGCATCCTTGTGGAAGCGTCCGGCATTAAAATTGAGCACTTGGCGATCATACATCAGCGCTTCATTCGGCAACACGGCGGTCAAAATACCCATGCTGTGCAAGCGTTGGGAATAGGCAACCAGATGGCTGGCGAGCAGATGGTTGAAGATAATCATATCCGGTTTGTGCACCAGCAAAACCGCTTTGTAGGCTTCCAGAGGTTCAAGAAAGCAGTTGCATCCCAGTTGTTGCAGATGGTGGGCAATCAAGGCGGCGCTGGCCAGGTCTCGTTTGCGATCATCTACCAGAATAACAACATTATGCGCAGACATCGGGTAAGCATCCTTTGCAAAGTGCCATTGTGAAAATCAGGGGCGAGCGGCATGCTGAGAGGGAGGGGTCGCTGCTTCCTCTCTGTTGGCCAATAACGCTTCCGCATAGCGCAGATCATCCAGCGTATCGATATCGATGGAGCGTTCTATCGGCATGGGATAGGCCAGCAGGGGAGGGGCAATATAGGAGCGTGTATTGCGCAAATGGGCGACCGATAAAATATGAATGGCCCCATTGGGTCGCAGGGCCAAAGGCAGCTCCTGGGAGCGTTTATGGGCATATTCAGGAAAATGGGGTGTGAGCAGACCCTCAGCATCCATACGCCACGCTGCAAAAGGGGTATGGCTGAACGGCGAGACACTCATCAAGGAGAGGGCCTGGCGGGATTGGAAGAGAGCAAAAGCCTGTTGAATATCCTGGGCGCTGCGCAAAGGACAGGTGGGCAGCAGGATGACCACTATCTGATACTCTTCTCCCTGTGCCGCCAGCATATCCAGAGTATGCAGTGTCACATCCACCACACCTGCCGGATCCCGTGCCAAATGATCGGGACGCAAAAAGGGAACCTCTGCACCATTCTCTCGGGCAAGAGCGGCGATCTCCTCATCTTCAGTGGAGACCAAAAGACGGTCACAAATGGCGCTGTCGCGAGCCGCTTGTATGCTCCAGGTGAGCAGTGGGATGCCTGCCAATGGTATAATATTTTTCCGTGGAAGCCGGGTGGAACCCCCTTTGGCAGGTATCAGGCCCAGCACCTGCGGTTGGCGTTGGTGTGTCACAATCATCTGTGCACCAATAAAAAAAGGTGGCAAACCGATCGGCTCAGAGTTTGCGAATCAATCTGCGACGCCGCCCACGGGCGGTGTTGCAGGCTCTGTCGCGCCTCGCAATCGGCTTGATATCTTTCGTCGCGCAATTGCCTGCGCCTTGCCCATGGATTTGTTCGCGACGATTTATTCACAAGCTCTCAGTTGCTTGCAGGTGGTTCAAGATGCGACCATTGCAACAGGGTATCAGCAGGCAGGTCGCAACGGAGACGGTTTCCCAGCAGCAATTCGGTTTCTGGCGGCGAGATGCCAAAACCGGGTCTGCGAAAATCGATATCCTCCGGGGTCAGGATATGACCGGCAGGGCGGGCGTAGCGCAGAAACAGGCTGCGACGCACCGCTTTATGCTTTTGTCGTTCCACATCGTGCAGGATGCGCCGCGAGCTGCCCATAGCCTGTTCCAGCTCGCGTATGGTGCGTACAAAGAGCTGCATCTCTGGTGGTTCCAGGGAAAACTGATGCTCGGCGCTGCGCGTGGTGCGATCTTCGGTAATGGTTTTTTCCACCATGTTGGCACCCAGGGCGACGGCTGCAATATCCATCTCCCAACCGGGTGTATGGTCGGAAAAGGCGATGGGATAGTCAAACATCTGCTTTAATGTGGGCAGAATATTCAGATTAATACCATCCAAGCGGGCGGGATAGCCCGATGGGCAGTGATGGATGATGATGCGTTCGTTGCCGGTAGAGCGCACGACATCAACAGCGGCTTCCACTTCACCGATGCTGGCATTGCCGGTATCCAGTTGGATACAAAGACCGCTGGCCGCCGCATAGCGAATCAAGGGAAAATGGTTGACATCGGCAGAGGCGATTTTAACAGTCTGACACCCCAGTTCCACCAGCAGATCCACATCCTCCGTAAAGGCAACGGTCGCAAAAAAGAGCAGCCCCAAACTGTCGCAATGGTTTTTCAACTGTCGCCAGGAGTCGGTATCCATGGAGCGCCGTTGCAGAATATCGTACAGAGGTTCGCTAATCTGCTCCACGCGACCCGTTGCACGATCCGCCAGGATACCATAGGAGAAGAGCTGTTTTTTATCGGCTACCAGACGATCCGGGTCAAAAATCTGAAACTTGACAGCGTCGGCACCAGCAGAGGCGGCCAAGGAGGCCAAACGCTTTGCCGATGCCAGACCGTTATGGGTAGCACCCGCTTCCAGAGTAATAAAACAGGGTGCCCCATCGCCAATAGAGCGAGAACCCAGAGTGACCATTCCGGTTACCTGTGTGTGTGGGAAGTGATGAAGAGTTCAGCCAAATTTGTTTTCCAACTGCCATTAATCATGCTATCGCTGCACCTCTCTGTCAAGTGACAGGGCAAGCACATTTGCAAATTTCCTCGCTGTTGCCACAAACCCTACTGTGCAGGTTGGGCGTCTGCCCTCCCAAAGCGTGCCCTTTTGGGGCACAAATCGGTGCGGCGTGCGCGAATGCTTGCGCATTCGCTTTTGTGAAACGCCGCACATTATCGGCAGGGCTTAGGAGATAATCTCCTCCTGGAGCTCCATAATATTTTTTTGTTTTTTCGTAACTATTCAGGTTTGTGCTGGCTCGCCAGCTCTACCCCCATGGGGATGCTGTACGAATTGGCGCAAAAAGGCGCGCCAATCCGCACAGCTTGCTTCCATTAGGCGCGCCGCGCCGACGCAAAAAGCGCGT
>NZ_RXIU01000186.1 GCF_004217665.1 Candidatus Magnetaquicoccus inordinatus | reverse complement strand
AAGCAACCACCACTCCCACTGCAGAAGCAAAAGTGCCGGATGGTAAAGGTACGCCGGTCAGCAATGTCCAGGTTGGCAAAGGAAGTGAACCACAACTGTCTGCGCTGCAACCAAACCTTCCCCCGACGCAACGCGAAGCAGCAGCAGAGGTGAAAGAGGAGAAGTTGCTGCCGTTTGAGAATACCGTGTTTCGGGGTAAACTCTCCCTGACCGGTGCGCAATTGGTGGATGTGCAGTTTTTTAAATATTTGGATCAGTTGCCTCCTGCAGGAAAGCCCATCAAGTTTTTGCAGCGAGGTGGTGCCAAAGGTGCAGAACTGTTTTTTGGCGAGACAGGATTTTTGGCCAATACTGATATGACCATGCCTGGGCGGAAAACAGTCTGGTCGACAAAAAATCAGGAGGGAGTGCAGGGTGCAGGTGCCATGGATCTCTTTTGGGATAATGGCAGCGGGCTGCATTTTGAAAAAAACTTTATAATGAATACCGACTCTTACATGATGGTGGTGAAGGATCGGATCATTAATCAAGGGCAGAAGCCGGTGGTGGTGCATGGCTTTGCCCAATATGTGCGCACAGAACCCACTTTGGATCCAGGGCAAGCTGCCGCACCCTCTGATTTCCAGGGTCCAATGGGCTATCTGGATAAAGAACGGATACAGCATACCTATGAGGTATTGCGCAAACAGGATCAACAAAAAACGGCCAACGCCGGTTGGATCGGTTTTTCTGACAAATATTTTCTGGCTGCCTTGGTCCCAGGGGCAACCGATACGCAGAAAAAATATTATTTTGACTATGATGCACCGGTCTATCGGGTCGGATCGGTCTCCAAACCTTATACCGTCGAACCGGGTCAAGCAGTCACCTTGGAGACCTGGATGTATGTTGGTCCCAAAGAGATTCGCAGCTTGGAAAAACAGGGCATGGGTTTGGAACGAGCTATCGACTATGGTTGGCTGCACTTCCTGGCAGTGCCGTTGGTGGATATTCTTTTGTTCTTCAATGATTTTTTCCATAACTATGGCATTGCGATCATCTTTTTGACCATTCTGGTCAAGCTGTTGTTCTTTCCCCTGGCGGATAAGAGCTATCGCTCGATGAATGAGATGAAAAGGTTGCAACCCAAAATGGAGGAGCTGCGCAAGCTCTATGGCAACGATAAAACCCGTCTCAATCAGGAGATGATGCAGCTTTACCAAGCCAACAAAGTCAATCCCCTGGGAGGCTGTTTACCGATTTTGGTACAGATCCCGGTTTTCTTTGCCTTGTATCAGGTGTTGTATCTCTCGGTGGAGATGCGTCATGCCCCCTTCTTTTGGTGGATTCATGATCTGTCGATTCATGACCCCTTTTATGTCTTGCCGTTGCTGATGGGGGCGACCATGTTTATTCAAACCAAAATGAATCCTACCCCAGCCGATCCGATTCAGGCCAAGGTCATGCTCTTTTTGCCGTTGGTCTTTACCTTTATGTTTTTAACTTTCCCGGCAGGTTTGGTTTTGTATTGGTTGATCAATAATGTGCTGTCGATCATTCAGCAGGGCTATATCATGAAAAAGGCAGGGTAAGATCTGTGCACCATGCCTTGGTGAGAGGCATGGTGCGTACCATAACCAGAGGCGCTTCTAGCCTTGGTTTTTCTGCAGCAAACGCTGTTTGGCATTATGCAGGGAAAAGCCGGCTGGAAGCGGTTCATGGGGAAAATTCCGTCCTTGCATCAATACCTTGAACCGTTCTCCCATGCCCTGGGGCATCAATAAACGCATCACCGTCTGGCGAATCTCCTGCATGCGCTCTACCGATTGGCTGCGCGCCAACTGCTCCAAGCGCTGCAAAATTCCTAAACCCATTAAAAACCATGCCTGCGTTGTATAGCCAATAGTGTACAACCCCTGCTCCTCGCCTACCTCCGCCAGATCGGTAAAATGGACATGGCTGGTCAGATCCATCTCTCCAGGATGCAACAAGGGATTATTGATCTGTTGATGGCGGAAAAAGCCGGTCAAGGTGCCTTGGGGGAGGGCGGTACTGTGATAATATTCTGCTCTGGTCAAACCATAATCGATCGAGACAATCACCCCACGTCGCAAAATACGCGCTGCCTGGGCCATCCAGACATTGGCGGCACAGGCCACCTCGGTACGCATACCCAGCGGCAGGGTAATGCCAAGTCGCATAAAATGGTCGGGATGCAGCGGTGCAGCAACAGGCATCACAGCAAGAGACAACCCCTGTTCCTCTTGTACCACCGCCAATTCGCGCAATCCCTCGCTGTGCATCTCTACCCAGTGCACGGGAAAGGCATCCAAAAACTCATTGCTGAAGATGACCCCCTCCACTCCTTTTTCTTCCAACTCGTCCAGCGTGTTGCACCAACGAAAGCGTGTCATCGGACAACCTGCCTGTTGTAGCAGCTTCTGTTGTGCAGAGCAAAAATCGGGACTGATTTCCAGGATGGTATAGGAGAGAGCAGCGGCAAAAGCCGGAAAACGCTGGGCTGTACGGTAAATATCCAGCGCCAGGCGACCGCTCCCCGCTCCTGCTTCTACCAGTTCAAAAGTGGCGGGTTCACCCAGACGTTGCCAGATTTCAATCCATTGCAGGGTCAACAGCTCGCCAAACAGGGAGGTCATCTCTGGGGCAGTGACAAAATCGCCACTCCGTCCCAGGCGGGGGTGTTGTTTCATATAATAGCCATACTGCGGATGATAGAGTACCAGGCGCATATAGCTATGAAAGGGCAACAGGCCACCCGCTTCCTGGATGGCCTGTTGCAGTAAGGTGTGCATCATGGCAAGTGCTTTGTGATGGGATATGCGGTGGCCGAGGGAGCGTGCAAGAGAACAATAATGCGCCAGTCACCAGCCGGATTAATGACGAAAATGGCGGACTCCAGTAAACAACATGGCCATATTATGGGCATTGGCCGCTTCAATCACCTCTTCGTCGCGTACTGATCCACCGGGCTGTATCACCGCAGTTGCTCCTGCTTCGGCAGCAGCATCAATACCATCCCGGAAGGGGAAAAAGGCATCTGAGGCCAACACCGATCCTGCCACCGCACCACCCGGAGGAATGGCTATTCCCAGAGAGCGGGCCGCCTCTCCGGCTTTCCAGACGGCAATACGCGAGGCATCGACACGACTCATTTGTCCTGCTCCTACACCCACAGTGCAATGGTTGCGTGCATAGACGATGGCATTGGATTTGACATATTTGACCACTTTCCAGGCAAACTCCAGATCACGCAGTTCCGCATCGCTGGGATGGCGGGCGCTGACCACACGCAGTTCATTTTTTCGCAGCAACAAGGTATCCCTCTCCTGCACCAGAAGACCTCCGAGAACCCGTTTCATCTCCATCATGGTCCACTCTGGAGCAACCCGACCCGGAGCGGTGCTGCGTGCGGCAGTTTGCGTGGCCAAGAGGCGTACATTTTTTTTGCTGGCAAAAAGGGCGAGCGCCTCTTCCTCAAAGGATGGGGCAATGACCGCTTCTACAAACATGGCGGTCATCTCTTGCGCCAGCTCTTTGCTGACCGGACGATTGCAGGCAATGATGCCACCAAAGGCAGAGGTTCGATCACAATCGCGGGCCTGTTGATAGGCGGTCAGCAGATTGTCAGAGGAGGCGACACCACAGGGATTGGCATGTTTGACGATCACCACCGTGGGATCCTGAAACTCATGCACCAGTTCCAGAGCGCCATTGGCATCATGAATATTGTTGAAGGAGAGCTCTTTGCCTTGCAACTGATCGGCACGGGCCAAAGAGGGACGGGCAATCGGACCGGGTTCGGTATAAAAAGCAGCCAATTGGTGGGGATTTTCTCCATAACGCATCGATTGCCGTTTGTGAAACTGCATGGTCAAAGTTGCGGGGAAGAGTTGCGGCATTCCCTCGTCATCCAATGAAGAGAGCCAGTTGCTGATGGCACCATCATAGGCGGCGGTACGGGCAAAACAGGTACGCGCCAAAGCGGCGTTACGTTCTATAGAGACCACCCCTGCATGCGCATCCATCTCGGCAAGAACCACAGAATAGTCTCGTGGATCCACTATCACCGTCACGGAACGATAATTTTTGGCTGCTGAACGCAGCATGGATGGGCCACCAATATCAATATTTTCGATAGCCTCTTCCAGAGTACAATCAGAACGGGCGACGGTGGCTTCAAACGGATAGAGATTGACCACCACCATATCAATTGGCTGAATATCATGGGCTGCCATCTGTGCTTGATGGGCTGGATTATCACGTACCGCCAACAGGCCGCCATGAATCTTCGGATGCAAGGTTTTTACCCGACCATCCAGCATTTCGGGAAAACCGGTAAAAGCGGCTACATCCTTGACCGGGATGCCCAGTTGTTGCAGTGCTTTGGCTGTACCGCCGGTGGAGAGAATTTCCACTCCATGACGAACCAGGCCACTGGCAAACTCGCCCAAGCCACTTTTGTCAGAGACACTGATCAATGCACGTTTAATGATGGCCATGGTTTGTCACTCCTTGAACGAATAAGAATCCTCTGCAAAGTCGGTATTTTAAGAAGACCGCTGTAACAGAGCAGCAAAAAAACCGTCGGTTCCTGTTTTCTGTGGCAACAGATACACCATTGCTCCCGTGCAAGCAATGCTGGTTGGGAGAGTCAGTGGCATACTGCGAAAGGAGCGGTTATCGGCCAGAAAAGCTGCGATGACCTCTTGATTTTCTCGCGCCAACAAAGAACAGGTGACATACAAAAGGCGCCCACCTGGACGCAAAAGGCGGGAGCCCGCTTCCAGGAGAGCACATTGCCGGTAATGGTACGCCTCAACCTGGGCAGAGTGCAACCGCCATTTGATCTCGGGATGGCGACGCAAGGTGCCGCTGCCACTACAGGGAACATCCACCAATACTGCATCCGCTTTGTTTTCCCACTCTTTAAGGGGTTTATCCCGTTCGTGGCGTACCGCAACGGTGCGTATGATGCGCACTCCGGCGCGTTTGCTGCGTTGTGTCAGTCGTTGCAGACGTGCCGCTTCATTGTCCACAGCGATAATGCGTCCGCGATTGTGCATCAGGGCGGCCAGATGCAAGGTTTTGCCTCCTCCCCCAGCACACAGATCGACAAGCAACTCTCCGGGTTTGGGTTGTAAGAGTGGTGCCATCAATTGACTTCCTTCATCTTGCACCTCAAACCATCCTTGTTGAAAGGAGGGCAAGGTGTGCAGAGGCAGTCGTTGCTGCAGACGTACCCCCTGTGGAGCATGCTCTGTCCATTGGGTAGCAAGGCCCCTCTCCTGTAAGGTGCTTGTCAACTGCGCACGATTTGTCTGCAGGGTGTTGACGCGCAGATCGAGAGTGGCTGGTTGATTGAGTGCCAGACCTAAGGCGCACGCCTCTTCCACACCCCATTGTGCCGACCAATTTTGCCATAGCCAATCAGGGAGGGAGAGCTGTTCTGCCATCGATAAGGAGGGTTGTGGAATGTGCGAGGGAGGATCGATGTTGCCCAACAGATAGGCGAGGCGCTGCCAACCAGAGAGCTCTTGCCACCCTTCATGCAGGGCAATGGAGGCTGCTTGTACCAACTGTACAGCGTTTGCTGTTGTTCCAGCAGGCAAGAGCGTTTGCAACATCGCTTGCAAAAAACGGCGATGGCGCAGAACCTGATAGACCAGGTTGGCGATGGTGGTGCGAGCCAGGGAACCGCTATGCTGTTGTCGAAAGTGCTGCTCCACTATCTGATCGGCGGCAGGCAAACGCAGGGAGGCATCTTCTGCATCAGCCAGATCCGGGAGAATAGCCTGCAGCAGTTGGCTGGCTTCCTGAATAAGCGGGTCGGCCACTAATCAGTGCTTTCGGGAGTGATGGGTTGTTGCGGAATCAGCACCTCCAGGACACTTTTGAGCAATACCACCAGGGGTACGGCAAAGAAGACCCCCACCACACCCCAGAGAGAACCAAACAACAATACTGCCAACATAATGGTTGTGGGATGGATGCGCACGGTTTCGCCAAGAATCAAGGGGGCGACAATGTTGCCGTCAACCAATTGCAGGATGCCATAGATAAGCAAAGGGTGGAGCGCTTCCCAACTGGCACCCCACTGAAAAATGCCCAACAAGACCACCGGTATGGTGACCACTGCCAAGCCCAAAAAGGGAATCAAAACCGATAATCCAGTCAGCAGGCCGACCACAAAGGCGTAGCGAAAATCAATCAAGGCAAAGCCGATATAGCTGGTGATAGCCAGCAACAGCATCTCCCAAAATTTGCCATGAATATAGCCCCCGACTCCGGCGTTGACTTCATGCAGAACCCGCTCCAACAGAGCGCGTTCACCGGGCAGATAGCGTGAAAAGGCAGCCAGCAGTGGCTCCTTGTCCTTCATAAAAAAGAAGACCAAGAAGGGTACCAGAAGCAAATAGAGAGTCAATGAGATCAATCCTGGCACTCCACGCAACAGGAAGGTCACCGATTTACCCAACAGCTCTTGTGAATTTTCCACCAGATGCAACAACATGCTTTCCACCTGTTCCGGATTGAACAGACCGGCAGCCGATTCGGTCAATTGATGGGAAAGCTGTTTGATAGTAGTGGTAATGCGAGGGATCTCTTCGGAAATGCGTGCCAACTCCACGATGAGATGGGGCAGTAACACAAAGAGCAAAAGATTGAGCATCAGTAAAAACAGGCCAAATACCAACCAGACGGCCAGGATACGTGGGCAATGCAGGCGGCGTAGCGCTCGGATAATCCCTTCCAGCAGATAGGCAATCACCAATGCTGTCAGGTAGGGGGCCAAAGCGTGACCAAAAAGGTAGATAAGAAGTCCGCCGGTGACCAGAACCAGCATCAAACCGGCTATTTGGGGATCATGCAAACGACGCAACCAAAGACTGAATGGATTTTCCATTGCGTGCAAACCACTCCTTTGCTGGCAGGGAGAGCTTTTCATGCGCAGCAGTTTTCTTATTGCCTATTCTCACAGCATAAACGCTTGCCACAGGAAGCGCATTGATCTGTATCAGGATAGGCTGCAGCCGCAGAAGATGCAAGCG
>NZ_RXIU01000185.1 GCF_004217665.1 Candidatus Magnetaquicoccus inordinatus | reverse complement strand
GGCTTAGTTTGAAAAGCGCGCCAAAGGCAAAAGATTAAAAAAGATTAAAAGCAAAATCCCAGGGATTCCATCCCTGGACCCGGCCAGGGAGGTGCCCTCCCTGGACCCGCAATAGTTTTGGGTGGTGAATAGTTACAATTAAAAGATTAAAAAGCAAAATCCCAGGGATTCCATCCCTGGACCCGGCCAGGAGGGTGCCCTCACTGGACCCGCAATGGTTTTGGGTGGTGAATAGTTACAATTATTTAATGAACGGGCATTCTAGCGTGACGACCAAGACAATGAAAGAAAAATCAATCGCCGATCACTTCACCTATCTGACTCCAATAGTCAGTCGGCAGCTCCATGGCCAGTTTCAAGGCACCATAAGCACCACCATACTCTGGATCAGCAACCATGGTGACATGCACATCCCCATATTCGCGCAAATGCTGTTCAAGCAACGCCCCTAAACCGCGAATTCGCGAACCACCCCCCGCCAAAACAATATTGGCCAACGCCTCTGCCTGACACTCCGGGGCAAAACTCAACAATAGCGATTTAATCGCCTCAACAATATCCGGTACAATAGTCTCGCAGGTCATCCGCATCGCTTCCGTCACATCCAAAGCCATTGGCTTGCCATGCACCCGCAAATGGACCAGTACCGCCTCCGTGGGCGCTCCAACAAAAGCATGTTGCTCTTTCAGTTGACGTGCCAGATAGCGATCAATCTGCACTCCTGCATAGGCATCACGAATCGCCGTCTCCAACAAACGATCAATATAATTGCCCCCCTTGAGAATGCTTAACTGACTGTCGGCAGCCGGTACACTCCCTTTCATGGCACACAGATCTATGGTTCCCGCCCCGACATCGACAATCATGGTGTTGAGCAAACGCGACAGACCATAAGCCACCATAAAGGGTTCAGAAACCACCAAACAGAGATCCAACAATCCTTCGGTCAACTGCAACAACTGCCGCCTATTGGTCGCCGTGGCCCTGGCCGGAACACCAATAATCCCACAGATGCGCTCTCCGGCACGCGGTTCACTCAAAGCGATAGCCTGTTGCAAAATCTCACGCGCTGCATCCCAATCCTTGTCGTTGGCCTCCTTCAAGAGACCATCGGCCACAGGATGATAGAGATCCAGAAAAGAGCGCTTTTCGATCGCCTCATCACCCACCACCAAAGTGCGGTTGAGCAATTTGACACCGATGACATCCCGTGGATAGCCCACCACCGTCTGTAATAATCCCTTATGACGGCGACTGCTCATCACTGCCGTGCGGGCAGTACCAAAATCAATACCTAACAACAACGCCCGCTCATTTTTTTGATTTGTCATCCTCGTCTCCCACTGCGTCGCCATCCCTTTAGCCCTGCGGACAGACCATTCATCCTTTACCGGATCCCCTGTTATCTCTTGCTCCGCTCACTACGCGGATCATTTGCTCTTTGACACGTTGCGACACACCATCCAACCAACCTTGCCAGGGCTCTACCCAATCCACACTGCGCAATGCTGCTGCAAAAGTCTGTTGCCGACGTGCTCTGGCACCCTGACTGCGACGACGCGGTCGTTTGCCGTGCCGCAGCTCCAGACGGCGCCGCTGCGCTTTGTGAAGCGGTGGCCGTTCCCTCCTCTGCCTGCCACTCTGGGCCAACCACTCTTTTATCTGCTGCATCACTATTGCGCTCTGCAGCAAAAAGTGCTGCACCATCTGCAACCTCTCCCCCTCAGAGGCTGCAAGAGCCTTGCTCTGTTCACCTTCATCCCGCACCTCTGGGGCCATCTTCTCCTTTGACAACAGCTCCTTGCGCACTGCCAAACCAGGCAACCGTTGTGCTGCTGGCAATCCCGGATTGTGCCAGACAATGTTCCCCCCACGCGAAACAGCAGTAGCTCCTGGCACCATTTCGATCCACGAATAGTCCCCTGCTCTCTCTTCCCTCCCCAGCTCCTCTTCCCAGATGGCACTGGCAATGGGTGCCACTGTCAACAATGGTGGCTCCATCGCTCCATGATCTGCCACAACCATACCGCCCTTGCCCACCCCGTGTGACCAGAGATCATTCACCCAAGGCAGTTCCGGCAGAGCAGGAAGTAGCGGAGTCTCTGCCAATAACTGAACAGAAGAGAGAGAAATAGGCGCTGCTCTGCACGCAACCTGGCCACCCTTGAAACCCTGCAGATCGGGAAATGGGGCTGCAGAAACAAAAAGATCCTCTTCTGCCGCTGCCAACTGCCTCTCTGCCTGCTCCGTTTGCGCGCTTTCTTCTTGCTTTTCCTCGCCAATCTCTTCCAAAGTACCCATCTCTTCTTTGCTGAGATCAAACATCAGAGCCAGTTCACTCAGCCTCTCCGCATCAGCAGTCGTTGCCAACTGCGCAGCCAACGGTGCACTGCCCTCATCCAAGGTTATCACTCCTCTTTGTCAGCACAACAGCCTTTCGGCATCGCAGGAGGAAAAGGTTGACAATCTCCCTCTAAAACCCGCATCTTGGGGTATGCGGCAGCGCAACCGGTACACGGTCCGCCGAATATCGGTAGTTAGCCTACCATTGCATTTCCTGTCAAGAAAACAAATTCATTTTACTGCCGATTACCTGTTGCGGAATGTCATCATGTATACCATTGCCCTCTACAACAACAAGGGTGGGGTTGGCAAGTCCACTTTAACCCTCGCCATGGCCGACTTTCTCGCCACCCTGCAGGTTGCCGGACGCCCTTTGCGCCTGTTGGTGATCGATATGGATGGGCAAGGATCCATCTGTACCGCTCTGCTCGGAGTGGAACGGATTGAACAGGCCAAACTCTCCGCCAGTACCATCGGTCATGTGGCTCTGCAATTGGCCAATGGCCACCAACCGCTCCTGGAATCCCTCCTGCACACCCGATCTGGTAGTCGTGGCGGTCAACCACCCCTGCCCGCCTTGACCGTTCTTCCTTCCGATCGGGAAAGCATGCTCGATTTTGACGCCAACCCTCTGCGACCTCTGACTCTGCTGGCACAACGACTCAAACCACTGCTGGCGCAACATTTTGATATTGCTCTGCTCGATCTGCCCGGCAGCCTTGATGAACGCCATCTGCTGGCAATCAATGCCCTGATCATGAGTGATGCCGTGTTGATTCCTGTCGAATTGACCCGTCTGGCCCTGCAAGCCCTGCCGGAAACCATCCGTATGATCCGATATGCCCAGGAAAAAAATGCGCACTCCTTGCCGCAGCCGCTGGGCTTTATCCTCAACCGCACCGACCGTCGCAGCCGCCAGTATCGACTGCATCTCCCACAGTTGCAGCTTTTGGCAGAACAAAATCAGATTCCCTGCTTCGATAATCATTTGCCCCATGCCGCCGACCTGGCCAATGCCAGCGATGACACCTTAAACTTCTCCTCCCTCAAGGATCGCTACGGTAGCTATTATCCCCATGTGCGCAAAGTGGTCAAAGAGCTGTTCGATCGCTGGCAAAAAGGAGAATCATCTCCTTGATCTTTGTATCAGGGCAAGCGCATTTGCAAATTTCCTCACTGTTGCCACAAGCAAAACGGTGCATGTCGGGCGTCCGCCCTCCCAAAGAGTGCCCATTCGGGGCACAGATTGGTGCGGCGTGCGCGAATGCTTTGCATTCGCTTCTGGTGAAACGCCGCACAATTTCAGCAGGGCTTTGCCCTGCACCCACCAGGAGGAGATAATCTCCTCCTGGACCTCCATAATAATTTTCTGGTTTTCAAATGCGATTGCCCTGGATCTTTTATGCACATCGCTTTGCAGAACGCGGTGATTTTGTTAGTATGCTCCTGTTGCCTTTCTTTGCTTCCCGTCCAACCGGAGTTTTGGCATGCCCGAATGGCTGTTGACCCTTTTGAACCATCCCTGGTTGCCCTGGAGCGGCGCCCTCATAATCGCCGTCTGGGCCATTTTAGCATGGCGGTCAATGGTCAATGGTCAGATCAATCCTGCCCACCAACAACTCCATGAGCAATTGACCGTACATAATCAGGATCCCGCAGTAGCTCTGCAACTGTTTGCACCACCAGCGGGCAGTGATTCCACCACTCCACCCCAATTGAGCCTGGAATCTCTGTTGGGTAAAAAATGGGAGCGTTACCATCTTCAGGATATGCCCAACCGACTACTGGCTCTGGGACTCCTTTTTACCCTGCTCGGTCTGTGCGCCGCTTTGTTCTCCCTCAGTCGGGAGCTGCAAGCTGCCTCCCTCACCACCGCCAAAGAGAGTCTGCAAACGGTTCTGCAGGTGACATTGTGGAAATTTTTGACCTCTCTCTCCGGCCTTTGTGCGGCAACACTCTATACCCGGGCAGCCCGCTGGCATAAAGAGCAACTGCTGCTGCAGATCCATAATCTGCGCGACCGCTTGCGCGAGCAAGTGGCCTATCGCGCCGAACGGGCTCAACATCTGCCGCACCTCTCCCCAGCACCCGCCATCCCGGTGGCTGTTGCTGACTCTGCCAGCCTCCCTGCCGAACCAGTCAGCATCACCCTCCCGCCCCCTGATGCGAGTGTTGCACCCAGCAGCACGCAATCCTTTACACAACCTGCTGCACCATCCACGCAGCAGATAACAGAAGAGCCCTTTGCTCCCGCCATCCCCTCGCGCACAGCGCCACTGGCACCGGAAAAAAATACAGAGCTGCGCACCGAGAGTCTGCAACCACCGCTACAGAAAACAACCAAAAAGAGCACACCACCCCTGCCACTGTCGGCAACAGCCCCGACGCCAGCCAACCCGTTGCCATTGGCCCAATTGGCCGGCGCTTTTCATGAGCAACAGCAACGGCGTGCGCGCTCTTTGGTTAAAACGGTCAGGTAACAGTCATGAACGCACTGCCACGCCGTTCACTGATTATTCTCACCGATATGGGGCTCTCCCTGCTCTTCCTGCTCCTGCTCCTCATTGCCAGCATCGATTTTCAGCACCGTCTACAACAGGATGAGCAGCAAAGCTCCCTGCGCCAACAAAGCGACTCTACATTGGCCAGTCAACAGGCCCTGCAGGATCAAAATCAACGCCTGAACGACGAGCTACAAAAAAAAGAGCAACAAACACAAACCCTCCTCAGCGACAATCTGGCCTTGTTGGATCAAAACAGCAGCTTGCTGGTCCAGCTCAGCCCTGAGCAAAAAACCACACCCCCTCCCGCCAGCACTGCTAAACCTGAACGTTTGAGTACAACACCCCTTTCTGCAGAGCAGCAACAACTGCTGCACAATCAACAGACTCTGCAACGCCTGCAGCAACAATCACCCAGCAAAGCTCCTGCGCCCCCCACCTCCCAGCCCGCTTCGGCTGCCGAGAATGACTATTGGCAAAAGATGGTCAACAACCATCAGGATCCTCCGACCATTCCCCCGATTCCTGCCGAGATGTTCATCCTGCCGGCAGAAACGCCTCCCTCCGCCACGCAAAACCAGACAGGACTCGCCTCCTCCGGCAATGGTGGGGATGCAGGCAAAAATGGGGGCAATGGAGAGACTTTTTGGGAGGATATGCTCAGTTTTTTTCAAGGTGGTGGTCAGGCAGAGAAAGGTTCGCCACGCAATAAAAACTCTGCAGATACAGCAAACAGTGCAAACATCGCTGCACCCCCAGCCACTCTGCAGCAACCAGTCGTCAGCCACAATGTGATTCCAGAAAGCCGCCAAGAGAGCACAGGTCGCTTGCTGCGCCAACTACAAGCTGATCTGCAACAAAAACAGATTCAGGCAGAAATTGACTTCAACGCTGCACTGCTTACCCTCCCCGGCTTGCTGGATTTTTCTGCAGAAGACAACGATCCCGATCCCAAACGGCTGCCCATCATGCAGCATCTGGCCACCATCCTGATGCAGCGTTTGCGCTGCTTTACCGGCAACAGCGCGCCAGAAAGTCACTGTCCGGCTGCCAATGCCACTACTCCTGTACTGGATAGCGTGATAGTTACCGCCTTTTCCGGTTCAGCAGCACTCGGTTCCGGGGCCTTTCGCTACCATTGGAATCAGGCCAGCAGTCGCGCCGCACAATTTTATGCAGAACTGTTGGCCGCCGATGCCAACTTGAGTCAATGGCGCAATCAGCAAGGCGAATTGCTGTTGCGTCTGGATGGCTCATTTTCTGTCGAAAAGTTGGGCAACAACAGCCACGATACACCACAACGCCAAGTAGCGATTCGTTTGCTTTGGCAATAACCACCTCTCCAGGCCGCTTCCACTGCACACAACGCCCACTCAACCAGGATTGGAATTTATCTTGCAAGGTAACTCACCAGTCATACGTGACGTAACATCTTGCAATAACATGGTAAATTTCAATAAACCCCTGCGGGAGTCCCTGTCATGCGTTTCACTCATCCCTGGATTGCCTCTCCAGAACTGGCGACTGTCCCTGCCCCCTCCTGCCGCAACAGCCAACCCAGTACACCTATGGGAGAAACGGCTGGCTCACGGGGCAAGCAACGTGTGGAACCAGATATTTTTACTGATGCTCCGCAAAAGGAGGAGAACGCTCCTTTGCGTAGCAGCTCAGCAACAGCCACTGCCATTCAGCCAAAAAGCCACAAGCAGCATTTGCGCGGTTGGCTGACAGTGCTGACTTTCATGGTCGTCAGCATGCTGACAGGAAGTAGTGTGCACTTTCTTGTGCAAATGTGGCAGTGGCAACCGCTTGTGGGCTTTCTCTTTGCCGTTCTCTTCAGTGCAGTAGTCGGCACCCTATTGACGGTAGTGTGGCGCGAGTGGCGGCAATGGCGCCAATTGCGCACCGTCGCCGAGTGGCAAATGCGTGCAGAGCAGTTGCTGGATCAAGAGAGCTATGGACAGGCCTATTCACTGTTGCGCCGCCTGTTACATTTTTATCGTCAGCGCAGCGATTTGCGTTTAGGTTTGGAAAGTTTTCAGCGCCTGGTCGATGACGATATGGAGGATGCAGAGCAGGTGGTGCTCTTTTCTGAAGAGGTGTTGACCCTGATCGACAAACAAGCCTATCAAACAGTAGTACGCCACGCCTCCGGCACCGCCATGCTCAGCGCTGTCTCACCCATGCTGTGGTTGGACGGGCTGCTTTTTCTTTGGCGTAGCCTCTCCCTGCTGCAGGAGATAGCCGCCTTGTATG